>NZ_BBRK01000004.1:0-337715 GCF_002090115.1 Demequina sp. NBRC 110054
AAGCACTCGCGGAGCTGGTCGTCGGTGAAGCGCGCCCAGTCGAGCTTCATCGCGGGGTTCGCGATGGTCGGCGTGGCCGCGGGGGCGACGACGTGCTCCCACTCGCCGTAGCGCTGTCCCCAGAAGGCCGTGCCCCAGGCCGCGTTGAGGCCGTCCAGGTCCGTGTAGCGGTCCTTGAGCCACCGCCGCCACGCGGCGACGGCGCGCGGGCCGAAGTCCTCGGCGACGGGCACGCCGTACTCGTTGTGGATGTGCCACAGGACCACTGCGGGGTGGTCTGCGTAGCGCTCGGCAAGCTTGCCCGCCATGCGGGCGACGGCCTCCCGATACTCAGGCGAGGCGTGCGACGCCATGCCGCGCGAGCCGAAGCCCATCACGGTGCCGTTCTTGTCGGTGACGCGTGCCTCCGGGTACGCGTGGAAGAACCACGCGGGCGGGGACACGCTCGGGGTGCCGAGGTCGACGGAGATCCCGTTGTCGTGCAGCAGGGAGATGATGTCGTCGAGCCAGGCGAAGTCGTACTCGCCCTCGCGGGGTTCGAGCATGGCCCAGGAGAAGATTCCGACGCTGACGAGGTTGACACCGGCCTCGCGCATGAGCGCGACATCCTCGAGCCAGACCTCGCGAGGCCACTGCTCGGGGTTGTAGTCGCCGCCGTACGCCAGTGCGTCGACGCGCGGCCAACTGCTGTCTGCCATGACACTCCATCGGGTCGGGCTCGGATGCTGCCCTGTGTTGCACAGTCGCAGCCGGGTCGGCTGTGACCGGTCACAGTCTTACTCGTCATTTTCGGGCCACGCAAGTCCGAGCCGTGCCCGTGACACAACTGTGACCGTTCTGAGAGCGTCGACCTTATCAGGGTCGCGAACACCGGTGAGGCCGGATACGCTGTGCGCGTGGCACCCACTCCCAACGGCGGGCGAAAGCCGACGATCCGCGACGTAGCGACCGTCGCGGGCGTCTCGCATGGCACCGTGAGCCGCGTCCTCAACGGTGGCAAGTGGGTCTCCCCCGAGGCGCGCGAAGCGGTGGAGCGCGCGATCGCGACCACCGGATACACGGTCAACCGCCATGCCCAGGCGCTCGCGACGGGACGCGCCAACTCGATCGCCTTCCTGCTCACCGAGCCGCAGCATCTCCTCTTCGCCGATCCGACCTTCTCGATCCTGCTGCGCGGGGCCGCCGAGTCGGCCGCCGCGCGCGGGGCCACGCTCGTGCTGCTCGTCGCGGGCACCGATGCCGAGCGCGCGAACGTCGCGGAGTACGTGCGCGCGGGCCACGTGGACGGCGTGCTCCTCATCTCCTCCCACGAGGCGGACCCGATGCTCGAGACGCTCGTGTCCGGGAACATCCCGACCGTCGCGTGCGGCATCCCTTTGGGCTTCCGCGGCGAGATCCCTCACGTCTCGGTCGACGAGGCGGGATCGGCGCGCACGATGGCGAAGCACCTGGTCCGTCAGGGTCACAAGCGCATCGCGATGATCACGGGACCCCACGACACCCCTGGCGGGCGCTATCGCCTCGAGGGCTTCGCTGACGCGCTTGGCGAACTGTTCTCCGAGGACCTCGTCGAGGAGGGCGACTACAGCGAGGACTCCGGCGCTCGGGCGATGGAGCGGATCCTCGCCAGGTCGTCGGACGTCGACGCCGTGTTCGCGGCCTCCGACCTCATGGCGGCCGGCGCGCTGACCGCGCTGCGTCGCGCGGGCCTGCGCGTGCCCGAGGACGTCGCCGTCGCGGGCTTCGACGACTCGGGGCTCGCCGAGCGCCTCGAGCCCCCGCTCACGACGATGCGGCAGCCCTGGGAGCAGATCAGCGAGGAGATGGTCACGCTCCTCCAGCAGGTCGTGGGAGGCGGCATGCGCAAGTCGATCACGCTGCCCGCCGAGCTCGTGGTCCGCGCGAGCGCCTGACCGCCCCGCTCGGGACGTTCCGAGGTTCTCTCGGGGCCACGTTCGCGGTAGGTTCGGCGTATGGCCCTTCCAGGTGAGAAGCCCATCGGACGCATCCCCGTGATCGACGTCCAACCGACGCTCGAACAGGGCCGCTGGCCCGTCAAGGCGGTGATCTCGGAGGCGCTCCCGCTGCGGGCGACCGTCTTCATCGAGGGCCACGATGCGGTCGCCGCGACCGCGGTAGTCACCCATCCGAACGGCAGGACGACGCGGATGCCGATGGACGAGGTCAACCACGGCCTCGCGATCTTCGAGGCCATCCTGCTCCCGCGGACCGAGGGCCGGTGGTCGTTCCGGATCGAGGGCTGGGCGGACCCGTTCGGGACCTGGATGCACACCGCGTCCAAGAAGATCCCGGCCGGCGTCGACGTCGAGCTCACGCTCGGCGACGGTGTCTCTCTCCTCGAGCGCGCACTCGAGGACAAGTCGCTCAGCGAGCGCCAGCGAGCGGTCCTGGTCGCGGCACGCGAGACGCTCCGCTCGGGCGAGCTCTCCCCGGTGAAGACCCTCGAGGCCGCGCTCACCGACGATCTCAAGGACGTGCTGCGCACCCATCCCGTGCGGGACGGCGTGACGTCGTCACCCGAGTACCCGCTGAACGTCGAGCGCGAGCGCGCGCTCGTGAGCTCGTGGTATGAGATCTTCCCTCGCTCCGAGGGCGCGAAGCAGAACACGCGCACCGGGGAGTGGAAGTCGGGCACCTTCCTCACCGCGTCGAAGCGCCTCCCCGCGATCGCCGACATGGGCTTCGACGTCGTCTACCTCACGCCGATCCATCCGATCGGGACCACCCACCGCAAGGGGCGGAACAACTCGCTCACGGCCATGCCCGGCGACCCCGGCAGCCCGTACGCGATCGGAGCCGCCGAGGGAGGGCACGACGCGGTGCACCCGGAGCTGGGGACGATGCGCCAGTTCAGGAACTTCGTCAAGAAGGCCAACGGGCTGGGCCTCGAGGTCGCGCTCGACGTCGCGCTCCAGTGCTCCCCTGATCACCCGTGGGTCAAGGAGCACCCCGAGTGGTTCAAGGTCCGCGCCGACGGGACCATCGCGTACGCCGAGAACCCGCCCAAGAAGTACGAGGACATCCACCCGCTGTACTTCGACAACGACCCGGTCGGCCTGCGCGAGGCGATCCGCGACGTGCTCGACGTGTGGGTCGACGCGGGCGTCACACTGTTCCGCATCGACAACCCCCACACCAAGCCGCTCGAGTTCTGGGAGTGGCTCATGGCGGACTTCGCCGAGCGGCACCCCGAGGTCGTGTTCCTGTCGGAGGCGTTCACCCGTCCCCCGATGATGCACACGCTCGCGAAGGTGGGCTTCCACCAGAGCTACACGTACTTCACCTGGCGCCCCACGGCCAAGGAGATGGGCGAGTACCTCGAGGAGGTCTCGGGAGACGCCTCGTACTACATGCGGCCGAACTTCTGGCCGACGACGCACGACATCCTCACGCCCGACATGCAGCGCGGAGGCGCGCCGCTGTATCGGGCGCGCGCGGTGCTCGCCGCGACCGCGTCGCCGTCGTACGGCATCTACACCGGCTACGAGTTCGTCGAGAACGTTCCCCGCCCCGGCGTCGAGGAGCAGATCGACAACGAGAAGTACGAGTACAAGCCGCGCGACTGGAGCCGTGCCGACGAGCACGGCATCGCCTCGCTGCTCACCACGCTGAACTCCGCGAGGAAGTCGCACCCGGCGCTGCGCCGGCTGAGGGGCCTCACGGTCCACAAGACCAGCAACGACCAGATCCTGTGCTTCTCGCGACACCTCAGCGCCGAGGAGTCTCCCACCGGCCGCGCCGACACCGTGATCGTCGCGGTGTCCTTCGACCCCCACCACGTCCAGGACGGCATCGTCACGCTGGACATGGAGGCGATCGGGCAGGACGCCGACGCCCGCTTCCTGGTCGACGACGTTCTGACGGGAGCGGCCTTCACGTGGGGCCGCGACTTCTACGTGCGGCTCGATCCCGCGGGCACGATGTCGCACGTCGCGGCGGTGCGTCGATGACACTCAGGAGCACCTTCGACGCGCCGAACCGTCCCTGTCGCGGCGCCGCCCCCATGGCCTACTCTCAGGGTAACGGGACCACCAACGGCGGCGGCGCTCGCCGCCACGCGAGGCGGTCGCGCCTCGCCAACGAGAGGGAGGCGAGTGATGCCTGAGGGCCACGACCCCGCGCTGATGGCCGATATCGCGCAGGGACGACACCACTCCCCGCACTCTCTGCTCGGACCGCACGTGTCCGAGGCCGGCGTCACGATCCGCACGCTGAGGCCCTTCGCGGCCTCCGTCGAGGTCGAGACGCTCGAGGGTCGTTGGGCTGCGAAGCACGAGCAGGACGGCGTGTGGACGGTGACCATCCCGGGCAACGAGGCCCCGGACTACCGCCTGCACGTGGCGTATGACGGCGAGGCCGTGCGCCAGGACGACCCCTACCGCTTCCTGCCGACGATCGGCGAGCTCGACCTGCATCTGATCCGCGAGGGCCGCCATGAGCGGCTGTGGACCGTCCTCGGGGCCAACATCAGGCACTTCCCATCCGTGCTCGGCGACGTCCGCGGCGCCTCCTTCACCGTGTGGGCGCCCAACGCACGCGCCGTGCGCGTGGTCGGAGACTTCAACCACTGGCAGGGTCGCGGGCACGCGATGCGCTCTCTCGGCTCGTCTGGCGTGTGGGAGCTCTTCGTCCCCGACGTCGGCGAGGGCACCATCTACAAGTTCGAGATCCTCGGCAAGGACGGCCAGTGGCGCCAGAAGGCGGACCCGATGGCCCGCCGCACCGAGGTCCCGCCGCTGACCGCGTCGATCGTGACCTCCAGCGAGTACGGGTGGAACGACGACGTCTGGATGGCGTCCCGCGCCGCGTCGGAGCCGCACCGCTCGGCGATGAGCGTCTACGAGGTCCATCCCGGGTCCTGGCGCCAGGGACTGTCCTATCGCCAGATGGCCGACGAGCTCGTCGGCTACGTCTCCGACCTCGGCTTCACCCACATCGAGCTCATGCCCGTGATGGAGCACCCCTTCGGCGGCTCGTGGGGCTACCAGGTGACGGGCTACTACGCCCCGAGCGCGCGCTTCGGCGACCCGGACGACCTGCGCTACCTGATCGACCGCATGCACCAGGCCGGGATCGGCGTGCTCCTCGACTGGGTGCCGGGCCACTTCCCCAAGGACGAGTGGGCGCTCGGTCGCTTCGACGGCACGCCGCTGTACGAGCACCCGGACCCGCTTCGCGGCGAGCAGCCCGACTGGGGCACGTTCATCTTCGACTACGGCCGCTCCGAGGTCCGCAACTTCCTCGTCGCGAACGCCGTGTACTGGCTCACCGAGTTCCACGCGGACGGGCTGCGCGTCGACGCCGTCGCCTCGATGCTCTACCTCGACTACTCGCGGCAGCCCGGCCAGTGGCGGCCCAACGTCCACGGCGGGCGCGAGAACCTCGACGCCATCGCGTTCCTCCAGGAGGCCAACGCCACCGCGTACCGCACCGCCCCCGGGGTCGTCATGATCGCCGAGGAGTCGACCGCGTGGCCGGGGGTCACCGCGCCGACCAACGCCGGCGGCCTGGGGTTCGGCCTCAAGTGGAACATGGGCTGGATGAACGACACCCTCCGCTACGTGTCGGAGGAGCCCGTCCACCGCTCGTATCACCACCACACGCTGACGTTCTCGCTGATGTACGCCTTCTCCGAGCACTTCACCCTGCCGCTCAGCCACGACGAGGTCGTGCACGGCAAGGGCTCGATCTACGGCCGCATGCCGGGCGACCACTGGCAGCGCGCCGCCGGCGTGCGCGCCCTGCTCGCATACCAGTGGACCCACCCGGGCAAGCAGCTCATCTTCATGGGCACCGAGTTCGCCCAGGCCGCGGAGTGGTCCGAGAGCCGCTCGCTCGACTGGTGGCACCTCGACGACCCGCTGCACCGCGGAGTCCAGACGATGCTCCGGGACCTGAACGGCCTCTACCGGAACACCCCCGCGCTGTGGCAGCGCGACAGCGAGTCCGCAGGGTTCCAGTGGATCGACGCGGACGACTCCGAGCACAACACGATCGCGTTCCTGCGCTACGACGACGCCGGTTCGCCCGTCGCGGTGGTCGTGAACTTCGCGGGAGTGCCTCACGAGGGCTACCGCTTGGGCCTCCCCCGCGGCGGCGCATGGGACGAGGTCTTCAACACCGATGCGGAGGCCTACGGCGGATCGGGCGTGGGCAACCTCGGCCGGGTCGAGGCGGACAGCTTCCACCACCGTGGGTGGCAGCACGCCGCCACTCTGCGGGTGCCGCCCCTCGGCGCGGTCATCCTGAGGCCCGCGGGCTGACGGCCCCGAGCTCTCGCACCCAGCCTCGGCCTGCCGCGGGGCGCCTTTGGCTGACGCCCCAGGGCCCCGAACCACGCGTCGCGACAACGCTCGCGCCAGACGCACGACGGCCGCTCTCCCCCGCGGGGGTGAGCGGCCGTCGTGCGTCGCCGTCGATGCGGCGGCATGGCTAGTTGAGGAGCATCGCGAGGGAGCGGCGGCCCTGCACCACGCGCGGGTCCTGCGGCCCGACCACGTCGAACAGCTGCACCAGACGCTCTCTCACCGCATCGCGGTCGGGTCCGAACACGCGCGAGCCGACGTCGAGCAGGCGAGCGAAGGCGTCCTCGATCTGTCCGCCGAGCACGTCGATGTCGCCCACGGCGAGCTGCGCGGCGACGTCGTCGGGCGCCGCGGCAGCCGCCGCGCGCACCTCCTGAGGATCCATGCCTTCCGTGCGCTGCAGGAGCAGCACCTGAGCCCTTCCCGCACGCGCGTCCGCGTCCTTCGGGTTCTCCTTCAGCGCCTGCTCGTACGCGGCCACCGCCGCGTCCATGTCGCCGCGCTCGATCGCGTCGTAGGCCTCCTGGTGGAGCGGCGGGAGCGGCTCAGGGGCGGCCTGCTCGGCCTCGCCCTGAGCTCCCTCGGCGGCGGGACCGGTGATGCCCGCCTGCGCCGCGACCTCCTTCACCTGCGCGAGCACCTCGCGCAGCTGCTCCTCCGTCGCCGCACCCTGGAAGAGCGGCGCCGGACGCGCGCCGATCAGCGCCATCGCTGCCGGGACAGCGTTGATCTGGAACGCCTGCGCCATGCCGCGCTCGGCGTCCACATCGCAGCGGGCGGGCAGGAAGCCGCCGATCTCGCCAGCGAGTCGCTCGACGTCGAGTGCGAGCGTCTCGCTGGCGGGCGCGGCCGCCGACGTGAACACGATCACGATCGGGACCGTCATCGACTGCTCCGCGAGCGCCTGCAGGTTCGCCTCGCCTGCCGCGATGGCCGTCGGCGCACCTGACGCCTGACGCTCGGCGCGCGCTCGCTCGGCCTCCCGCGCCTTCGCGAGCGCGGCGAGGTCCACGGCTCCGCGGAGCGCGGAGTCGGGCAGCGGTGTGTCTGTCACGGGGATACCTCCGGTCTCAGCCAGCGCTGAGCTTGATCAGGGTGTGGTCGGCGGCGACGACGCCTGGAAGCGTGTCGGCGCCGGCACCAGGCACATACATCACGATGAAGTCGGCGTACGTGTAGGTGACCTTGCGCTTGATCTTCCCGTCGACCAGCGGCTGGTCGTCGTCCGCGATGATGATCGTCGCGTCCTTGACGGAGATCGACGAACGGACCGTGAGCGGTGCGAACACGATCGCGCCGCCGTCCGCGGTGCTGATCGCGAACGTCCCGTCCATGTCGGGGTTGATCGTGTCGACGAACTCGCCGTCGGACTCCTTCGCCGTCTTCGTCAGCTCCTTGCGCGCGGCGAACAGCCGCTGGCGATACGTGTCGTCCGCGAAGCTGTCGTTCAGATCGGACTTCGCACCGGAGCGCAGCAGCTTGAGGTAGTCCTCATAGGCCTGCTGCGGCGTCGGGTCGATCGTGTCCGTGTCCATGTCGAGCACGGTCGTGCCGCTCGTCGCTCCCGGCATGGAGGGCAGGGTCGCACCGGGCACCATGTGCGCCCACCCGACGAGCGTGTAGTCGTCCTCGATCGACTCCTGCACCCACACGAGCACGAGCGGCGTGAGGTCGTCGTCGGGCTGCTCGGTGACGGCCGCCATGACCCGCGGCCACTCGCCCGCCGCCGGCAGGTAGACCGCCTGCATCTCGGACGGGATGTCCGTGAGCTCGTACTTCTTGTTGTCCTTCTTGAGCTTGTACTGGGCCTTGCGCGCGCGCTTGGCCTGGCCGTCCACGCGGTTGCCGAGCACGGAGGCGTCGAGCTTCTTGTCGGCCTTCTTGAGCTCCTTGAAGGTGTCGTCGATCACGGCCTGTGCCTGCTCCTCCTGGAGCGCGGCCGCTGCCTCGACGGACGGGGCCGCCACTGGCTCGGGAACCTCGGGGGTGCAGCCGGCGACTGCCAGGACCGCAGCGGCGGTCGCGAGTGCGACGAGAGCGCGCCTCATCGGTCCTCCTCCTCGTCATCGGGCTGGACGGCCTGCTCGGGGGGCAGGAAGGGCGACTCCGAGGCCGCCTCCTCTGCTGCGGGCTTGCCATCGGCGGCCTTAGTGTCCACGGGCTCGATGGGCGCGTAGGCGTCGCTGGTCTGGACCGCGTCGGCGTCCTCGGCGAAGTCGCCGCTCGGTGCTGCGGGCTCCCCGGGGGCCGTCTGCCCGGCCGACACGATCTCGGGCTGCTCCTCCGGCGTGATCTCGGCGGCGGGGATCGCGGCACCCTCGAGTCGGCGAGCGCGCCGCGAGCCGGGCTTCGGCCCCTCGTCCCCCGCGCCGATGCGCTGGCGGTGAGCGATCCACTCCTCCGCACGCGCCTGCACGGGACGGACGTCGAAGACGAGCAGGAGCAGCGCCAGGAAGCCGACCCCGGTGAGGATCCCGCCCCACACGATCAGCGGCGTGATCCATGCGTCGTTGACCTCGCGCGACAGCTTGAGGTCCACCGAGGTCAGAGGGGAGCCGTCCTCCGACACGAAGACCAGGTCGAGGCCCACCTCGACGTCGGCGGCTCCGACGGACAGCCGGTCCGTGCCGGTCCATGAGTCTCGCCACAGGTCGGTCGAGCCCTGCAGGAGCGACTCGTACTGCGGCTCGTCTGCGGCGGACGAGGCGGACGGACTCGCGTCCGCGGCCTCGTCGTCGGCGTTCGCGGCGTCGCCGTCAGCGGCCTCGTCCGCGGTGGCCGCGTCGTCCGTCGTGTCCTTGTCCGTGGCTTTCTCGTCCGTCTTCTCGTCTTCGGTGGCCTCGTCGTCCTTGGCATCACCGTCGGACTCCTCCGACGCCGAGGGCGACGCCGACGGCGCGGGAGACATGTCGGCGACCGTGGCGGTCAGCCCGTCCCACGTGGGCATGCCCTCGACGTAGGTGACGACCTTGTCCGAGGCCCAGGCCTCGAGGTCCACCGGCAGCGCGGAGAAGGCCAGCAGCGTCCCCTCGCCGTCGACGGCGTAGCGGCCGCCCTCGGCGAAGGCCAGCATGTCGGCGGGAACGATCACGGCAGCGGTGTCGACGGTCGCGGGGACCGTGACGGTCGACTCTGGTCGCTGCGACTGAGCGACCAGTCCGACGACCAGCGCGACGACGCCGAGCAGGCCGGCTATCAGCGCGGTTGTACGCAGTCTCAAGGGTGGAACCTCCAAATATCCACTCATTACTGTAGGAGATGACCCGCAGAGGTGACACATCGGCCCTGACCGCTTTGTCAGTTCTGAGTGGGCCGCACTACCCTTGGGGGAGCCGCTGACGCTCCCCCGCACAGCGCCCCGACCCCTTGCACCTAGGAGACCCCCAGCATGGCCGAGGACAACCTCCCCTTCCCGATCACGATGCGCGGCTTCGACCGCGAGGCGGTCGCTGCTCACATCGCGAGGCTCGAGGACGAGGCCTCGTCCGCGCGCAAGGAGGCCGAGTCGGCCCGCGCGGAGGCGGCGAAGTCCGCCAAGGCTGCCGAGGAGGCGAGCAAGAGCCTCAAGGAGGCGGACCAGCCGACGTACAAGGGCCTCGGTGCCCGCGTCGAGCAGCTGCTGCGGTCGGCAGAGGAGCAGTCCTCCGACGTCGTCGCCCGCGCGAACACCCACGCGCAGGACACCGTCGCAAGGGCGAACGTCGCCGCGCAGCAGATCCGCGCGCGGGCCGACAACGAGGTCGCAGAGATCCTGGCGCAGAGCCGCCGCGAGGCCGACGAGATCCGCACGCAGGCCGAGCACGAGGCGGGTTCGGCCCGTGAGGCCGCCGAGCGCCACGCCGCCGAGGTCGCCGAGCGCGCCAAGCGCGAGTCGGAGCGCATCGTCTCCACCGCCGACAGTGACGCTGCCGAGCGCAAGGCCTCCGCGGACCGCGAGCTTCACACGCTGCGCGCGACGGTCGAGCGTGAGGTCACCGAGCAGCGCGTCACGAGCCAGCGTGAGGCCACCGAGCTGGTCGAGTCGGCGCGCGCCGAGGCCGAGGAGACCACCTCGTCCGCCAACGCCGAGGCGGAGCGCCTGCGCGGCGAGGCGGAGCAGATCCTCGAGCAGGCTCGCGCGGAGCGCTCGCGTCACGAGACCGAGGTCGCAGAGCTGCGTGCGACTGCGGACGCCGAGATCGCGGACATCCGCAACTCCGCCGACAACGAGGCGGCCGCGCTGCGCGCGGAGGGCCAGGCGTCCGTTCGCGCGGCCAACGAGGAGGCCGCCGGCATCCGCTCGCAGGCCGAGGCCGCCGTCGCCGAGATGCATGAGGCGGGCGCTCGCGAGATCGCCGCGCTGCGTGCCGAGGCGGAGGCCTACGGCAAGGAGACCCGCGCCGAGGCGGACACCTACGTCAAGGAGAACCGCGCGGCGATCGCCGCGGAGATCGCCGCCGCGCGCGAGGCGGCCGACTCCTACGCGACGACCACCCGCTCCGAGGCCGACCAGCACGCCGAGCATGTGACTGCCGAGGCCGCCGCGTTCTCGAAGGCCACACGCTCCGAGGCCGACCAGCACGCCGAGCGCGTGCGCGTCGAGGCCGACACCTACTCCGACTCGACGCGTGCGCAGGCCGACGGCTACAGCCGCGACGCCCGCACCGAGGCAGACTCGTACGCGAGCACGCTGCGCGCCCAGGCCGAGGCGTTCGTGCGCGACAAGCGCACCGAGGGCGACACCTACGCGGAGTCTGTGAAGGCTCAGGCGGACGCCTACATGCGCGACAAGCGCACCGAGGCGGACACCTACCTCGAGACCACGCGGACGCAGGCCGACGCCTACGCGAGCGAGACGCGCAAGGACGCGGACAACTACGCGGAGACGACTGCCGCGCAGGCCGAGGCCTACGCGAAGGACACGCGCAAGGACGCCGACAGCTACGCGGAGACCACCAAGCTGCAGGCGGACGCCTACGGCCGCGACACCCGCACCGAGGCTGACCAGTACTCGGAGACGACCCGCGCGCAGGCCGACGTCTACGGTGCGGAGACCCGCGCCGCGGCAGCGGCAGCGGCCGAGGCGCTCCGCGCCGAGGCGAACGACTACAGCCGTGCCTCGCGCGCCGAGACCGACGGCTACGTGCGCGACACGCGCGTCGCGCTCGCCGCGGAGATCGACGCCGCGCGCGGCGACGCGGACGCCTACGCCAAGGCGGTGCGCGCCGACGCCGATGCCCAGGGCCAGGCGACCGCTGCCGAGGCCGACGCCTACAGCCGAGACACTCGCGCCGGCGCCGACAAGTACTCGCAGGCTCAGCGCGCCGCCGCCGACCAGTATGCCGACGAGCTCCGTGCCACGGCCGCGGACGAGGCGCAGGCGCTGCGCGAGGAGGCCGAGACCTACGACCGCCTGACGCGCTCGGAGGCCGACCAGTACGCGACCGCGACCCGTGCGAGCGCCCAGTCCGCCCTCGACGCCGCCGAGCAGGAGGCAGAGCAGGCCCTGGCCGTCGGTCAGGCGCAGGCCCGCGACATCGTCACCGCCGCGACCAACGAGGCGAACACGCTGCGTGCCCGCTCCGACGAGGAGGGCGCCGCGGCGCTGTCGTCGGCCCGCGCGGAGGCGCGCCTCATGGTCGAGCAGGCCAAGGCCGAGGCTCAGCAGCTGCGCACCGTCGCACACTCGGACGTCGAGGCGGCACGCGAGGAGGCGCGTCGCACCCGCGAGGACCTCCAGATCGAGATCGTGCAGCGACGCGAGGCCGCCGAGCAGTCCCTCAACCAGCTCCACGCGGAGGCGACCGCCGAGAACGCGGCGATGGTCGAGGATGCGAAGGTGCGCGCCGCCGAGGCCGAGGACCGGCTCTCCGCCGCGCTCGAGCGCGCCGAGGTCGTGCGCCGCGAGGCCGAGGCCCACGCGGGCACCCTGCTCACGAACGCGCGCAACAACGCCGACGAGATCGTGAGCGGTGCGCGCGAGCACGCCGAGACGATCATGTCGGAGGCGGTCTCCGACTCCGAGCGCGAGCGCACCATGGCCGCGCAGGAGGTCGAGGAGCTCAACCGCCAGCGCGAGTCGATCACGTCCTACCTGGACGACCTTCGGTCGCTGCTGGGCTCGGACCCCGTGTCGAACCTCGCGGCGGCGCAGAAGCTGAGCGCGGCGGCTGCCGCCGAGGCTGGCGCGAAGCCCAGCGAGGCCTGAGCCGGATGACCTCGGGGACCGAGCCGCACGACTCGCAGCTGCGCGCGTCGGCCCTCGAGCGCGCCCGTGCGGCCGAGGCCGCACAGGCGAGGACGCTGCTCACCCGGTTCATCGAGGAGGCGCGCGAGGCGGGCCTGACGCCGGGACCGCTCACGGCTCGCGGGTATGACGGCCGCGGCACCTACCGCACCCAGGTCGAGGGCTGGTATCTCAAGCGCGACCGGTCGGTCGCGGTCGGCACGGACGGCGAATTTTACGTGATGTCGGTGCAGGGCGGCGTGCTCGAGCGACTGCGAGGCACGCGCGTCGAGCCGTCCGATCCCCCGCTCGAGCTCGGCCGCGGAGGCCGGGACGGCGAGTCGATCCCGCTCGACATCGCGCTCGACCGCCTGCTCGGCAGGGAGTAGCGGCTACCTGCTCGGCAAGGAGTAGCGGCTACGTCGACGTGAGCGGCGCGAGCAGCCTCGCGACCTCCATGGGCGCCTCGAAGGCCGCGAGGTGACCGACGCCTTCGACGAGGGCCACCTCGACGCCGAGCGCCTGAGCCATCACCTCGAGCTCTTCGGCCCCGACGAGCCCATCGAGCGCACCTCCCAGCACGACGGCGGGCGCGTCCATCTCCTTGAGCACCTCGACGCGGTCGGGGCGGGCTGCCATCGCCCGCTGCCCCCACGCGATGCCGTCGCCGCTGTGCTGCGCGATGTTCGCCGCGATCGCGGCGACGAGCGCGTCGCGCGCGGCGCCCTGCGTGCCCACAAGGCCCTCTGCCATCCCACGCGGGTCCTCCGCGCCGGCGGCGCCCTCGAGCGCGTCGGCGGTCGCGAGACGCTTCGCGTGCGCCTCCTCGGTGTCCGCGGTGGCCCGCGTCGCGATCAGCCCGATCCCGGCGACGGCGCCGGGGTGGCGCTCCGCGACCGCCATGGCGACGTATCCACCCATCGAGCACCCGATCCACACCGCGGCCTCGTGTCCCGTGGTCTCGCGCATGGCCGCCACGGCGGCGTCGGCGATGAGCTCGAGCGACGGCTCGTCATCGGGAAGGGGCATCTCGCCGATGCCGGGCATGTCGAACGAGATGACGTCGCCGGGGATCGCGTCGAGGTCGGCGAGGGCGTCGATCAACGGGTCCCACTGGGCCCTGTCGACGGGGAAGGCATTGAGCAGCACCACCGGGGTGCCGTCGGGGATCACGCTCACGGTCTCCTCCTTCACGAGCGTTGCGGTGTCACGGGCGGTAGGGACGACGATGCTGTGAGGGAATGCGGTCCGCGGCGAACCGGCCGCCGCGCTTCTATTGCACCACGGACGAGGGCACGAGCGTCGGCAACGGCGCGCGGCCGGGCGCGACCCTGGCGACGATCTCGTCGAGCACGATCCTCACGTACTTCTCCCCCACCCACAGGTGCTTCGCATCCTCGACCGGGACGAGGTCGAGCTGCGTGAGCGGCGCGAACCGCTCGCGCGCCTCGTCGGGCTTCAGGAAGTCGTCGTGCTCGGGCACGAGGGCCGTGACGGGCCTGCCGGTCGCCGCCCAGCGCTCGAGGTCGGCGGGCTGGGCGCGGTGCAGGGGCGGCGACAGCAGGATCGCGCCGACGACGTCCTGCTCGGCGCCGTGCATGAGCGTGACCTCGGTGCCGAAGCTCCACCCGACCAGCCACACGTTCGGGAGACCGCGCTCGTGGACGTAGGCGACCGCGGCCCGGAGGTCGTGGGCCTCGGCCACGCCGCCGTCGAACTCGCCCTCGGAACTTCCCCGCGGAGACGAGGTGCCGCGCGTGTTGAAGCGCAGCACCGCGACGTCCGCGAGGTGCGGCAGGCGCCACGCGGCCTTGCGGAAGACGTGCGAGTCCATGAAGCCCCCGTGCGTGGGCAGCGGGTGCATCGTGACCAGCGTCGCGGCGACGCGACCGGAGGCGGGCAGCGCGAGCTCGCCGACGAGCGTGAGGCCGTCCGCGGTGCGCAACTCGATCTCCTCGCGGACCGCGGGCAGCACGGTCGTGGAGCGGATCTCGGTCATGTCGGTCGCCGCTGCGGCGACCCCCTCGGCCTCAGCCACGGGTCCTCCCATAGGTGTTCCAGCAGTGGGTGTGCCAGTGACGACGGGTCGCCGCGGCAGCGTCGGCCCCGAAGAGCCCGTCCGCCGGCCAGGCCACGAGGTGCTGCGTCGCGCCGTCGATCTCCTGGCTGCACCCCGGGCAGAGGTACGTGCGATCACTCGGGCGCGGCACCGCGACCTTGTACTCCTCGCCGCGCGGCCCGATCTCGCGGCGCGCGCCGACCGACCCCGCGAGGCGCTCGACGTCCAGATCCTGATGGGGCTGGCCGTACGGGCGCTTGGAGGAGCGGCGCTTCGAGGGCATGCGGCCAGTCTACGAAAGCGCCGCGGCCCCTCAGTACGTGCGCGCGGGCGTCTCGATCTCGACGGACGCGGGCGCGATCTCGCGCGTGCGCAGCGTCTCGCGGTACCAGTAGGCCGAGTCCTTCCACGTGCGCACCAGGCTGTCGTAGTCGACGTGGACCATCCCGAAGCGCTTCGCGTAGCCCTGCGCCCACTCGAAGTTGTCCATGAGCGACCACGCCATGTACCCGCGCACGTCGGCGCCCTCGCCCACCGCCGCGAGCACCGCGGCAAGGTGCGACCTGAAGTAGGCGATGCGCGCGTCGTCCCTCACCCGGCCCTCGGCATCCACCGCATCGTCCCAGGCGGAGCCGTTCTCGGTGATGTAGATCGGCTTGCCGGTCTCGCGGTGGATCTTGAGCAGGTGCGCGTGCAGCGCGTCGGGGTCGATGTTCCAGCCCATCGCGGTCTGCTCGCCGAGCGGCGGCATGAACTCGATCTCCTCGTCGCCCGGCCACGGCGAGTTGGCGCCCGCCTTGTGCCCGTCGGCCAGCGTCGCCACGTCCGAGGTGGCCTTGCCCTTGTGGGGGTTGTGGCGCACGAGGTGCGAGGCGTAGTAGTTGACGCCGAACCAGTCCACGGCTCCGTGCATCTCCTCGAGGTCGCCGTCGTGCACGAAGGACCAGTCGGTGAGGTGCGCGGTGTTCGGCTTCAGCACGGCCGGGTAGGTGCCGGCGACGAAAGGCTCGTGGAACATCGTGTTCGCGAGGGCGTCGATGTGCGCGGCGGCCCACCGGTCCCTGGGGTTGGACGGGTCCCACGGGCGAGGCGTGTGGCAGTTGTTCACGAGCCCGACCTTGAGCTCGGGACGGAGCGCCTTCATCGCGCGGTAGGCGCGCGCATGCGCGAGGTTGAGGTGGTGCGCCGCGATCAGCGCCTCGACGTCGTCCGCGTGGCCGGGAGCGTGCGCACCCGCGCCGTAGCCCACGAACGACGACACCCACGGCTCGTTGAACGTCGTCCAGAACTCCACGTCCGCGCCGAGCTCCTCGACCATGCGGACGGCGTAGGAGACGAAGGCGTCGACCGTGTCGCGGCTGAGCCAGCCGCCCTGGTCCTCGAGCTCCTGCGGGAGGTCCCAGTGGTAGAGCGTGACCATGGGCGCGATGCCCTTGTCCTTGAGACGCGCGACGATCCCCTTGTAGAAGGCGATCCCCTCCTCGTTGAACGCGCCGGCTCCGGTGGGTTGCACGCGCGGCCACGCGATCGAGAAGCGGTACGCCTGCAGCCCCAGGTCGGCCATCATGTCGATGTCCGTCTCCCAGCGGTGGAAGTGGTCGCACGCGACGTCGCCGGTGTCGCCTCCGACGACCTTTCCGGGCGTGTGGGAGAAGGTGTCCCAGATGGAGACGCCGCGGCCGCCCTCGGTCGCACCGCCCTCGATCTGGTAGGACGCGGTGGCGGCGCCGAGCACGAAGTTCTCAGGGAAGCGAATGGTCATGCCCCGAGTGTACCGAAACGTTTCGATTCTGTGGACTGGGCCCGTCGACCCGCTCCTACCGCGCGGCCATCTCCGCAGCGACGGCGGCGCCCGCCGCGGCGATCACCCTCGTCTGGACGGGCCGCACCTTCGCGGCCCAGTACGCGTCCACCGCCTCGAGCGCGAGCGCCTGCGAGGCCGTCTGCTCGCGCAGATCCGTGCGCGGCAGGTCGTCGAGGTTGAAACGCACGATGTCGCGCGCGAGCGCCTGCACCTCGGCGTCAGACGCATCGTCCGAGATCTCGCTCAGCCGCACGTTGAGACCGCGGAGCCTGCCCCGCACCTCGGGCTCGAGGATCGGCGCCATCACGCGGGCGTACTCGCCGCGCTGCGCCTTGGGCGTCACCTGATACCCGAGCACCATCTCGTGGGTGGCGAGGGCGGCAAGCTCCGCCGTAAGCCCGTCCGTGAGCGCCTCGACGAACGGTGCGACCTCCGCCGCGAGATCGGGAGCGCGCCGCGAGGCACGGATCTCCGCGAGCTCCGCTCGCCGGCGCTCGAGCAGGACGATCTGGTCCGCGAGGGCCTCATCGATGGCGTGCAGCTCCGCGTCCGCGTCCGCGGCGCCATCGAGAAGGTCAGGGGTGCGCTCGAGCGGCACGCCGAGGTCCGCCAGCCGACGGATCCGGATCACGCGAGCGACATGCTCGATCGAGTACTCGCGGTAGCCGTTCGCGGAACGCGGCGGCTCCTCGACGACCCCGAGCTGGTGATAGTGCCGCAGCGTCCGCGGAGTGACCCCCGCGAGCCGCGCGGCCTCCGCGGATCGCATGCGCACGAGTCTATCCAGCAGCGACGATGCTGCGGCTGGGGACGTCGTCCCGGTCGGGGGCGTCCTCTGTCCCCGTCGGTGCGGGCACGTCCAGGCGGCGCAGCGCGGGCGCGAGCGCCGCGATCGCGGTCAGGCCGGCCCAGACGACCACGCCGGCCCACGAGGCCGTGCGCAGTCCCCCCACGTCGGCGAGCGCGCCCGCGCCGAGGACGCCGAGCGGCACGGCGGCGAGCACGAAGGCGTTCTGGGTCGCCAGCACCCTGCCTCGCGCGTGGTCGGGGGTGAGATCCACGAGCGCGGCACCGATGGCCGAGTTCAGCGGCCCGGCGGCGAGGCCCATGATCGCGGCGCCCACCAGCACGAGGGTCGGGGAACTGAGCGGCGCCACGAGGATCAGTCCCAGCAACGCACCCGCCACTCCCCCGACGAACCACGCGCGGCGCCTGCGGCCGTCAGCGAGGGCGCTGTAGAGGAGCGCTCCCACGATGGCGGCCACCGCGAACGCCGCGAGCACCGCGCCGACCAATCCGGGGCGCCCCACCTCGAGCGCGTACGACGGCAGCACAAGTCCCTGGAGCGATCCCGTCACCGCCATCGAACCCGCGGACAGCACGGTCGCCCACACGAGGGTCGGACTTCCGGCGAGGACGCGCCAGCCGTCGCGCAGGCTCGCGAGCGGGCCATCCTGGGGCAACGCACGGGCCACGCGGTCCGCATCGTCCCCGGAGACTCCGGCGTCCCAGCGCCCCACATCGTCGCGGGAGGCTCCGGCGGCCGCGCCGTCGACCATCGCCGCCGCCATCCGGCCGGCTCCCCGGGGCACCGCGAGCCCCGCGAGCGCTGCCGCGCCGGACGCGGCCGCGGTGACCCACATCACGGCCGTCGGGCCGAGCACCCCGATCACTCCCGCGGCCAGCGCGGGTCCGGCGACCATGGCGAGCGCCGCGGCGCCCTGGACGATGCCGAGGACGCGATCGAGCCCGAGCCCCGATGCGCGCGCGATCGCGGGGGCCATCGCTTCGCGCGCGGAGGCGCCCGGAGCGTCCCCGACGGCGCCCGCGATCGCGAGACCGATGAACCAGCCGAGCGAGAGGCCGATCGCCCCGTCGACGAGAGGGATGGCGGCGACGGCGAGAGCGGAGATGACGTCGGACAGCACGGCGATGTCGCGGCGGTTGGCGCGATCGACCACCACGCCGGCGGCGAGCCCGACCGCGATGGTGGGCACCGCCGTCGCGGCCGCGACGACGCCGGTCGCGAGCGGGTCGCCAGTGGTCGTGAGGATGAGGAGCGGCAGCGCCACGGCGGCGGCCGCGTTTCCGAGGGCGGAGAGGAAGGAGGCGGCAAGGTAGCCGAGGGTCGAGGTCTTCATGGCTCGAGCCTCGACTATGACGCTACGTCAGGGTCAAGCGGTCGCCCGTGGCGACGTCAGCAGCGCGTCAGAACAGCCGCGTCGAGAGGTCCTCGGCCCCGCGCATCCCCTCGTAGTCGAGCAGGAGGCAGCGGATGCCCCGGTCCTCGGCGAGCACGCGCGCCTGAGGCTTGATCTCCTGGGCGGCGAACACGCCCGAGACCGGCGCGAGCAGTGGATCGCGGTTCATGAGCTCGAGGTAGCGCGTGAGCTGCTCCACGCCGTCGATCTCGCCCCGGCGCTTGATCTCGACGGCCACAGAGCCGCCCGCCGCATCGCGCGCAAGGATGTCGACCGGGCCGATCGCGGTCATGAACTCGCGGCGCACGAGCGTGTGCCCTTCGCCGAGCAGGTGCACCTGCTCCGCGAGCAGCTCCTGGAGGTGCGCCTCGACGCCGTCCTTGACGAGCCCCGGATCCACGCCGAGCTCATGCTCCGTGTCGGACACGACCTCGTGGAGGTCGATCTCCAGGCGGTCGTCCGACTTCTGGTGCTGGACGACCCAGACCTTCGCGACTCCGCGCTCGACGGCCTCCGGCTCCGGATCGACCTCACGCATCGTGCACGGGGGGCTCATCCAGTTGAGCGGCTTGTACGAGCCGCCGTCGGAGTGCAGGAGCACGGAGCCGTCGGCCTTGACCATGATGGCCCGCGTCGCGAGCGGAAGGTGAGCGCTGAGCCGCCCGGTGTACCGAGCGGCGCAGCGGGCGATGACGACCCGCATGATTCCTTACGGCAGGGCGACGCCCGGCCGAGGATCGGTGACGATCGTCACCGTGTCCTGGTCGAACGACAGGAAGCCACCCGTGATGGGCAGCTCGGCGCGGTCGCCATCCTCGGCGACGACAGCGACCGTGCCCGCGCGGAGCACCGCCAGCACCGGCTCGTGGTTCGCGAGGATCCCGATGGACCCCTCAACCGTAGGAGCGGACACCGACCGCGCCGTCCCGGACCAGAGAGTCTGGTCCGGGGCGACGATGAAAGCGGTGATGGTGGCGGCCATGGGTCAGCCGATCTCCTTCTGGATGCGGTTCCAGGCCTTGTCCAGGTCCTCGAGACCACCGATGTTGAAGAACGCCTGCTCCGAGATGTGGTCGTACTCGCCGCCGACCAGACCCTTGAACGCCTCGATGGTCTCGCTGAGCGGGACGGTCGAGCCCTCGACGCCCGTGAACTGCGTCGCCATGTAGGTGTTCTGCGACAGGAACTGCTGGATCTTGCGCGCACGGGCGACGATGATCTTGTCCTCCTCGGACAGCTCGTCGACACCGAGGATCGCGATGATGTCCTGCAGCTCCTTGTTGCGCTGGAGGATCGACTTCACCTGGTTGGCGACCTCGTAGTGGTCCTTGCCCACGTAGCGGGGGTCCAGGATGCGCGAGGTTGACGTCAGCGGGTCGACGGCCGGGTACAGGCCCTTCGACGCGATCTCACGGGAGAGCTCGGTCGTGGCGTCGAGGTGCGCGAACGTGGTCGCCGGCGCCGGGTCGGTGTAGTCGTCGGCGGGCACGTAGATCGCCTGCAGCGAGGTGATCGAGTGGCCGCGGGTCGAGGTGATGCGCTCCTGGAGCTGGCCCATCTCGTCCGCGAGGTTGGGCTGGTAGCCCACCGCGGAAGGCATGCGGCCGAGCAGGGTCGACACCTCGGAGCCCGCCTGCGTGAAGCGGAAGATGTTGTCGATGAACAGCAGCACGTCCTGCTTCTGCACGTCGCGGAAGTACTCCGCCATCGTCAGGGCGGACAGCGCGACGCGGAGACGCGTGCCCGGCGGCTCATCCATCTGGCCGAACACGAGGGCCGTCTGCTTGATGACGCCCGACTCGGTCATCTCCTCGATGAGGTCATTGCCCTCACGGGTGCGCTCACCGACGCCCGCGAACACCGACACACCGTTGTGGTTGTTGGCGACGCGGTAGATCATCTCCTGGATGAGGACGGTCTTGCCGACACCCGCACCACCGAACAGACCGATCTTTCCACCCTGCACGTAGGGGGTCAGGAGGTCGATGACCTTGATGCCCGTCTCGAACATCTGGGTCTTGGACTCGAGCTGGTCGAAGGCCGGGGGCTTGCGGTGGATCGGCCAGGTCTCGGTGACCTCGATCTTCTCGCCCTCCTCCGCGTTGAGGACCTCACCGGTCACGTTGAACACGTGGCCCTTGGTGATGTCGCCCACGGGGACGGAGATGGGGGCGCCGGTGTCCGTGACCGTCGCGCCGCGCACGAGGCCGTCGGTCGGCTTCAGCGCGACCGCGCGCACCATGTTGTCACCGAGGTGCTGAGCGACCTCGAGCGTCATCTTCAGCACGCCCTCGTCCTCGCCCTGGCTCGACAGGTCGATCTCGGTGGTGAGCGCGTGGTAGATGTCGGGGATCGCGTCCGCGGGGAACTCGATGTCGACCACGGGGCCGATCACGCGGGCGACGCGACCGGTGACCGGGCCGCGAGCGGCGGGGGTGGCCTCGTCGACCTCGTCGCCGACGGTCTTGGCGGTCTTCGCAGTAGGAGTCATCACTCTCTCGCTTCCGATCACGAGCCCGCCGCGAGCGCATCCGCGCCCGAGACGATCTCGCTGATTTCCTGGGTAATCTCTGCCTGACGCGCCGAGTTGGCGAGTCGGGTGTACTGACGGATGATGTCCTCCGCGTTGGTGACCGCGGTGTTCATCGCACGCTGACGGTTGGCGAGCTCGGACGCCGCCGCCTGGAGCAGACACGTGAAGATGCGGGCCCGGATGTACCGCGGCAGCAGCGCATCCAGCACCTCCTCGGCGCTCGGCTCGAAGTCGTACAGCGGGGTGACGTCCTCGGTGGGCTCCGTCACACCCTCGACGATCTCGATCGGGAGCATGCGGATGACCCACGGCTCCTGCTTGACCATCGAGTTGAAGCGCGTGTAGACGATGTGGATCTCCGACACGCCGCCCTGGTCGGGCGCGGCGCTGAACGCCTCGAAGAGCGTGTCGGCGATCTCGATCGCGCGCTCGAACTGAGGGGCGTCGGAGCCGTCGTCCCACACCGCCGCGAGCTCGCGGTGGCGGAACTTGTAGTACGACGCCGCGCGACGACCGGAGACGTACTGGACGATCTCCTTGCCCTCGGCCTCGAGCCGCTCCTTGAGTCGCTCTGCCTCACGCAGGACGTTCGCCGAGTAGGCGCCAGCCATGCCGCGGTCGGCCGTGATGACCAGCACCGCGACGCGGTTGGTGTCATCGCGCTCCGAGGTCAGCGGGTGGTCGGTGTGCGAGTGGTACGCCACCGAGCTGATCGCCCGCTGGATGGCACGGGTGTAGGGCGCGGCCTCACCCAGCCGCTGACGAGCCTTCCCGATGCGCGAGGCAGCGATTAGCTCCATCGCGCGGAAGATCTTCTTCAGCGATTGCGTGGACCGGATCCGCCCCCGGTACTCGCGCTGCTTGCCGCTCATCGTCCCTACTTCTTCTTGTTCGCGACGATCTGCTCCTGCTCGGAGCCTGCCTCGCCGCCGCCCGAGATCGTGGCGGTCGTGCTCAGCTCGGTGCCCTCGGACTCGAGGAACGTCGAGAGGTAGTCGTCCACAGCGGTGGCGAGCGCCTCCTCGGTGTCCTTCTCGAGCTTGCCGCTGGAGGCGATGTCGTCGAGGACCGAGGTGTTGCGACGCAGGTGGTCGAGCAGCTCGCGCTCGAAGCGCAGCACATCGGCGAGCGCGATCTTGTCGAGCTTGCCCTTGGTGCCGGCCCAGATGGAGACGACCTGCTCCTCCACCGGGTACGGGGAGTACTGGGGCTGCTTGAGCAGCTCCATCAGTCGCGCACCACGGGTGAGCTGCTGGCGGGACGCCGCGTCGAGGTCCGAGGCGAACATCGCGAACGCCTCGAGCGAGCGGTACTGCGCGAGGTCGATCTTCAGGGTTCCGGACACCGACTTCATGGCCTTGACCTGAGCGGAGCCACCGACGCGGGACACGGAGATACCGACGTCGATCGCGGGACGCTGGTTGGCGTTGAAGAGGTCCGACTGGAGGAAGATCTGACCGTCGGTGATGGAGATGACGTTGGTCGGGATGTACGCCGAGACGTCGTTCGCCTTGGTCTCGATGACCGGCAGACCGGTCATCGAGCCCGCGCCCATCTCGTCCGACAGCTTCGCGCAGCGCTCCAGCAGACGGGAGTGCAGGTAGAAGACGTCACCGGGGTACGCCTCGCGGCCCGGCGGGCGGCGGAGCAGCAGCGACACGGCGCGGTAGGCCTCGGCCTGCTTCGACAGGTCGTCGAAGATGATCAGGACGTGCTTGCCGTCGTACATCCAGTGCTGGCCGATGGCCGAGCCGGTGTACGGGGCCAGGTACTTGAAGCCTGCGGGGTCCGAGGCGGGAGCCGCGACGATCGTCGTGTACTCGAGCGCGCCGGCCTCCTCGAGGGCGCCGCGCACCGACGCGATGGTCGAGCCCTTCTGGCCGATCGCGACGTAGATGCAGCGGACCTGCTTCGTCGGGTCGCCGGTCTCCCAGTTGGCCTTCTGGTTGATGATCGTGTCGATCGCGATCGCGGTCTTGCCGGTCTGGCGGTCGCCGATGATCAGCTGGCGCTGACCGCGGCCGATCGGGATCATCGCGTCGATGGCCTTGAGACCGGTCTGCAGCGGCTCGTGCACGGACTTGCGCGCCATGACGCCGGGGGCCTGCAGCTCGAGCGCGCGGCGGGCCTCCGTCTCGATGTCGCCGAGGCCGTCGATCGGGTTGCCCAGCGGGTCCACGACGCGGCCCAGGTAGCCGTCGCCGACCGCCACGGAGAGGACCTCACCCGTGCGCTGGACCGACTGGCCCTCCTCGATCCCGGTGAACTCACCGAGGATGACGACACCGATCTCGCGAACGTCGAGGTTCAGCGCGAGGCCGAGCGTGCCGTCCTCGAAGCGCAGCAGCTCGTTCGCCATGCAGCCCGGAAGGCCCTCGACCTGCGCGATGCCGTCGGCCGCGAGGGTGACGGTGCCGACCTCGTCGGTGACCGCGCCCTTGGGCTCGTACGACTTCACGTAGCTGTCGAGAGCAGCCCGGATCTCCTCGGGGCTGATCGTCACGTCAGTCATGACTTGTCTCCTGTCGATTCCGCGTCAGTAGCGGGGTTGTCCGTGTCAGCGCTTAACTGACGAGTCGTCGTCGTGCTTCGTCGAGGCGGGCGAGGACGGTGCCGTCCACAGCCTCTGTCCCGACCTGAACCTTGATGCCGCCGAGCACCTCGGGGTCGACGGCGACGTTGAGCTGGATCTCTCGCCCGTACGCGGACGTGAGGATCGAGACCAGCCGGGCGCGCTGTGCGGCGCTCAGCTCGACGGCCGAGACGACCGAGGCGAGCAGTCGACCGCGACGCGTCGCGGCAGCCTGCACCAGGCTCTTGATCGTGGTGATGAGGCGCTGGCCGCGGACCTTCTCGACCGCGCGGTGCAGCAGCGCCTGCGTGACCTGGTCCATGCGGCCCTTGAGCACGCCCTCGAGCAGCTCGAGGCGCACCTCGCGCGACACCGAGCGGTTGGACAGCGCGACCAGCAGGTCGCGCTCGCCCTCGAGCAGGCGCTGCACCTGGAACAGCTCGTCCTCGACCGTGTCGATGTGGCCCGCGTGCTGAGCCGACGCGAGCATCGCCTCGGTACCGGCATCCTCGACCGCGACCGCGAGGTCCACGTCCTCGGACCACCGGTGGCCGGCGAAGTCGCCGACCACATCGACCACGCGGCTGTCGAGACCGCCGAAGAGGTGCTTCACGAGCGCCGACTTGGCATCGGCGTCACGAGCAGGGTCCGTCAGCGCGCGCCGCAGGGAGCCGGAGCCGTCAAGCGCGTCGACCACGACGAACAGCTCCCGGCCCAGCTTCATGCCGTCTGCACCGGACGCGCTCGCCACAGGCTCGAAGGCCTTCAGCACCGCGTCCCGTGACGCCTGACTCGTGCCTCGCATCCGCTAGCCCTCCGCCTTCACGTTCGCCTCGAGCTCGTCGAGGAACGAGTCGATGACCCGCTGCTGACGCGCGTCGTCGGCGAGCGACTCGCCCACGATCTTCGAGGCGAGATCGGTCGCCAGAGCGCCGACGTCGCCGCGCAGCGAGACGATCGCCTGCTGGCGCTCCGCCTCGATCTGCTTGTTGGCGGTCTCGACGATGCGGTCAGCCTCGCCGGATGCCTTGGTGCGGGTCTCCGCGAGGATCTGCTGCGCCTCGGCGCGCGCGTCCTCACGGATACGAGCAGCCTCGGCACGTGCCTCGGTCAGCTGAGCGGTGTACTCCTCGAGCGCTGCCGCCGCCTCCGACTGGGCCTTCTCCGCCTTCGAGATGCCTCCCTCGATGAGGGCGGCACGCTCGTCCAGGGTCTTCTGCAGCGAGGGCAGCAGGAAACGCTGGAAGGCGATGACGATGATCACGAAGATCACCGCCGACCACAGCAGGTCGTAGTTCGACGGCAGGATCGGGTTGAACTCGCTCGAGTGCTCGCCGCCCTCTTCGGCAGCGAGCACCAGCGTGGACAGGCCCAGCATCAGCTGAAGATGAAGCCGGTGACCAGGCCGAGCAGCGCGAGCACCTCGACGAACGCGACACCGATGAACATGGTGGCACGGAGCTGGCCGGCGACCTCGGGCTGGCGGGCCATGCCCTCGATGGTCTTGCCGATCAGGATGCCCAGGCCGATGCCGGGGCCGATCGCGGCGAGGCCATAGCCGACCGTCGAGATGTTTCCGGTCATCTCAGCGAGAGTGGTGACGTCCACTTTCTTTTCCCTTCGTTGGTGCCCGGCCGCTCGACCGGGCAGGTCTGATTTCTAGTGCTCTTCCTCGAGCGCCATGTTGAGGTACACGGCGGAAAGCATGGTGAAGACGTAGGCCTGAAGCAGCGCCACGAAGATCTCGAACAGCGTGAAGGCGAACCCGGCGACGAACGTCACCGCACCCACCGACTTCATGGCGCCCGCGGCCTCGAAGAAGAAGTACTGCGTGGCCGCGAAGAACAGGACCAGCAGCATGTGGCCGGCGATCATGTTCGCCGCGAGTCGCAGCGCGAGCGTCGCGGGCCGCAGGAAGAAGACCTGCAGGAACTCGATCGGCGTGAGCAGCAGGTAGATGCCCTTCGGCACACCGGGCGGGAAGAGGCTGTTCTTGAGGTAGCCCCCGAGCCCGTGCTTCTTGACTCCGACGCCCAGGTACATGATCCACACCCACACGGCCATCACGATCGGGAGACCGATCAGCGACGTGCCGGCGATGTTGATGCCTGGGATCACACCGGTGATGTTGAAGAAGGTGATCGCGAGGAACAGCGTCGAGAGGAACGGAAGGAACCGCTTGGTGTCCTCCTTGCTCATGACCTGCTCGACGATCTGCGTCTTCACGAAGTCGAGCATGAACTCGACGGCGGCCTGGAAGCGGCCCGGCACGACCTTGGCGCGGCCGGCGACGATGGCGAAGATCACGATGAGCACCACGGCCGCGATGACGCGGGCGAGCATGATGCGGTTGAACTCGAAGATCGTGCCCTCCCACAGCAGTGCCGTGGGGTCGAACTCGGCGAGCGACGGTGCGTGGAACCCGTCAGAGCTGAAGAGCCACTGGAAGAAGTTCTGGGTATCCCCAGACTCATGACCGGCCGCGTCAGCGGCTGCGGCTACCACGATGTGTCGCATCAGACTCCAGCAGGTTTGCTGCGGCCGTTGCGAAGGCGGCCGCAGGGGGACTGTCGGTGAATCGGGATAAACCCTAGCCTATTCGTCCCGGCTCTCAGTACCACTCGTGGTGTATGGGACACGTCCCCGGATCAACACCACAGCGTCGATGCCGAGCGTCACCAGTATGCCGCCGATCACCGCGATACCGAACACCGTACGGGGGAAGTCCTCGATCTGCGCGAGGAGCACGACCGCGACGACGATCACGATCATCTTGGCGAGCCACGAGCCCAGGATGATCGCCGCCATCATGTGCGGCGGCTGGCGGTGAGCGAGCTGCATCGCGAGGGGTGTGAGCAGCCCCGCGAGGGCTGCGACGGCGATGCCGGCGAGCCCCGCCCACATGCCGGGGAGGTCCTGCACGAGGTAGCCGAGAAGGCCGGCGAGCACAGCTCCGACCGCGAGCGCGAGGGCTCCGATGCGCAGCGCGCGACGATAGACGGCGGACTCCGCCGAGGCGGGCTGGGGGGCGGTCATGCGTCCTCCTTGATCTCGCCCGAGGCCGGGGCCCCGGCGGTCGACGGGTCCTGGCCTGCATCGTCCTGGGACTCCTGGTCCCCCGGCCGTGCCGCATCGTCCAGGCCCCCTGGCCGTGCCGCATCGTCCTCGTGGAGCGCCGCAGCGCCCTCCTCCCCTGCCTGGTGCGCGCGCTGCGCGGCGTCTCCCGGCCGCTGACCGCGCGGGATGGCCTCGACCTTGCCCTCGGGCGTCGCGCGCAGCCTCAGGGGAGCCACGCCGTGCCCCGCGGTCCTCCACGCGCGCGAGCTGGCGAGCCTGAGGCCCGGCGAGAACGTGATCAGACCCGCGAGCATGATCCCCGACACGACGACGGCGATTGCCTTGGGCGTCGGCAGGAACACCGTGGAGACGGTCCCGAAGGACAGCACCGCGGTCCACAGGTAGAGCACGGCCACGGCCCAGCGATGGCTGTGACCCGCGCGCAGCAGCAGGTGGTGGAGGTGGTGCGCGTCGGGGGTGAACGGCGACTGCCCTCGCAGCGTGCGACGGATGACGGCCGCGCCCATGTCGATCAGCGGCACGGCGACGACCATGAGCGGCAGCAGGATCGGGATGAAGGCGGGGATGCTCTCGCGGTCGGACACGACGGTCGGGTCGATCTGCCCCGTGACCACGATCGCGGCGGCGGCGATCGTGAGGCCCAGCACCATCGACCCCGAGTCGCCCATGAAGATGCGCGCGGGGTTCATGTTGTGCGGGAGGAAGCCCAGGCTCGCGCCGACCAGCACCGCGAGGATGAGGCTCGCGATCGACGAGTAGTCGCCCGGCGTCGCGGAGCGCGCGAGCAGGTAGGTGTACGTGAAGAAGGCGAGCCCGCCGATCGCGATCATGCCTGCCGCGAGACCGTCGAGACCGTCGACGAAGTTCACGGCGTTGATCGCGACCACCACGACCAGCACCGTCGCGGACAGCGACAGGTACGAGCTGCCGATCGTGAGCCCGCCGATGGGCACCGTCACGAGCTGGACGCCGCCCCATGCCATGAGCAGGGCCGCGAGGATCTGCCCCGCGAGCTTGGCCATCCAGTCGAGGTCCCACACGTCGTCGGCGAATCCGAGCGCGCACACGAGGGCGGCGCCAGCAAGGACGCCCCACGGCGCGCGGCTGCCTTCGAAGACGGGTTGGAGGAACGGGATCGTGCTCGCGAGCACGATGCCTCCCGCGATGCCCAGGAAGATCGCGACGCCGCCGAGGCGGGCCGTCGGGGTCGAGTGGACGTCACGCTTGCGCACGGCAGTGACCGCGCCCACGCGAAGCGCGAGGTGGCGCATCGCGGGCGTGGCGGCGTACGCCACCAACGCGGAGACGAGCAGCAGCGTGAGGTAGACCTTCACTCGGAGTCGGCCTCCAGCGGCCTCAGCAGCGCGTCCTCGCCGATGATGTCGGCGATCGCCTCGCGGCTCACTCCCCCGGCACGGACGATGCGCAGGCCGGCGTCGTTGGTCGCGTCCACGATCGTCGAGGCCTGGCCCAGCGGGCTGTCGCCCGCGTCGAGGTAGACGGCGACGGACTCGCCCAGCTGGGACTCGGCGTCGGACGCCGTGGTCGCCGCAGGCTGACCGGTCTTGTTCGCGCTCGTCACGGCGAGCGGGCCGGTGCGCTTGAGGAGCGCGAGGGCGGCAGGGTGGTCGGGCATGCGCAGCGCGACCGTGCCGTGGGTGTCGCCCAGGTCCCACGCGAGCGAGGGCTGGGCCATGACGATGACCGTCAGCGCGCCCGGCCAGAACTCCTCCATGAGCGCGCGCGCGGGCTCGGGGACGTCCATGGCGAGCCCGTCGACCGTGCGGACGTCGGGGATGAGCACGGGCGGCGGCATCTGCCTCCCACGGCCCTTGGCTGTGAGGACGGCCGCGACGGCATCGGGCTGGAAGGCGTCGGCGCCGATTCCGTACACGGTGTCGGTCGGCAGCACGATCACCTGGCCGGCCTCGACCGCCTCGACCGCGGCGTCCAGCGACGGCCCCCAGGCCTGGGGGTCGGTGCATGGGTAGATCATGAGCCCAAGTCTCTCAGACGCGGGGCGCCTCAGACGTCGACGCGGCGCGCGACCAGCATCCGGTCACGCCCGGTGAGGTCCTGGCGCGTGTGGACGTCGCCCCAGTACACGGAGCTCGCGGCGTACTCGCGCAGCGCCTCGCCCTGCAGCTCGCCGTGCTCCATCACGAGCCAGCCACCCAGGTCGAGCAGCCTCGCCGCCTCGTCGATGATCGCGCGCGGCACCTCGAGACCGTCGTCGCCCATGCCGTACAGGGCGCTCGGCGGGTCGTAGTCGCGGACCTCCTGGTCGCGCGGCACCGCGTCAGGCGGGATGTACGGCGGGTTGGTCACGACGACCTGGGCGCAGCGCTCGAAGTGGTGCATGCACGAGCGGGCGTCACCGAGGATCGGGCGGATGCGCCGGCGCACGTCCGGCGGCAGCATGCGCGCGTTGAGGCGCAGGTAGACGTTGGCCTCCTCGCTCGCCTCCACCAGGGACACGTGCGCGTCGTCCATCTCGGACGCGATCGACAGGCCGATGGCCCCCGATCCCGCGCACAGGTCGACCACGCGGACGATGCCGTCGCGGCCGGGCTTGGCCTCGCGCGCCAGGTCCAGGGCGACCTGGGCGACGACCTCGGTCTCGGGCCGCGGGACGAACACGCCCGGTCCCACCTGGAGCTCGAGGTTCCTGAACGGGGCCTTGCCGGTGATGTGCTGAAGCGGCTCGCGCTGCACGCGGCGCGTGACGCGCGCCTCGAGGAGGTCGTGGTCGAGCACGTCCTCGGTCCAGTGGTCGTCACGCGCGGCAGCCGTCCGCACCTCGGCGGGCGTCCAGCCGAACGTGTGCGCCATGAGGACCACGGCATCATGCTGCGGCGAGGGGACGCCGGCTGCGGCGAGACGCTCGGAGATGTCGCGCAGGCGCGCGCCCACGGAGGGCATGGTCAGTCCTCGTGTGCGGCGAGGCGCGCGGCCTCGTCGGCGTCGATCGCGGACTGGATGACCGGACCGAGGTCGCCTCCGAGGACGTGGTCGAGGTTGTAGGCCTTGTAGCCGGTGCGGTGGTCCGCGATCCGGTTCTCAGGGAAGTTGTAGGTGCGGATGCGCTCCGAGCGGTCGACGGTGCGCACCTGCGACTTGCGCATGTCCTGGGCCTCGGCCTCCGCCGCCTCCTTCTGGGCGGCGAGCAGGCGGGCGCGCAGGATGCGCATGGCCGACTCCTTGTTCTGGAGTTGGCTCTTCTCGTTCTGGCAGCTCACGACGATCCCGGTCGGGATGTGCGTGAGGCGGACCGCGGAGTCCGTCGTGTTGACCGACTGGCCGCCGGGGCCCGACGAGCGGTAGACGTCGACGCGGACCTCGTTCATGTCGAGCTCGACGTCCTCGACCTCCTCGGCCTCCGGGTACACGAGGACGCCGGCGGCGGAGGTGTGGATGCGGCCCTGCGACTCGGTCGCGGGCACGCGCTGGACGCGGTGGACGCCGCCCTCGTACTTGAGGTGCGCCCACACGCCGTTCTCGGGGTCGACGCTGCCAGGCGCCTTGATGGCGACGGAGAGGTCCTTGTAGCCGCCCATGTCGGTCTCGGTCGCCTCGAGGATCTGCGCCTTCCAGCCCTTGCCCTCGGCGAACTTGAGGTACATCTTCAGCAGGTCGCCCGCGAACAGCGCGGACTCCTCGCCTCCCTCGCCGGACTTGATCTCGAGGATCACGTCGCGAGAGTCGTCGGGGTCGCGCGGGATCAGGATGCGGCGGAGCGTCTCGGTCGCGTCCTCGACGGCCTGCTCCATCGCGGGCACCTCGGCGGCGAGCTCGGGGTCGAGCTCAGCCATCTCCTGGGCGGCCTCGAGGTCGTCGGTGGCCGCCTTCCAGGTCCGATGCGCCGCGACGACGCGACCCAGCTCCGCGAACCGGCGACCGAGCGTGCGCGCGCGCCCCGCGTCCGCGTGGACTGCGGGATCGGCGAGCTGATTCTCGATATCGGTGTACTCGTCCAGCAGGGGCTGGACGGCTGCGAAGGCTTCGGCCACGTCGTCGCGGGCTTCCGGCGTTACTTCTTGGCGCCGTAACGCTTCTCGAAGCGGGCCACACGGCCACCGGTGTCCATGATCTTCTGCTTGCCCGTGTAGAACGGGTGGCAGGCCGAGCAGACCTCGACGCTGATCGCGCCGGACTTCTCGGTGGACTTGGTCTCGAACGTGTTACCGCAGGTGCACGTGACAGTGGTGGCCACGTACTCGGGGTGGATGTCCTTCTTCATGATCTCCCTTAGATGTGCGTCCGGGTCCTTGCGTACTTCGCTTCGGTGAACCGGATGCCGTGGACCCGATCCGCAGACCGAGCCAACGGACTATTCTGCCACGCCTGTCAAGGGGTGGCGAATGCGCAGGCGCCCCGCGCGCTCACTCGACCCGAGCGAGCCAGACCAGGCGCCTCCCCGCCCCTGCGCCGCACGCGGTCTCGCCTTCGTCGAGCGGTTCCACCTTCGCGCGGATCGTGTCGCCCACCATGAGGACGATGCCCGGGTCGCCCGCGAGCGACCACACCTCATCGTCGTCGGTGGTCACGTCCGTGCAGCCCTGTGCGATGGCGCTCACGCGCCCCGCGACGACGTCGGACGGCACCACGTCGGTGGGAACAGTCGGCGGCGCCGTCGGGCGGGCCAGTGTCTGCAGGTCGCGGGGCGACAACGGGGTCGTCGACCCGTCAGGCGCTACGACGAGGCCGGAGCCGGTCGTGCCGGGGCCGTGCGCGGTCATGCTCTCCTCCTCGGTCGGCACCGACGTCGGTGCAGTGCCCGTGTCCGCGCATCCGGTGATGGCCGCGAGGGCGAGCGCGCTCGCGACCGCTCCGAACGTGACCGGGCGCCGACGCATCGTCCCTCTCCCCTCCCTCGCTCCTCCAGTCTGGGCTCGACCGCTGTTGTTCGCTCGGCCGCGCGACGAAGGCGGCGCCGGCCCCCGGGGTGGCTCCCCCGGGGGCCGGCGCGGTCATGGACGCGGCGTCAGTACACCTTCACCGTCATCGAGCTGTCCTTCTGCTTCACGATCCGGATCTGGACCCCGACCGCGGGGAGCTTCACGCCGTGGTTGGGCAGCTCGGCGAACCAGTACTGATCCGTGTCGTCGAACACGCGGTTCCCCCTCGCTCCCTTGATGCGGCTCTTCACCCCGTCGACGTGGAGCGTGAACGAGTCGGCCCGCTTGAGGCTGAAGGGTGCGTCGTACACCTGCACCCTCGCCCGCCAGTAGTCGCCGTTCACGTCCGTCATCGGCTGCGGGTGCGAGTCGATGTACAGGTTCCGCCCGCTGCCGGGGTGCGCGAACGTGTCGTTGTCGGAGTACGACAGATCCCAGTACGAGATCAGCAGACCCTCCTGGTAGGAGTAGTGGTCCACGTAGTCCGGCAGCGTGCTCGCGTACCCGAAGTGGTACGGCCCGGTCTTGAGGTACTGGTCGTACGACGTGTAGGACCGGTAGGCCGCGATGTAGTAGTTCGGGTACGACTGCGTGCTCGAGGTGCCGACCGCGGTGAAGCCGTCGACGGTCCAGCCGCCGTCCCCGTCCTCAGCTCCGTCCTCGAAGACGCCCTCGACCGCGATCTCGTCGAGGAACACGCCGTCGATCACGTCGGGGTCGTTGCCCGCGACGCCGCCGTCGGTCGTGTAGCGGATCCGGAGATCCACCGTCTGACCCGCGTACGCGCTCAGGTCGAACGTCGCCGGGATCCAGTCGGCCTGCGTGCCGTCCGTCGCCGCGGGCTCGTCGACCGTCGTGATCGAGCCGGCGATCGGCACGAAGCCCGAGCCGTCGTCGACCTCGACGTAGAGGTAGTCGTATCCCTCCTCGATGTCGTAGCGGGTCTGGAAGGTCAGCGCGGGAGACCCGTCAGGCACGTCGACGCTCCGCGTGAGCGTGCTCGTGAGGTCGTCACCCGTGCCGCTGTACCACTGGGCCGCTCCCACCGCGGGTTCGCCGAGATCCGTCGTGACGGTCTTCTCCGGGAGCCCCACGATGAGGGCCTGCGGTCTGCGCGTGTTGTACTCCGAGACCCCCAGGGTGACGGTCTCCCTGTCGCCCGCCTCGACGTACTCGTAGTCGAGCCAGCCGAGCTGGAGCTTGTTCCATGCGCCAAGGTCGCCGCCTCGCTCGCCGATGCCCTCGTCGTCGGCCGCCGTGAGCCTGCTCTGCGCCATGAGCGTCCAGTACTCGTTGTTGTTGTCGCCGCCGGACTGCACGTTGTAGTCGTCCGGGAGACCGAGGTCGTGGCCGTACTCGTGGTAGAACACCGAGCGGCCGCCGTTCTCCGGTTGCATCGTGTAGTCGCCGATCCAGATGCCGGAATCGCCGATCTGCGTGCCGCCGAGCGGGTTCGCCTCGGGACCGGTGAGCCCCGCGTAGTTGTAGTACGCGTACCAGCGGTGCGACCAGATGGCGTCGGAGCCGTAGATCGGGTCGCCGTCCGCCTGATCGCCGCCGGCGTGCACGATCTGGAAGTGGTCGATGTAGCCGTCCGGCTCGTTGAAGTCGCCGTCGCCGTCGTAGTCGTAGCGGTCCCACACGTCGAAGGACGCGAGATCCGCGTTCACGTCCTCGACCGAGCGGCCCTGCGCGAGCTGATCCTCGTACCAGATCGTCGCGGCGTCGGCCACGAGGTCCCACACGGTCGAGCACACGATCGAGCCGCACGCATCCGTGCCGTAGGCGGCCTGCGTGTACGGCACCTTGACCCAGTCGGTCACCTCGCCGTCGACGCTGTAGCGGCCCGAGGACTGCGTCTCGTAGTACTCCCGCAGCGACTCGTCGTCGCCGAAGTACAGGCCCTGGAAGTAGGACTGCGAGTAGTCGGCCTGCCAGACCGTCGTGTTGTTCACCGAGCGGTCGGGCTCGGGGATCTCGTTGTGGAGCGGCCCCTCGGTGCGCTGCGCGTCATCGGCGTAGCCATACGGGGACTCCTCGTCCCCGAACTCGGCGAGGACCACGAAGATGCGGTCGGTGGTCTCGCGCGACAGCTCGACGTACTGATCGGTGGTCCGGCCCTTGGAGCCCCTCAGCGAGGGTCCGTCGGCCGCGGATATGTCGGCGTCCGAGCTGACCTTGACGACTGTGCTGTCGCCCCGTTCCTCGGCGGTCAGATCCCCCTCGAGCACTCCCGTGATCGCCGCCTCGCGAAGCGCGGTGCGCTTCGCATCCAGCGGGTTGGGAAGGTTGTCGGAGGTGACGGTCTGCACCGTCTCCTCCTCGGCGGGCGGCGCGGCGGTCGCGACCGGAGCGGCGACCACCCCCGATCCCAGCAGGACGGCCGCGGTGGCCGCGCTCAGCTTCGTACGCACATGTACCTCCATTGGCGAGGATCGCCGCCCCCACCCCCATGGACGCGGCGATACATGGTGCGGCCGCCCCAGCGCGGCCGTGGTGCAGGACGCCCCCGAGAGTCGGTTGGTTCAGGCCGACGATGGCGACGTCCGGTGTCACATTACGAAGACGGGGGTCGCGTCGACGCGTCCCTTTTCGGCGTTTTGCCCGATGTGAGGAATTTCACTTCTGCGAGAGAGGTGCCTCGCACCGGGACAAGCGAGGCGCCGGCCGGGGAGAACGCACAGGGGCCCGATCCTCGCGGATCGGGCCCCTGTGCGATGTCGAGGGAGGACTACTTCTCGTGGTCCTCCGCCCCCGGCGTGGTCTTCGCGACCTGCATGAGGAACTCGGTGTTGGTCTTGTTCTCCTTGAGCTTGCCCAGGAGGAGCTCGATGGCCTGCTGCTGCTCGAGCGCGGTGAGCACGCGACGCAGCTTCCACATGATCTTCAGCTCCTCGGCGCTCATGAGGATCTCCTCGCGGCGCGTGCCCGACGCGTTGACGTCGACGGCCGGGAAGATGCGGCGGTCGGCGAGCGTGCGGGAGAGCTTGAGCTCCATGTTTCCGGTGCCCTTGAACTCCTCGAAGATGACCTCGTCGGCCTTCGAGCCGGTCTCGACCAGCGCGGTCGCCAGGATGGTCAGCGAGCCGCCGTGCTCGATGTTGCGCGCGGCGCCGAAGAAGCGCTTCGGCGGGTACAGGGCCGACGAGTCGACACCACCCGAGAGGATGCGGCCCGACGCGGGGGCGGCGATGTTGTACGCGCGGCCCAGGCGGGTGATCGAGTCGAGCAGCACGACGACGTCCTGGCCCATCTCGGTCAGGCGCTTGGCGCGCTCGATCGCGAGCTCGGCGACGGCCGTGTGGTCGGATGCGGGACGGTCGAACGTCGAGGCGATGACCTCGCCGCGGACCGTGCGCTGCATGTCCGTGACCTCCTCGGGGCGCTCGTCGACGAGCACGACCATGAGGTGGACCTCGGGGTTGTTCGTGGAGATCGCGTTCGCGATCGACTGCAGCACGAGGGTCTTACCGGCCTTCGGAGGCGAGACGATGAGTCCTCGCTGGCCCTTTCCGATCGGCGCCACGAGGTCGATCACGCGGTTCGTCATGTTCCGCGGCTCGGTCTCGAGGTGCAGGCGCTGCTGCGGGTACAGCGGAGTGAGGTCGCCGAAGACCGGACGGTTCTTCGCCTCCTCGGGCGCCTGGCCGTTGACCTGGGTGATCGACGCGAGCGCCGAGAACTTCTGGCGCTGGCCGCGCTCGCCCGGGCGCGGGGGGCGCGCGGTGCCTGCGACCGCGTCACCGCGGCGCAGTCCGTACTTGCGGACCTGGTTCTGCGAGACGTAGACGTCCGCCTTGCCGGGCAGGTAGCCGGCGGTGCGGACGAACGCGTAGTTGTCGAGCACGTCGACGATGCCGCCGATCGGCGTGATCTCCTCGCCGTCGCGCGGGGCGTCCTCGTCCTGCTGCTGACGCGGCGAGCCGCCGCCCTCGTTGGCCTCGCCGCCCTCACGGTCGCGACCACGGCCACGGCCGCGACCACGGCCACGGCGCCTGCGGTTGCCGCGCTCGCCGTCGCCGTCGTCCTGGCTGTTCTGGTTGTTCTGGTTGCCGCGGTTGCCGCCGCCGTTGCTGGCGTTGCCGCCCTGGCGACGCTCGCCGCCCTCGGAGTCGCTGCCGGCCGCAAGCGAGACGGCCTCCTTGGCGCGACGGGCGCGCTCGTCGGGGCTCTCGGAGCTCGCCTGGTCCTGGGACTCGGCAGGGGCCTCGTCGCGGGTCGGCAGGTCTAGCTTGAGCTCGGCGATCGCCTGCTCCTTGGAGGGCGCGTCGCCCTTCGGCTGCGCGCCGTCCTTCGCGGGAGCGTCACTCTCCGCCTTGGGCGAGCCGGCCTTCGCGGTCGCGCGGCGCGAGGAGGACTTCTTCGGAGCGTCGTCCTTGGCCTCGGTGGTCTTGGCGGGCGCCTTCTTGTCGGCCTTCTTGGCGTCGTCCTTGGCGGGCACCACGCCTCCGTTGCGGATCGCCTCCACCAGGTCCGACTTGCGCATGCGCGCCGTGCCGGAGACCCCGAGCTCTGCTGCAAGTGCCTGAAGCTGGGGTAGCTTCATCGCCGTGAGGGCCGCGGTGTTGTCGCTGGCCGTCGTCGTGTCGGTCACAAACTTTCCTTCCCTCGCACGAGCACGCTTGGCTCAGGGAGTGCGAGACGATCCACGCGGGTACGTACACGGATGCGTCGACGAAGGACGGACGCCTCACACGTGGATTGCTGTCCGCCGGGGCGATACGCGCCGATCCGGGGGAAGCACGCCCAGGTTAGCACCCCCACCGGGCCCGCACAATCAGTCCACACCTGGCGTGTTCGACATCTGTTGCTGGCGCGCGCGGCCCGGCATAGCCTCGCAGACAGGGGGATGCCATGCGCGGCGTCCCGTGAAAGGGGAACGACATGGGACTCGGGCCCATCGAGATCGTCGTCATCGGCTTCGAGCACGGGAGGTTCGACGGCTCGATCCTCCCCGAGCTGGAGCGCCTGACCGGCGCCGGCACCATCCGCATCGTCGACGCCGTCGTGGCCCGCAAGGCCGAGGACGGCACCGCCACGATCCTCGAGCTCGACGAGGCCCCCGACGAGGCACTCGCCGACCTCCACCGCATCGTCTCCGAGATCGACGGCCTGATCTCCGACGAGGATGTGGACGAGCTCGTCGACGAGCTGCCGCCCGGCGCGGCCGCGGCGATCCTGTGCTTCGAGCACACGTGGGTCGTGCCGCTGCGCGACGCGATCGCGGGAGCGGGAGGAGTGCTGCTCGACACGATGCGCATCCCCGGGCCCGTGGCGGACGAGGTGCTCGCGGCGGTCGCCGCGGCCGAGGGAGAGGAGTAGGCCATGCCGATCCGAGTCGGACGACCAGGCCTCATCGGGACGATGGCGCGCACCGCGGTCATCTCCGGCACCGCGACCGCGGTGTCGGGAGGAGTCGCGAGGCGCCAGTCCGCGCGCGCGGCCCAGAGGGCGGCGCCGGTCCAGCAGGCCGCGCCGGTGCAGGCGATGCCCGCCGCCGCTCCCGCACCCCAGGTGACCGCCGCATCGTCCGGGGGCGACGACCTCATGGCTCAGCTGGCCAAGCTCGGCGAGATGAGGTCGGCTGGGCTGCTCGACGACGCCGAGTTCGCCGCCGCGAAGGCGAAGCTCCTGGGCTGACCCGAGCGGGGAGGCGGCCCCTCGTCTGCGACGAGCCGCGCTGGCGCGCATCTTCCGTGCCACGCCGCGCCGCGCGCCGGGTCGCGTCCGCAAGGGCGCGGCCCTAGCCTGCACTCAAGGACGCCATGGCGGCGTCCTGAGCGGAGGGGCGCGATGACCGCGTGGGCGGAGCAGGTGCGGGAGACGAAGTGGTCCGGGCGGCTGAACACCGTCCACTACATGCGGGATGCCGTGTTCTTCGACGGCGACACCGCGAAGGTGCGCGCGATGCATACGCGCTTCTGGCTGCTGCTGCTGCTCGCGAGCGCGATCGCGACCGCGGGAATCGCGGCGGACTCCACAGCGACCGTCATCGGCGCGATGATCGTGGCTCCGCTGATGCGCCCCATCCAGGGGACGATGCTCGCCACGGTCCTGGGCGACCACCGCAACCTGGTGCGCTCGGTCGTCATCATGATCGCCGGCGCCACGGCTGCGGTCACCGTCGGCTTCGTCCTCGGCCTCCTGGTGCAGGTGCCGATGACGGCGGAGACCAACGCGCAGATCGCGGGCCGCGTCTCCCCCGGGCTCATCGACCTCTTCGCCGCGCTCGCGGTGGGCGTGGTCGGCTCGATCGCGCTCATCCGCGCCGATATCTCCGACACGCTTCCCGGCGTCGCGATCGCGATCTCCCTGGTTCCGCCGCTGTGCGCAGCCGGGCTCGCACTCGAGTCGGGCGAGCCAGGACAGGCCTTCGGCGCGGTGCTGCTGTTCGCGACCAACGTCGCGGCGATCCTCGCCACGGGCGCGCTCATCATGGGGGTCTTCGGGTACTCGCGGCTCAGGCTCGAGGCCTCCGAGGACAAGGAGGCCGAGCGACGCCGCCGCGCGCGGACCTACCTGACGATGGCGGCGCTCGTGCTCGCGGTGAGCGGCCCGCTGACCTGGTCCACCGCGCACGCGATTCAGAACAACTCGCGGATCGCGCAGATCCGGCAGTATGTCGAGGCCGCGGCGGCCGACTCGAAGTGGACGATCGTGTCCGTGACGGCGCGCGAGAACAACATGGTGCACGTCCTCGTGAAGGGCACCCCTCCGCTGCCCGACGTCGATGCGGTGTACGACGACATGGCCGCCTCGGGGCTGGACGCCGACACCGTGATCCTCGAGTTCGTGCCGTCGTACACGTTCGACTCGGAGGGCGCGCGGGACTCGTTCTGACGCGGCTCGACCCGGCTCGCTCAGTCTGGCTCGGCCGGCAAGGCGCGCCTCAGTCCGGCTCGAACACCGGGAACTCGATCCTGGTGAGCAGCCGCTCGGGCGGGGTGTCCCCGGGATCGTTGAGGTAGATCTCGCACGGTGGCCCGCCGACGAGCAGCCCCGCCTTCCGCATCTGCTCGTGCGCGAGGCCGTACGTGCGGCCCAGCTCGGAGTAGGGACCCTCGTGCATGAACACGACGATCGGCCCCTCGGGGATCTCCGTGATCTCGACGTCGCCGTCGCCGGTCGTCCCCGCCTGCACGGGGATCGCGGACACGAAGACGACGGGCCCGTCCGGGGTCATCGGTTCGGGATACAGCGTCATCGGCGGCCCGGCGGGCGCCGCACCCTGCTCCGTGAGCACGGCCATGAGCCGCCCGAAGTTGCGTCCCATCGCCTGAGGCATCTCCTCGAGCGGGCACCTGTCCGTCACGCCGGCGATCGTCTGCGACGGCCTCGTCTCCATGCTGATCGACATCGTCGACCCCCTCCGCGATCGAAGACGCGGTCGCCTCCGATCTCTCCACGCTACGTCGCGTCCCGCACGCTCGCACGAGAGCGCGCGTCCACGGGGCCGGGACGATGCGCCGGCGACGTCACGCGGCCGGTGGGACGATGCGGCAGCCGGGAACGCACGAGGCCCCGCCGCAGCCTGGGGCTGGGCGGGGCCTCGTCCGTCGGGGTGTCAGCGATCGACGTCCGGGTCGTCGAGATCCTCGCCGGCGTGCTCGGGCGCGACCGGATGGGGCACGGAGGCGTCGTCGAACACCGTCGCGAGCTCGCCGGTCTCGGGGTTCACGGGGTCGAGCGGCGGCTCGACCTCCTCGATAGGCGCCGAGAACTGCGCCTCGTACAGCCGCGCGTAGGCGCCCTTGACGGCGAGGAGCTCGTCGTGGGTGCCCTTCTCCACGATCGACCCGTTCTCCATCACGAGGATCAGGTCCGCGTCGCGGATGGTGGACAGGCGGTGCGCGATGACGAACGCCGTGCGGTCGCGGCGCAGCTTCTCCATCGCGTGCTGGACGAGCAGCTCGGTGCGGGTGTCGACCGAGCTCGTCGCCTCGTCGAGGATGAGCACCTGCGGCTGGGACACGAACGCGCGCGCGATCGTGATGAGCTGACGCTCGCCGACCGACACGTTGGTCGCGTCGTCGTCGAGCACGGTGTCGTAGCCCTCGGGCAGCGAGTGCACGAAGCGGTCCACGTAGGCGGCCTTCGCGGCGGCGAGGATCTCCTCCTCCGTCGCACCCTCGCGTCCATAAGCGATGTTGTCGCGGATCGTTCCACCGAACAGCCACGCGTCCTGGAGCACCATGCCGGTGCGGGAGCGCAGATCCTCGCGCGTCATCTTCGCGATGTCGACGCCGTCGAGCGTGATCCGCCCGCCGTTCAGCTCGTAGAAGCGCATCACGAGGTTGACGAGCGTGGTCTTGCCTGCACCGGTGGGTCCGACGATCGCGACCGTGCGTCCCGGCTCGACGGTGAGGTCGAGGTTGTCGATCAGCGGCTTGTCCTCGACGTAGCGGAACGTCACGTCGTCGAACACGAGGCGGCCGTGGCTGTCGTCGGGCGACTGCGCGGGGTCCTCGTCGGGCGTCTGCTCCTCGGCGTCGAGGAGCTCGAAGACACGCTCGGCGCTCGCCACTCCCGACTGCAGCAGGTTGGCCATCGATCCCAGCTGTGTCAGCGGCTGCTGGAACTGGCGCGAGTACTGGATGAAGGCCTGCACATCTCCGAGCGGCAGGGTGCCGTTGGTGACCATCACGCCGCCGACGACCGCGACGGCCACGTACACCAGGTTCCCGACGAACATCGTCGAGGGCATGATGATGCCGGAGATGAACTGCGCGCCGAAGCTCGCCTCGTAGAGCTCCTCGTTCTTGCGCGCGAACTCCTCCTGGGTCTCCTTCTGGCGACCGAAGACCTTGACGAGCGCGTGGCCCGTGTAGCCCTCCTCGATCTGACCGTTGAGGTCGCCCGTGTACTTCCACTGCTCGACGAACTTCGGCTGCGAGCGCTTCGCGACCTGCATGACGATGCCGAGCGTGAGCGGGATCGACACGATCGCCACGAGCGCGAGCCACGGCGAGATGTAGACCATCATGGCCAGCACGCCGACCACCGTGAGCAGCGACGTGAACAGCTGGCTGAGCGTCTGCTGCAGCGTCTGCGACACGTTGTCGATGTCGTTGGTCACGCGCGACAGCAGCTCGCCGCGCTGATGCTTGTCGACGTAGCTCAGCGGGAGCCGGTTGATCTTGTCCTCGACCCGCTCGCGGAGCCGGTAGACGGTGCGCTGGGTGATCCCATTGAGGATGTATCCCTGGATGAACTGCAGCAGGGCCGCGAACAGGTAGATGACGATCAGCCACGCGAGGATCGTGTGCACGCGTCCGAAGTCGACGCCCGTGCCGCTGAGGAGCCCCTCGAAGACGATCGTGGTCGCGTTGCCGAGGATCTTGGGGCCCATGACGTTGAGCGCCACGGAGGCGGCTCCGAGGAAGATCACGAACCAGACGAGGTTCTTCTCCGGGGCGAGGTGGCCCGCGAGCCTCCTCAGGGAGCCCTTGAAGTCGGAGGCCTTCTCTGTCGGGGCGCCCCCCATGCCGTGGCCCATCGGGCCGGGCCCGGGGCCGCGGCGCTGCTGCGGCCGGTCGCGCGTCTCGGTGCTCATGCCGCCTCCACTCGCAGCTGCGTGCTGACGATCTCCTGGTAGGTCTCCGAGCTCTCAAGGAGCTCGTCGTGCGTGCCGCGATCGATGATGCGGCCGTCCTCGAGGACGAGGATCTGGTCGGCGTCGACGATCGAGGACACGCGCTGCGCGACCACGAGCACCGTCGTGTCCGCGAACTCTCTCGCGAGCGCGGCTCTGAGTCTCGCGTCGGTCGCGGTGTCCAGGGCGGAGAACGAGTCGTCGAAGACCAGGACGTCGGGCTTCCTCACGAGCGCTCTCGCGATCGCGAGGCGCTGGCGCTGGCCGCCCGACACGGACGTGCCGCCCTGCGCGACCTCGGTGTCGAGCCCGTCGGGCATCGCCCGCACGAAGTCGGCGCCCTGGGCCACGTCGAGCGCGTGCCACAGCTCCTCGTCGGTCGCCTGGGGGGCGCCGTAGCGAAGGTTGGAGGCGACGGTCCCGGAGAACAGGTACGGACGCTGCGGGACGATGCCGAGCCTGGACCACAAGGCCTCGAGCCCCGCGTCGCGGACGTCGACGCCGCTCACCTTGATCGTGCCGGTGGTCGCGTCGTAGAGGCGCGGGACAAGACCCACGAGCGTCGACTTGCCGGCGCCGGTCGAGCCGATCACGGCCGTCGTCGTCCCGGGTGCCGCCGTGAAGCTGATGTCCCCCAGGACGGGCTGCTCGGCCCCCGGGTACTTGAAGTCGACTCCCTCGAACACGAGCTCGCCGGGAGTCGGGAACTCGGAGACCGCATCGTCCTTCTCGAGCACGGTGGTCTCCGTCTCGAGCACCTCGCCGATGCGGTCGGCGGAGACGGTCGCGCGGGGCAGCAGCACGAACAGGAACGTCGCCATCATCACGGCCATGAGGATCTGGATGAGGTAGGTGAGGAACGCGGTGAGCGCGCCCACCTGCATCTCCCCGCTGTTGACGCGGTCCGCGCCGAACCAGATCACCGCGACCGAGCTGAGGTTGAGGACCACGAACACGAGCGGGAACATCGCGGCCATGAGCCGGCCGGCCTTGAGCGCGGACTCCGTCACGTCGTCGTTGGCCTGAGCGAAACGCCTGGTCTCGACCGGCTCGCGGACGAACGCGCGGACCACGCGGATGCCGGTGAGCTGCTCGCGCAGCACCTGGTTCACGCGGTCGATGCGCTTCTGCATGCGCTGGAAGTGCGGCACCATCCGGGTCACGATCAGCATGACGCCGATCAGCAGCACCGGGATCGCGACCACCATGATCCACGACAGCCCGGCGTCCTGGTGGACCGCCATGATCACGCCGCCGATCGCCATGAACGGCGCGCTCACGAGCATCGTCGCGCCCATGAGGACGAGCATCTGGACCTGCTGCACGTCGTTCGTGGTGCGCGTGATGAGCGACGGCGCGCCGAACCTCTGGACCTCGGCCTCGGAGAACGAGCCGGCGCGCGCGAAGATGCGGTGGCGCAGGTCCCTGCCGACCCTCATCGCGAGCTTCGCGCCGAAGTACACCGCGCTGATCGCGCATGCGACCTGGACGAGCGTGAGGGCGAGCATGACGCCGCCGACGCTCCAGATGTGGTCGAGGTCGCCCACGGCCACACCGTTGTCGATGATGTCGGCGTTGAGGCTAGGCAGGTAGAGGTTCGCGATCGACTGCGCGAGCTGGAAGCCGACGATGCCGGCCAGCAGCCCCATGTACGGGCGTATCGATGACGTGAGCAGCTTCCAGAGCATGTATCAGTCCCCTTCCCGGGAGATGCCACGGAGGATGAAGTCGGTGAGCTCGGCGGCCGTGACCTCTCGGGCCGAACGAATGAACGGCATCGAGGTCCCGAACACCAGGATGCGCAGATAGTCGACGGCTGTCGCGGGCTGGACCCGCAGCTCGTCGGCGTGGGGCGCGAGAAGGGACTCGACGGCGCTCGTCGCCTCGCCGAGCGGACCGCCGTCGTGGCCCTTGCCGTGGTGCCGCGCGTGATCGCGCGGGCCGAGCGCGGTCATGAAGGCGACGACGCCCCTCACCCGGTCGTGGAGCAGCGTCACGATCCGCGCGACCTTCTCGTCGAGCGGGAGCGACGCGTCGACGCGCTCAAGCGCCGCCAGTGTCGCCTCCGGCGCCATGACGCGCGCGATCGCGGCGTCGATCAGGGCGTTCTTGTCGTCGAAGACGCGGAAGATCGTGCCCTCGGCGATGCCGGCGGACTCGGCGATCTGCCTGGTCGTCACCTCGCCGCCCGCCTCGAGGATCAGCGGGATGGCCGCGTCGAGGATCTGAGCGCGGCGGTCGTCGGCGGACATGCGCGGCGCGCGTCCCTGCACGGGGCTCACCGCGTCTCCGCTCGCGTCATTCGTCACTCGCTCACATTAAGTGAGTGAGTACTCACTTCGCAAATGCTGCGGCGAGGATGGGCCCCGCTCGACCACCCGCGCGCGCCGCTGGCGCCGCCCCTGGATACCGTCCCGAGAACGCGCCCACCCACGTCACGCGAGGCTGCGCGCCCAGGTGACCGTCGCATCGTCCCTCGCGATCGCCTCGAAGCCCACGCGCGGGTAGAACGCCTGCGCGCCCTCGTTCGCCGCCTCCGCCACCAGGTGCACTCCCGGCGCACCGCGCGCGGCCAGTAGCGCGCACGCCTCATCGATCAGCGCGCGCCCCGCGCCCCTTCCCTGCTGGTCGGGCAGCAGGTCGATGTGCAGGTGCGCGGGGAACTCCGCCACGCGCGGCACGAGCATCCGCTCGGGGTCCGCCGCGGAGGACAGCAGCCAGGCGTCGGAGACGTGGCACGGCTGATGCAGCGGGGCCCGCTCGGGCCACCAGCTCTCGACGAACCACCGCTGGAAGGCCTCGGTATCGGAGGTGCCCAGCACATAGCCGCGAGCCTCGCTCAGCCCCGCATCGGCGGTCGCCTCGTCGTCCTCCCAGACCAGGCAGAAGCCTCCCGGTCCGTGGAGATACGGCGTCGCGTACACGTCCGACAGCACGGTGTCGTCGCAGAACACGCCCGTCGCGTCGCGCCCCTGCCGCCCGGTGAGCAGGCAGACGCGCGCGATCTGCGCGTGATCGTCGACGACAGCGGGCCGGATTGCCACTCTCCCGACGCTACTCGCGGTCGGCCTCAAGGGCCTCCTCGCGCCGGTCGAAGCGCGCGAAGGCGAGGCCCAGCACCGCGGCGAACACCCCTCCCGCGAGCGTCAGAAGTGCACGCTCGCCCGCGACCTCCCAGGCCTCGGCGGCAGCTCCGGCAGAGGACAGCAGCACGATCGCCACGGCAGTCAGCCCGGCTCCCCGCGCCTGGCTGCCCATGACAGTCCACGCGATGCCGAGCAGGAGGCTCAGCGCCGCGACCACCGCCGCGAACGCACCCGGGAGGACGAGCGCGAGTCCCGACGCGATGATCGCACCGGCCACCGTTCCGGCGATGCGGCCGCGCGCCTTGCTCGTCGTCTCCCCCGCGACCGGCACCAGGACGGCGGTCAGCGCGATGACCACCCAGTAGCCATGCGAGATGCCCAGGGCCGTCACGACGCCGACCGCGAGACCCGAACCGAGCGCAAGGATGCCGACGTAGGCGAGCAGGACCGCACGTTCCTGCGCGGGAGGCAGCGGGATGCTGAGCCTCAGCAGGGCGACTGCGAGCACCATGAGCAGGGCCGCCGCGATGATGCCGGCGGCCGCCGCCGCGGGGCCGATCGACGAGGCCTCCATGCCTGCAAGGGCCACGACCACCGGGGTGCTCGACACGATCGCACCGTGCCGCAGCACGAGAGGGGTCGTCGCGAGCACCGTCGCGGCGACGACGAGGCCCAGCCCCCACGACGAGCCGGCCACCACGGTGGCCGCCGATGCGCCCGCCGCCGTCACCAGGCCCAGCACCACGGTGTGCCACCAAGGAGGCTGCTTGAGCGCGAGGATCAGCACCGACACCGCCCCGAGCACGGACGCCACGGCAGCGTTGGCGCCTCCCCACCACAGGCCGACGAGCGCGATCGCCACCAGCACGGTCACCAGCACGATGACGAGGCGCATCACCTTGGCAGGCGGGATCCACTCAGCGGCGCGGGACATGCTCCGACGCTAGCGCGGCGAGGCCGATGCGGCGAGCAGGTGGGCGAGATCAGACCCCGACGGGCTCCCCCGTCGCGCCGGCCACGCGGCCGACGGTGTGGATGCAGCGCCACTCGGAGTCGCCGATGCCCTGCACCGACTCGGGCAGGCCGGAGCCGAGCCCCGCCTCCTCGAGATCAGTGCCCATGACGAGCACGGACGGGCCCGCGCCCGAGATCACCGCGGCGAGGCCGCGCTCACGCAGCGCCCGCAGCAGCGAGGTCGCGGGACCGAGCACGTCGGCGCGGTAGCCCTGGTGGAGCTTGTCCTCGGTCGCGTCGAGCAGCAGCTCGGGGCGACCTGCGAGGGCGTGGACGAGCAGCGCCGAGCGCCCCGCGTTGAACGCGGCGTGCGTGTGGGGCACCTGCGGCGGCAGCACCGCGCGGGCCTCCTTGGTCGGCAGCGTCGCGCCGGGCACGAGCACCGCGGTCTCGATCTGCTCGCCGACCTCGAGCGCCGCCGCGCGGGGCGACCCGTCCACGGTCCACGCGACGGTAGCGCCGCCGTAGATCGCGGGCGCGGCGTTGTCGGGGTGACCCTCGAAGACGGTGGCCAGGCGAAGCCGCTCGGCGCGGTCGAGCGCCTCCGGCTCGGAGATCATGGCGCGCGCCGCGGTGATGCCCGCGACGACGGCCGCGGCCGACGAGCCGAGGCCCCGGCCGTGCGGGATGCGGTTGGTCGCGCGGATCGCGAGGCCGGTCTGCGAGGCGCCGACGTGGTCGAGCGCGGCGCGGATGGCCTGCACCACGAGGTGCGACTCGTCGCGAGGCAGGGTGGACTCCCCCTCGCCCTCGATCTCCATCTCGATGCTCCGGGAGGCGATCGCGCGCACCTCGAGCTCGTCGCGCACGCCGAGCGCGAGCCCGAGCGAGTCGAAGCCCGGGCCCAGGTTCCCTGCGGTCGCGGGCACGGAGACCCGCACGTGGTCGGCGGCGATGCGCATGACTACAGCCCCAGGACCTTGGCGGCAGCCTCGGTGTCGACGGGGATCACGGTCGGCTCGACCTCGTGGCCCGCGAGCGCGGTCGCGGTGTCCTTGAGCCCATTGCCGGTGACGGTGCAGGTGATCGTCGCGTCCTTCGGCACCTCGCCCAGCGCGGCTGCGGCAAGCAGGCCCGCGATCGGCGCGGCTGAGGCGGGCTCGACGAAAACGCCGACGTCGGCCGCGAGGCGCGCCTGCGCGTTGAGGATCTGCTTGTCCGACACGGCCCGGATCCAGCCGCCGGACTCGTCGCGCGCGGCGACAGCGAGGTCCCACGACGCGGGCTTGCCGATGCGGATCGCGGTCGCGACGGTCTCGGGGTCCTTGATCGGGTGGCCGGCGACGAACGGCGCGGCACCAGCGGCCTGGACGCCCCAGATCTTGGGCAGGCGGCTCGCGTCTCCGGCCGAAAGCGCCTCCTTGAAGCCCATCCAGTACGCCGAGATGTTGCCGGCATTGCCGACGGGCAGCATGTGGATGTCGGGGGCGTCGCCGAGCTGGTCGACGATCTCGAACGCCGCGGTCTTCTGACCCTGGAGTCGATACGGGTTGACCGAGTTGACCAGCGCGATGGGGTAGTTCTCCGACAGGTCGCGGACGATGTCGAGGCACTCGTCGAAGTTGCCGTCGACCTGCACGAGCTCGGCGCCGTGGACGATCGCCTGCGCCATCTTGCCCGCGGCGATCTTGCCCTGCGGGATCATCACGACGCAGCGCAGTCCCGCGTGCGCGGCGTACGCGGCCGCGGACGCGGACGTGTTGCCCGTCGAGGCGCACACGACCGTGTGGTCGCCGTCCTTGACGACCTGCGTGATCGCCGACGTCATGCCACGGTCCTTGAAGGAGCCCGTGGGGTTCATCCCCTCGACCTTCACGAACACGTTGGCCCCGACCTCGGACGAGATCGAGGGCGCGGGCACTAGCGGCGTGCCGCCCTCGCCGAGCGTGACGATGGTGTCGGTCTCCTCGAAGGGCAGACGGTCCAGGTACTCGCGGATGATGCCGCGCCAGACGTGGGCCATCACTCCCCCTCGATTCGCAGCACGGAGCTGATGTCGAGCACGGCGTCGAGGGCCGTGAGGTCCTCGAGCACGCGTGCCATGTCGGATTCGGGCGCGCGGTGCGTCGCGATGACGAGCTCCGCGTGGTTCTCGTGCTGCGCGCGCTTCTGGCGCACGGTCTCGATCGATACGCCTCGGTTGCCGAGCGTCGACGCGATCGAGGCGAGCATGCCCGGCCGGTCGACGACGTGCATGCGCAGCTGGAAGCGCGAGGAGACAGCCTCGATCGGCAGCACCGGATGGTCGGCGTAGTTCGACTCGAGCGGGCCGCGGCCTCCCTGCGCGCGGTGGCGCGCGACGGACACGATGTCGCCGAGCACGGCGGAGGCGGTGGGCGCGCCGCCGGCCCCCTGGCCGTAGAACATGAGCTCGCCCGCGGCCTCGGCCTCGATGAAGACCGCGTTGAACGCGCCGTGGACGCCCGCGAGCGGGTGCGACAGCGGCACGAGCGCGGGGTGCACGCGCACGGCCACGCCGTCGGCGGCACGCTCGGCGATCGCGAGCAGCTTGATGACGTGGCCCGACTCGGCCGCGGCGGCCACGTCGTCCTTGGTCACGGTCGAGATGCCCTCGCGGTGCACGTCGTCGAGCGCGACGCGCTGGTGGAACGCGAGCGACGCGAGGATCGCGGCCTTCGCGGCGGCGTCGAAGCCCTCGACGTCGGCCGTCGGGTCGGCCTCGGCGTAGCCGAGGCGCTGCGCCTCCGCGACCACGTCGCCGTACGCGAGACCCTTGGTCGTCATCTCGTCGAGCACGTAGTTGGTGGTGCCGTTGACGATGCCGAGGATGCGCGTGATGTGGTCGCCCGCGAGCGACTCGCGCACGGGGCGGACGATCGGGATCGCGCCCGCGACCGCGGCCTCGTAGTACAGGTCGACGCCCGCGGCGTCGGCGGCCTCGTACAGCTCGGGACCGTGCGCGGCGAGCAGGGCCTTGTTCGCGGTCACGACGCCGGCGCCGGCCTCGATGGCCTTCAGGATCATGGTGCGGGCGGGCTCGAGGCCACCCATCACCTCGACGACCACGTCGGCGGACGCGATCAGCGCGTCCGCGTCGGACGTCAGGGCGTCGACCGGGACGACGGCGTCACGGGGCACCGAGGTATCCCTCACGTACACGCCGGCGAGGGTCACGGGCGCGCCTACGCGCCACGCCAGGTCGTCGGCCTGCTCCGTGAGCAGCCTCACCACCTGGGTTCCGACCGTTCCGCACCCGAGTACGGCTACCTTGACAGGGTCTTTGAGCGCTCCAGACACGCCCCCAGCCTAGCCGAGCGAGCACGGCCGCCCCGCCCCCGCATCGTCCCGGGCAAGGGACGATGCGCAGGCAGGCGAATGGACGATGCGCGCCCAGGCATGAGGACGATGCGTCAGTCGCCCTCCGCTCCCCCGGATCGCCGGTCGCGTGGGGCAGGATGGGCCGGGTGGGGGAACGCAACGTCCTGGACCCCGAGCGCTGGCGGCCGCGTCGGCTGTGGCGCTTCGGGGTCGGCTTCGTCTGGCTCGAGCTCCAGTCGCTCGTGTTCGCGCTGGCGATCTTCGCCGCGCTCGCGCTGACGTCCGTGATCGACCTGCCGATCCCCCGCTACGACGCGCTGCTGATCTTCGCGGTCGTCCTCACCGCGGTGCTGTGGGCGACGGGATGGGAGACGACGCGCGAGGTCGGGGTGATCCTCGGGTTCCACCTCGTGGGCCTCACGCTGGAGATCTTCAAGGTGCACGTGGGCTCTTGGGTGTACCCCGACGAGGCGTGGTCGAAGGTCGCAGGGGTGCCGCTGTACTCGGGGTTCATGTACGCCGCGGTCGGCTCGTACATCGTGCAGGCCTGGCGCCGCTTCGACCTGCGCGTGACCGGCTTCCGCCTGTGGCCCATGACGTTCCTCGCGGTCGCCGCGTACGCGAACTTCTTCACGCACCACTGGATCCCGGACCTGCGCTGGCTGATCGCCGCCGGGTTCCTCATCGAGACGCGCGGCACCCTCGTGCACTTCACGGTGCGCGAGCATCGGTACCGGATGCCGCTGCTGCTGTCCTTCGTCGCGATCGGGCTGGCGCTGTGGTTCGCCGAGAACGCAGCGACGCTGCTGGGCGCCTGGGCGTACCCGGACCAGCTGATCCACTGGACGATGGTGCATGTGGGCAAGGTCGGCTCGTGGGCCCTGCTCGTGTCTCTGAGCTTCGTGATCGTCGCGGCGCTCAAGCGTCTCGAGGGCGTGCTCGACGGCAAGGAGGACGACGAGCCGAGCGTCGTCGTGGTCAGGCGCGAGGCCAGGGCGAGGCGCCGCTCGGAGGCTCGCGTCGAGCGGCGAGCCGCCCGCGCGCCAGAACGTAGCCTGGAGCCATGACCCGTCCCGCCCGTGTCCTCATGATCTGCTCCGGCAACATCTGCCGCTCCCCCGCGATGCACTACCTCGCGGCGCGCGAGTGGGGATCCGCGGCTGAGGTGAGGTCCGCGGGCACCTGGGCGGAGATCGGAATGGACGCGACGCGGGAGATCCGCAGATCCGCGCGCGAGCGAGCCGGGCTCGAGATGCCGCGGCACCGGCCCACCCAGCTCGACTCGGAGCTGATCGGCTGGGCCGACCTCGTGCTCGTGGCGACGAGCCAGCACTCCCGCTGGATCTCGCAGAGCGAGGGGCTCCTGCCCGACCACGTGTTCGGGATCAAGGAGGCGGTCGACCTTTCCGAGCGGGCCTCAACACCGCCCGGGGACACCCCGGCCGAGCGCCTGGTCGCCGCCGCATCGTCCCTGCATGCGGAGCGGCTGCGCCACGAGGTGCCGCTGAGGAGCCTCGACGACCCGTGGTCGCACCCGCAGGAGGTCTTCGACCGCGTGATGGACGAGATCGTCGATGCGATCGACGCGCTGGGGGCGTGGGCGCGGGTCTGAGAAGGGAGCTCGGCTGTCACGCGGGCCAGCGCCTCAGCGCGTGCCCGGTCGGCCCCCCTGCTGCTACGCGTCGTAGTCCGCGCGCGAGCGATCCAGGTCGGACACCGCTCCCTGGAGGACATCGGCGAGGCCGCGCAGGCGGGTCGCGATGTCCGCCCCGAGCGGCGTGAGAGCGTAGTCGACGCGCGGCGGGACCACGCCGTGATCCGTGCGCGTGAGCAGCCCCTCACGCTCGAGCGCGTGGAGCGATTGGGAGAGCATCTTCTCGCTCACGCCCTCGACGAGGCGGCGCAGCTCGCCGAAACGATGAGGCCCCTCGACCAGCGCGAGGAGCACGAGCGAGGCCCACTTCCCGGTGACGACCTCGAACGCGGCGCGCGAGCTGCAGGCGCGCGCGAAGACGTCGGCGACGAGCTCCCGGCTCGGCGCCTCCGCGTTGAGGGCCTCGGCCCCGCGTGCGTCGATCGACATGGCCCCAGGATACGCCTTGACTGCGGAATAGAAAGTACTATCGAATAGTTAGCATCAGGGTCGCGAACACGTCGCGCCTGTATGAAAGGGATGCCATGACCACCTACGCCGTCACCGGAGCCTCGGGCCAGCTCGGCCGCAAGATCGTCCAGTCGCTGCTCGACCTCCACATCTCCCCGTTCGACGTGATCGCGCTCGCCCGCGACACCTCCAAGGTCGAGGACCTCACCGACCTCGGAGTGCGAGCGCGCACCGCCGACTACGACCAGCCCGAGACCCTCGGCGCCGCGCTCGAGGGCGTCGACCGCCTCGTCCTCGTCTCCGCGTCCGAGCCCGGCAAGCGCCTCCCCCAGCACCAGGCCGTGATCACGGCGGCCGAGGCCGCGGGCGTCCAGCGCCTCGTCTACACGTCGCTGCTCAAGGCGGACGACACGACCAACGGGCTCGCGCCGGAGCACGTCGCGACCGAGGGCCTGCTGGCCGAGTCCTCGCTCGAGACCGTCTCCCTGCGCAACTCCTGGTACACCGAGAACTACACCGCGCAGATCCCCGGCTACCTCGAGCGCGGGATCGTCGGCGCCGCCGGGGAGGGCCGCATCGCGGCAGCCACCCGCCAGGACTTCGCCGAGGCCGCGGCGGCCGCCGTCACCGCGGACACCGTGAAGCCCGTCTACGAGCTCGGTGGCGAGTCGTTCACCATGGCCGCGTTCGCCGCAGCGCTGTCCGAGGCGTCGGGCAAGGACATCACCTACACGAATGTGAGCGTCGAGGATCTCGTCGCGGGCATGGTCGCGGCCGGCATGGACGAGGGCACCGCGGGCTTCTGGGCCTCGATCGACGCGAGCATCGAGAAGGGCGACCTCGACACCGACTCGACAGACCTCGCCGACCTCATCGGCCGCAAGCCGACCTCGCTCGCCGACGCGATCAAGGCCGCGCTCTAGCCAACCGGCCCTCGTGCGCACAGCGCTCGCCGCGAGGCGACCGCACCGCGCAGAGGACCTGTCGCAGGCCCGGCTCTCAGCGACCGCCCGCGCGCTGCCACGCGGCGTGCTCAGCGAGCTTCGCGTAGAGGTCCTCGAACATCATGCGCGTGTCGAAGCCCGTGTAGACGCGCATCGGGCGCGCCCCCTCGACGTGGCGGTACGTACCCTCGCCAGTGATCTCCGGGGTAGGCATGACCACATAGTCGCTGCTGGACGTCGCGGGCTCGAACGGCGACTGCAGGGCCGTGAGGAGCACGAGCGGCTGATCGCCGAGCGCATACGCCTCGCCCGCGCCGCGACCAGAGTGCGCGACTGCCCCGCGCAGGATCTCGAGCGCCTCGTCGTGGAGGTACTCGCCGAGCGGCCCCGTGGAGCGCACGCGCGTGCGCAGCTCCGCGAAGGACACGAGGCATCGGCGGTACGCGTCACGCGGCACCTGCCAGATCGTTGCCTCGGAGGCGAAGACGACCTGTGCGGCTGCCACGTCGATCGCCAGGTTGTACTCGACCGCGCTGCCGCCGGGAGGCGCCTCGGCGAAGCCCTCGTGCTCGGGCCCGCCGATCCAGACCACCGTGAGCCGCGACGCGATCGACGGCTCCATGAGCAGCGCCGAGGCGAGGTCCGTCAGGCCGCCGCCCGCCGCGTAGAACAGCGGCAGATCCGTGTCGTCGCGCAGGGCCTCGGCGATGATCGCCCTCGCCGCGGGAGAGTCGATCGCTGTCCTCGGGTCGCGCATCGCGGCCTGAGCGCCGAGGACGATGCGGTCGTCATCCGTGAGCCCAAGCCGAGAGAAGACCTCGCGCGCGACCAGGACCGCGTGAGACGCCGTGTCGGGGCCGGGGTCGAAGCCGTCACCCTCGCTCAGGTGCGAGCCGACGACGAGCCGGATGTCGACGCTCGGCGACAGCAGATGATGCGCGAGCTGGAACACATCGTCCGGGTCGCCGGAGAAGTCGTTGTCGACGATGACGCGGTACCGCGGCGGCAGCACCTCCGTCCCCGTCCACGGGGCCTCTCCAAGGCTCCAGGTACGCGGCGCCGCCACCTCGACGACCCGCTCGGGCGTGGGAATGTTCGTCACACCCGACACTCTGGCGCGGCCGCGCGGGCCCTGTCCAGCCCGCCTCTACTCGGGCGCGACGTCCCAGCTGAGCAGGTCCTCCATGGTGTCGCGGCGGACATGCACCTGCGCCTGGCCGTCCTTCACGGAGATGACCGCGGGGCGCAGCAGGCCGTTGTAGTTGTTCGCCATCACGCGCCCGTACGCGCCGGTGGCGGGCACGGCGAGCAGGTCTCCCCTGCTGACGTCGCCCGGCAGCTCGACGTTGCGGACCAGGACGTCGCCGCTCTCGCAGTGCTTGCCGACCACCCGGCTGAGCGCGGGAGGCTCCTCCGACAGCCGCGCCGCGAGGGTCGCGGAGTACTCCGCGCCGTAGGTGATCGGGCGCATGTTGTCGCTCATGCCGCCGTCGACGGCGACATACGTGCGGTGGCCGCCCTCCTCGAGGTTCACGGTCTTCACCACGCCGACGCGGTACAGCGTCATGCCTGCGGGCCCGGAGATCGCGCGGCCGGGCTCGATCGACATGCGCGGCCACGTGCCGCCGGCCTCCTTGAGCGCCTCGGCGACCGCATCGGCGATCTCGAAGGCCGCGCGCTCGGGCTCGAGCGCCTCGGCGCCAGGCACGTACGAGATCGCGTAGCCGCCGCCCAGGTCCACCTCGGGCATCTCGACGCCGGACTCGGCGGCGAACTCGGCCCGCAATCCGAACATGCGCGTCGCGGACTCGCGGAACGCGTCGATCGACAGGATCTGGGAGCCGATGTGGGTGTGGATTCCCTGCAGCTCGAGGCTCTCCGCGGCGTGCACGCGCCGCAGCGCCTCGATCGCGGCGCCGGACGCGAGCGACAGCCCGAACTTCTGGTCCTCGTGGCTCGTCGCGATGTACTCGTGACCGCCCGCGTGCACGCCGGTGGTGACGCGCACCATCACGGGCGCGGTGACGCCGAGCTCGAAGGCGATCGCGTCGAGGATCGCGATCTCGTCGAACGAGTCGACGACGATGCGCCCCACGCCGACCTTGAGCGCGCGCTCGATCTCCGCATCCGACTTGTTGTTGCCGTGCAGACCGATGCGCTCGGGAGGCATCCCGCCGCGCAGCGCGATCTCGAGCTCGCCGCCCGACGCGACGTCCATCCGCAGATCCTCGTCGAGCATCCACCGCGTCACCCGCGAGGACAGGAACGACTTGCTCGCGTAGTACACGTCGCACTTCGTGCCGTGGCGCCCGAAGGCCGCGGTGAAGTGGTCGCGGAACGCCGCGGCCCTCGCGCGGAGGTCCGCCTCGTCGACGATGTACAGCGGCGTGCCGAACTCGCCGGCGAGCTGACGCACGTCGCACCCGCCGACGCGCAGCGCCCCGTCGTCGCCGCGCTCGACCGTCCGGGACCAGACTGCGCTCACGCCTTACATCCTCTCGGGCGCGGAGACGCCCAGCAAGTGGAGCCCGGTGCGCAGCACCATGCCGGTCGCGTCGTTGAGCCACAGGCGCGTGTGGTGCAGGTCCGTGACCTCCTCGTCGCCCAGCGGGGTGACGCGAGTGCGGTCGTACCAGCGGTTGAACGCGGTCGCGAGGTCCTCGAGGTAGCGGGCGACGCGGTGCTGCTCGCGGTACTCGACGGCCTGCGCGACGATGCGAGGGAACTCGCCGAGCGCGCCGAGCAGCGCCGCCTCGGACTCGTGAGACAGGAGCGAGGCGTCGAAGCCCTTGTCGCGGTCGATGCCGTACTCGGCCGCGTTGCGCGCGACGCCGGCGGTGCGCGCGTGCGCGTACTGGACGTAGAACACCGGGTTCGCGTTCGTGGCCGACGCGAGCAGGTCCAGGTCGATGTCGATCGACTGGTCCGCGCTCGAGCGCGCGAGCGCGTAGCGCGCGGCGTCGACGCCGACGGCCTCGACGAGGTCCTGCATCGTCACGACCGTGCCCGCGCGCTTGGACATGCGCACCGGCTGACCGTCCTTCACGAGGTTGACCATCTGACCGATGATGACCTCGACAGAGGCGGGGTCATAGCCGAGCGCGGCGGCCGCGGCCTTGAGGCGCGCGATGTAGCCGTGGTGGTCGGCGCCGAGCAGGTAGATGCACAGGTCCGCACCGCGCTCGTGCTTGTCACGGATGTAGGCGATGTCGCCCGCGATGTACGCGGCGTTGCCGTCGGACTTGATGACGACGCGATCCTTGTCGTCGCCGTGCTCCGTCGACCTCAGCCACCACGCGCCCTCGGACTCGTACAGCGCGCCGTTGGACTTGAGCTCGTCGAGCGCCGCGGTGACCTTGCCCTCGGAGTGCAGCGCCTCCTCGTGGAAGTAGACGTCGAACTCGACGCCGAAGTCCTTGAGCTCCTGCTTGATCTCGTCGAACATCAGGTGCACGCCGCGCGAACGGAAGAACTCCTGCATCTCGTCGGCCGGAAGCTCCAGCGGATCCTTCTCGCCTACCTCCATGGCCTGGATGAGCACCTGGTTGGCGATCTCCTGGATGTAGTCGCCGCCGTAGCCGTTCTCCGGGGTGTCGTCGCCCTTGATCGCGGCGACGAGCGACTTTGCGAAGTTGTCGATCTGCGAGCCGTGGTCGTTGAAGTAGTACTCGCGGATGACGCGGGCCTCGTGGAACTCGAGCAGTCGTGCGAGCGAGTCGCCGACGGCTGCCCAGCGCGTACCGCCGAGGTGGATCGGACCGGTGGGGTTCGCGGACACGAACTCGACGTTGACCGTCGTGCCCTTGAGCGTCTCACCGCGGCCGAAGGCGCCGTTCGCGAGGACGATGGTGCGCGCCAGCTCGCCCGCGGCGCCGGCCGCGAGGCGGATGTTGATGAAGCCAGGGCCAGCGACCTCGGCGGTGTCGATGCCGTCGATCTCGGCGAGGCGCTCGACGAGCGTCGACGCGAACTCGCGCGGGTTGGTGCCGGCCTTCTTCGCGAGCTGCATCGCGACGTTGGTGGACCAGTCGCCGTGCTCTCGCTGGCGCGGTCGCTCCACGCGGATGTCCTCGGGGACGTCGAACGGTGACAGCTGGAAGTCGCTGTCGTCGATCCCCTGAAGAAGGGCGGCACGGATTGCTTCGCTGAGCTGCTCGGGAGTCACCTGCCGATTCTATCGGCGCAGGCACCGCCCCAGCACCGCCAACGAGGACCGCCTCAGTCGAGCACCCTCACGCCCGTGACGTCGCACTGGACCGGGTACGACTCGGCGCACATGTCGGCCCACACCTCGATCGTCGCGCCCGCGGGGATCGACGTGGATTCGATGCCGTTCCAGCCCGAGTCCCACACGTTCACGTCGGGGCCGACCTCGAAGATCGTGCCGGAGTAGTACTCGTATCCCGTGTCGGGGATGAACGACAGCGACACCGTGTCTCCCGACGCCGCCACGGCCGCCACGGTGCCGACCGCGTTCGCCTCGCCCGTCCCGATCGGCCTGCACGCCGCGAGCGCGAGCACCCCCACGGCCACGAGCAGGACCGCTTGCCGTCGCATCGTCCTCATGCCTCCACGGTACCGCGCGACGCCCAGGGCGCGCTGGGCGAAGTCGCCCCGCACCAGGGACGATGCGGCACCCGGTGCACCTCGGGCGTCGCCTGAGCAGCGAGCGCGGTCAGGCGCGGCTCGAGGCCCTCACGACGAGCTCGGGCGCGAAGACCACCTGGCGCGGCTGGGCGTCGGGCTCGCGCAGTTCCTCGAGCAGCGTGACCGCCGTCTCGCCGATGAGCTCGCGCGGCTGGCGGATCGACGTGATCGGCACGACGGCCGCCGCGGCGAACGAGATGTCGTCGTAGCCGACGAGTGCGACGTCGCCGGGGATCGTCACGGGCTCGTCGCCGCCCAGCAGGCCCTGCTGAAGACCGATCGCGAGCAGGTCGTTGGCCGCGAAGATCCCGTCGATCTCGCCCGCGGCGACTCGCGGCCTGAGCTCGGCCCCCACGCGCATGCCTCCCCTGAGGGACAGCGCCTTGGTCTCCACGAACTCGATGGTCGCGTCGTCGATGCCCGCGACGGCGGCAGCCGCCCCGCGGTAACGGTCGGTCACCTGGCGCAGGCTCGCCGGCCCGCCGACGAACGCGAGCCTCCTCCTGCCCCCGTCGAGCAGGTGCCGCGCGGCGATCTCGCCACCCGCCACATCGTCCACGGCCACGGAGGCGAACGACGTGTCCTCGGTGCCCCTGTCCACGAGGACGACGGGGATCCCGCGGCGACGGACGTCGCGCAGCCGGCCCAGGTCCTCGGCGAGCGGGGACACGAGCAGGCCGCGCACGCGACCACGCTCGAACAGCTCGATATGGGACTGCTCGCGCTCGGCGTTCTCATCGGAGTTGGCGAGCAGCACGCTCAGCCCCTTGCGAGCGGCCTCACGCTCGGCCCCTCGGGCGACATCGGTGAAGAACGGGTTGGTCACGTCGAGCGCGACGAAGCCGATGCTCCGGCTCTGACCCTCGCGAAGAGCCTGCGCCGCGGCGTTCGGCACGTAGCCGAGCTCGTCGATCGCGGCATGCACCTTCTCGACGGTCTCCGCCTTGACCATGTCGGGGCGGTTGAGGACGTTCGAGACCGTGCCGACGGACACGCCCGCGCGCGCCGCGACCTCCTTGACGCTCACCGCCATGGCCGACCTCCTTCTCCCCATCGTCGCCCGCCGGGTCTTGACCTGCAGGCTAGCGCAGGTCCGATCGGCACGATCGGCCCTGCGCTTGACTCCGGCCTCCATCCTGGCCTAGTGTTTGAAACGATTCAACTACCGGTCGGCGTGGATCGGGCCCCAGGGTCCGCGAAGCGCCGCGATCTCGAAGGAGAGACAAGATGGCCTTCGCGCCCGACATCGCCTCCCGCCTCGAGGAGCAGGCCATCGAGCTGCCCTCGTGGGCGTTTGGAAACTCCGGCACTCGCTTCAAGGTGTTCGGCACCCCCGGCACCCCCCGCGACCCGTTCGAGAAGATCTCCGACGCCGCCCAGGTGAACAAGTACACGGCCCTGTCGCCGTCCGTCGCGCTCCACATCCCGTGGGACAAGGTCGACGACTACTCGGTGCTGCGCAAGCACGCCGAGGACAACGGCGTCGCGCTCGGGACGATCAACTCGAATACGTTCCAGGACGACGACTACAAGCTCGGCTCGCTCGCGCACCGGGACGACCGCATCCGCCGCAAGGCGATCGACCACCACCTCGAGTGCATCGACATCATGGACCAGACCGGGTCGCGCGACCTCAAGATCTGGCTCGCCGACGGCACCAACTACGCGGGTCAGGACGACATGCGCGGGCGTCAGGACCGCATGCACGAGTCGCTTCAGGAGATCTACGCGCGGATCAGCGAGAACCAGCGCCTGGTCCTCGAGTACAAGATCTTCGAGCCGGCGTTCTATCACATGGACGTTCCGGACTGGGGCACGAGCTACGCCCAGGTCGCGGCGCTCGGCGAGCGCGCGACGGTGTGCCTCGACACCGGACACCACGCCCCCAGCACCAACATCGAGTTCATCGTGATGCAGCTGCTGCGCCTCGGGAAGCTCGGCTCGTTCGACTTCAACTCGCGCAACTATGCGGACGACGACCTCATCGTGGGCGCGGCGGACCCGTTCCAGCTGTTCCGCATCATCAACGAGGTGATCGTGGGCGGCGGCTACGGAAACGACGGCGACACCGCGTTCATGCTCGACCAGTGCCACAACATCGAGGACAAGATCCCCGGCCAGATCCGCTCGGTGCTGAACGTCCAGGAGATGACGGCCCGCGCGCTGCTCATCGACCGCGAGGCGCTCACCGCCGCGCAGATCGAGGGCGATGTCCTGAAGGCCAACGGCATCATGATGGACGCCTTCTACACGGACGTCCGCGCGGACCTCGCCGAGTGGCGCGAGTCGCGCGGCCTGCCCGCCGACCCGATGAAGGCCTTCGCCGAGTCGGGCTACCTCGCGAAGATCGCCGAGGAGCGCGTGGGCGGCGTCCAGGCCGGCTGGGGCGCCTGAGCATCATGCCCCTCAGCGTGACCCGCTACGGGGTCAACGTGCTCAGCGTGGAGGCACCCGGACAGGACGCGCCTGTGAGGGCGCGCCTGTACCGGGCCTCCGCGTCGTGCGAGCGCGCCCTCGTCTGGGTCCACGGTGGTGCCTTCGCCTTCGGCGACCTCGACATGCCCGAGGCCGATGCGACCGCCACATGGCTCGCCGCCCACCACTGGGCGGTGCTGTCCGTCGACTACCGGCTCGCCCCGGAGCCCGACTTCGAGACCGGCCGCATCGGCACGGGCGGCCACCCCTTCCCGGCCGCGCACGACGACGTGATCGCCGCGTTCGACTGGATGGTCGACCACGCGGAGGACCTCGGCGCGGCGCCCGACGCGGTGCTGCTCGGCGGCGCGAGCGCGGGCGGCAATCTTGCGGCGGGCGCAGCGGTGGAGCTTCGCGAGCGCGCACGCGGAGGCGACGACCGCATCGTCCCGGCCGGGCTCTTCCTGGCCTATCCGGTGCTGCACGCGACCATGCCCGAGCCGACCCCGGAGACCGCGGCCGCGATCGCGACCGCGCCGCAGGACGCGCGCTTCCCCGCGGACGTGATCCGCACCATGAACCTCAACTACGTCGCCGGCGACGAGTCGCTGCTCACGGACCCCCGCGCGTTCGCCGGGGAGGGAGACCCTGCCGGGCTGCCGGCCACGCTCGTGATCGATTCCGAGGCGGACGACCTGCGCCCGTCCGGCGAGCGCTTCGCCGCACAGCTGGCCCAGGCGGGTGTCGACGTACGCCACCACGTCGAGCCAGGCACCCTGCACGGCCATCTCAACCGGCCCGAACTTCCCGCGTTCGCGCGCACGCTCGAACGCCTCCTGGAGTGGTCGGCAACCCGCTGACGCCTCCACGCACGACCCCGACCTCAACTCCCCAGAGAGGAAACGCACATGACAGTCCCCACCGTCGCAGACGCGCTCATCGATCGATCGAACCGCCTCGGCTCCGACCCCAAGAACACGAACTTCGCGGGCGGCAACACGTCCGCCAAGGGCACCGCGACCGACCCGGCCACCGGCGAGGACGTCGAGCTCATGTGGGTGAAGGGCTCGGGAGGCGACCTCGGCACGCTCGGCACGAACGGCCTCGCGATCCTCCGGCTCGACCGCCTTCGTGGACTCGTCGACACCTATCCGGGCGTCGAGCGCGAGGACGAGATGGTCGCCGCTTTCGACTACTGCCTCTACGGTCGCGGTGGCGCCGCCCCCTCGATCGACACCGCGATGCACGGCCTGGTCGACGCGACCCACATCGACCACCTCCACCCCGACGCGGGCATCGCGATCGCGACCGCCGTCGACGGCGAGGAGCTCACCCGGAAGATCTTCGGCGACTCCGTCGTGTGGGTGCCGTGGCGCCGCCCGGGCTTCCAGCTCGGGCTCGATATCGCGGCGATCAAGGAGGCCAACCCGCAGGCGATCGGCTGCATCCTTGGCGGCCACGGCATCTCCGCCTGGGGCGACACCTCCGAGGAGTGCGAGTCCCGCTCGCTGCAGATCATCGACACCGCCGCGGCGTACATCGCGGAGCACGGCAAGCCGGAGCCCTTCGGCCCCGCGCTGGACGGCTACGGTGCGCTGCCCGAGGCCGAGCGGCGCGCCAAGGCCGCCGCGCTCGCGCCCGTGATCCGCGGGCTCGCCTCGATGGATGCGCCGCAGATCGGCCACTTCACCGACGCCGACGTGGTGCTCGACTTCCTGGCCCACGCGGAGCACCCGCGTCTCTCCGAGCTCGGAACCTCGTGCCCGGACCACTTCCTGCGCACCAAGGTCAAGCCGATGGTGCTCGACCTTCCGGCCGATGCGTCGATCGAGGACAGCATCGTCCGCCTCAAGGAGCTGCACGACGAGTACCGGGCCGACTACCAGGCCTACTACGACGCGCACGCGACCGAGGACTCCCCCGCGATCCGCGGAGCCGACCCGGCCATCGTGCTCGTGCCGGGCGTCGGCATGTTCTCCTTCGGCCGCAACAAGCAGACCGCCCGGGTTGCCGGCGAGTTCTACATCAACGCTCTCCACGTGATGCGCGGCGCCGAGGCGCTGTCCACCTACGCGCCGATCTCCGACGCCGAGAAGTTCAACATCGAGTACTGGGCGCTCGAGGAGGCCAAGCTCCAGCGGATGCCCAAGCCGAAGAGCCACGCGACGCGCGTCGCGCTCGTCACGGGCGCCGCCTCGGGCATCGGGAAGGCGATCGCCACCCGCCTCGCGGCCGACGGCGCGTGCGTCGTCATCGCGGACCTCGACCTCGAGAAGGCGCAGGCCGCCGCGGCCGAGCTCGGCGGACCCGACGTGGCCGTGGGCGTCGCGGCGAACGTGGCCGACCCTGAGGCCGTGACCGCTGCCATGAACGAGGCGGTGCTCGCGTTCGGAGGCGTCGACCTCGTCGTGAACAACGCCGGGCTGTCCCTGTCGAAGTCTCTGCTCGAGACGACCGACAAGGACTGGGACCTGCAGCACAACGTCATGGCGAAGGGCTCGTTCCTGGTCTCCCAGGCCGCCGCCCGCGTGATGATCGCCCAGGAGATGGGTGGCGACATCGTCTACATCGCGTCCAAGAACTCCGTGTTCGCGGGCCCGAACAACATCGCCTACTCCGCGACCAAGGCGGATCAGGCGCACCAGGTGAGGCTGCTCGCCGTCGAGCTCGGAGAGTTCGGCATCAAGGTGAACGGCATCAATCCCGACGGCGTGGTCCGCGGCTCCGGCATCTTCGCCGGCGGCTGGGGAGCCAACCGCGCCAAGACCTACGGAATCGAGGAGGACGAGTTGGGCAAGTTCTACGCTCAGCGCACCATTCTGAAGCGCGAGGTGCTTCCCGAGCACGTCGCCAACGCGGCCGCGATGATCACCGGCCCTGACATGACGCACACCACCGGCCTGCACATCCCCGTGGATGCAGGTGTGGCTGCGGCCTTCCTCCGATGAGCGCGGTCTCGGTCGCCGCCGTCGACCTCGGCGCGACCTCGGGTCGCGTCATGGTCGGCCGCGTGGGACCCGACACGCTTGAGCTCGAGCAGGCGGGCCGCTTCCCGAACGGCCCGCTCGCCACCCCGGACGGGCTCCATTGGAACGTCCAGCAGCTCTATGCGCACGTCGTCGAGGGCCTGCGGTCCGCGGCGGCGACCGAGACCATCGCCTCGATCGGCATCGACTCCTGGGCCGTGGACTACGCGCTGATGCGCGGCGACCGCGTGCTCGGCGAGCCGTTCCACTACCGCGACGAGCGCACCGCGCACGGCGTGGAGCTCGTGCACGCCGACGAGCCGTTCAGCCTGCTCTACGCCCGCAACGGCCTCCAGTTCCTGCCGTTCAACACGCTCTACCAGCTCGCGGTCGAGCGCGAGGCGGGCATGCTCGACGTCGCGGACCGCATGCTCCTGGTCCCCGACCTGATCGCCTGGTACCTCACGGGCGCGACCGTCGCGGAGTCCACCAACGCGTCGACGACCGGACTGCTCGACGTGATCACCAAGGACTGGGACGGGGAGCTCATGGACAGGCTCCGCCTGCCGCGCGCGATCTTCCCTCGCCTCGTCCAGCCCGGGGAGACGATCGCCACCGTGCTTCCCCACGTCGTCGCCGCGACGGGGCTGGCAGAGACGACGCCCGTGGTCGCCGTCGGATCCCACGACACGGCCTCGGCTGTGGTGGCCACCCCGATGACCGAGCCCGGAGGCGCGTACATCTCGTGCGGCACGTGGGGGCTCGTGGGCGTCGAGACCGAGACCCCGGTGCTCAGCACCGCGGCCCGCGAGGCGAACTTCACGAACGAGGGCGGCGTCGACGGCCGCACCCGCTTCCTGCACAACGTCATGGGACTGTGGCTCCTCAACGAGACGGTGGCCGCATGGAGCCGCGAGGATGGCGCCCAGGTCGACCTGGTCGCGCTTCTCGGCGCGGCCGCCGAGGTCACCGGCGAGATCCCCGTGTTCGACGCGAACGACCCGCGCTTCTCCCCTCCCGGTGACATGTCGCCCCGGATCGCGGCCTACTGCGAGGAGCACGGGATGCGCGCGCCGCAGACCCGGGCCGAGATCGCACGGTCGATCGTCGAGAGCCTCGCGACGGCCTTCGCGGAGGCCGTCCGCACCGCCTCGTCGCTCAGCGGCCAGGAGGTGCGCCGGATCCACATGGTCGGCGGCGGGAGCCAGGGCGAGCTGCTGTGCCAGCGCACGGCGGACCTGTCGGGCATGCCCGTCGTCGCCGGCCCGATCGAGGCCACGGCGATCGGCAACGTGCTCGTGCAGGCACGGGCGCTCGGTGCCGTCGGTGGCACGCTTGAGTCCATGAGAGACCTGGTGGCGCGCGCATTCTCGCCGCGCACCTACACCCCCCGCGCTCACGCCATGAGCGCCCCCGCATCCACACGAATCTGAAGGGATCGATGAGATGAAGATGTCCCGCCGCGTACCCCGGCCGGCGGACCTCGCGCCGCTGATGAGGTTCCGACGCTTCGAGCCCGACGCGCGCAAGCGCCGGCTGAGCAAGGCCCACAAGATCGCAGACCTTCGCGACATCGCGAAGCGACGCACCCCGAAGGGGGCGTTCGACTACACCGACGGCGCGGCCGAGCTCGAGCTGTCGCTGGCTCGCGCGAGGCAGGCCTTCGAGGACGTCGAGTTCCACCCGGCGATCCTGCGCGACGTGTCGCAGCTCGACACCTCCGTGGAGATCCTGGGCGGCAACTCGGCCCTGCCGTTCGGTATCGCGCCGACCGGCTTCACCCGGATGATGCATGCCGAGGGCGAGCGCGCGGGGGCCTCCGCCGCGGGGGCGGCGGGCATCCCGTTCTCGCTGTCGACGCTCGGCACCACCTCCCCCGAGGGCGTCGCCGAGGCGAACCCGCGCGGCCGCAACTGGTTCCAGCTGTACATGCAGAAGAACCGCGACGCCTCGATGGGGCTCGTCGAGCGGGCCGAGGCCGCGGGCTTCGACACGCTGCTGATCACGGTCGATGTGCCCGCGGCCGGCGCCCGCCTGCGGGACAGCTACAACGGCTTCTCGATCCCGCCGCAGCTCACGCCCGGCACCGTGCTCAACGCGATCCCGCGGCCCGAGTGGTGGTGGAACTTCCTCACGACCGAGCCGCTGCAGTTCGCCTCTCTCAGCGAGTGGGACGGCACGATCGGCGAGCTCCTGGACTCACTGTTCGACCCGACCATGACGTTCGACGATCTCGAGTGGATCCGCGACCAGTGGAAGGGCAAGGTCGTCGTCAAGGGCATCCAGACGCTCGACGACGCGAAGCGCGTGGTCGACCACGGCGTGGACGGCATCGTCCTGTCGAACCATGGTGGGCGTCAGCTCGACCGCGCCCCCATCCCCTTCCACCTGCTGCCGTCGGTGGCGGCGGAGCTCAAGGGGAAGACGGAGATCGTGCTCGACACGGGCATCATGTCCGGGGCCGACGTCGTGGCGGCGATCGCGGCGGGTGCGGACTTCACTCTCGTGGGCCGCGCGTACCTGTACGGACTCATGGCCGGCGGCCGCGAGGGCGTGGACAGGGCCATCGAGATCCTGCGCACCGAGATCGTGCGGACCATGAAGCTGCTGGGCGTCGCGAGCGTCGCCGAGCTGAACCCCGATCACGTGACGCAGCTGCAGCGTCTCACGCGGATCGCGCCGCCCGTGGACTGATATCCTCTCTTAGCCGCGCGTGCGCGGCGGGCCCCCGTAGCTCAGCGGATAGAGCGCCGGTTTCCGGTACCGAAGGTCGCAGGTTCGATTCCTGTCGGGGGCACTTCGCGATATCTCGCGATGGCTCGCGCCACTGAGGACCCTGCTGAGAGGCGGGGTCCTTGGCGTATCCGGGCTCGGCACGCTTCGACGGTGAAGGACCAGGCCCAGGGACGATGCGGGGTCGGGTCCCCACGGGACCAGGCCCCCACGACGAAGGGCGGCTCTCCCGCAGGAGAGCCGCCCCGAGTCGCCGCTGCGATCAGCCGATCGCGAAGAGCGGACCGGTGATCGTGAGACCCATGTCCGCGCCGGTCGACGCGAAGAGCAGGAACAGCGCGAGCGCGCCGCCGATGAGGCCGATGTTCTTGTTGAACGAGACCTGCTCGGTCTGCTTCGCCTGCGCGTCGGACTCCTTCCAGTGCGCGTGCATGAAGAGGCTGATCGGGATCAGCGTCGCGGCGACGAGGAGCGAGCCCAGGTCGCCGAACACGCCGAGCAGCACCATGAGCGCGCCGATGCCCATCGCGACGCCCGAGAGGATGACGCCGGCCTTGCCGCCCGGGGCACCCTTGTAGGCCGCGTACTGAGCCATCGCGTCGGACTGCGTGAGGTGGCCGACGGCGGACAGCAGGAAGATGAGCGCGAACAGGATGCGCGCGACGAGGAAGACGATGTCCATGAGAGGGTTCCTTCAGTTAGTTGTAAGTACAACCACACTGTAGGGCCATTTACTTGCGTTTGCAACTAAGTTGCGCGGACGACCCCCCGAACGCCACACGAGGGGACCTCCTCGACGAAGTGAGGGCACCGCTCCCCCGCGGGATCGCGGGGGCCCGGAGCGCGGCTCCGGGACCCCCGCGAGCGCAGCTGAGCGTCGACTAGGGCAGCACGAGCTTGCCGTTGCCACAGTGGATCCGCGCCGTCTGCAGCCGCACCTCGACGGCGTCGTGACCGTCGTCGGGCGTCAGGACGACGGAGATCTCGCTCACCGGCCTGTTCTGCAGACCGGAGTCGAGCAGGAGCACCCGCGGCTCGCCAGCCACGATCGCCGCGGTCTCCGCCTCGGGATACAGGCGGTCCGAGGAGACGGAGACCGCATACTCGGGAGCACCCTCGGTCGCTGAGAGCGCGACCTCGATCGCCGCCGTGCCCTCGTCCGAGCACATCGTCGTCACGGCGACGGTCACGCCGTCGAACTCCCGCGTCTCCCGGTACCAGTCGACGCCCGACTCGTTCACGACGTCGCCCACGATCGCCGCCACCACCGTGCCGGACTCGCCCGTGTTGCCGGCCGAGTCGACCGCGCGGAAGTCGACATCGAGCATCCCGACCTCGTCGAGGGCCACCTCCTCTCCCTCGTACGCGGTCCAGGCGCCGCCCTCGACCCGGTACTCGATCTCACCGACACCGGAGCCGACATCGGTCGCGGCAAGCGAGAGCAGCACCGGCGAGGACGGCGTGCCCAGACCCGAGATCGGGTTGAGCACGGCGGTCGCGACGGGATCCTCGGCGTCGACGAGCAGCGCGACGCTCCCCGACGCCGGTGCGTAGACCCCGCCGTAGTGCACCACGCGGTAGTCGACCGTGTGCGCGCCGTGGTCGGAGATGACGAGCGGGGCGTCGTAGTCCGCCCACTCGCCGCCGTCGACCGAGGCCTGGAGAGTTCCCTCCCCGGAGACGAGCTCAAGCGTCACTGTGGCAGGGCCCGCGTACCAGCCGTCATCGGAGGGCTCCGACGCCGCCGTCACGGCCGCCTCGACCACGGGCTCCTCCGCGATGAACGAGTCGATCTTCGCCTGGAAGTTGATCCCGGTCCCGACCGTGTCGCCGACGCCGTTGACGATCGCGTTCTGTCCGCCGAGCGAGCCGAGCGTGACCGTCGTGGCGTGGCGCACCTCGGTTCCTGGCGACACCTCCATGGCGTTCTCGATCTCGACCCACTCGTCGTTGTGGATGAACACGTCGTAGATGCCGACGCCCGTCACGTAGTGGCCGGAAGCCTCGGACGTCACCTTGTACGAGGCATAGCCGTTGACGGTCCCGTCCTCGCTCAGATAGTCCGCCTGGGTCGGCGGGTCGTACGGGATCTCGCTCTGGTAGAAGTACGTGGCCCCGTCGTCACCGTTCCAGAGCGTCTGATACTCCTGGTAGTGCTCCACGAAGAGGCCATAGACGGTGACCCTGTCGCCGTTCACCACGAGGCCGTTGGCGGCCGTATTGATGTCCCACCCGGTCGCATCCTTCTCCTGACCATGATCCGCGCGCCACAGCCAGAAGTGGTCGCCGATCACGTCGGAGCTGTTGATCTCCACCGAGACGTCGGCGCTGCCCGAGACAGCCCCGCCCACCCGGACGAAGACGTCGGCCAGCAGGATCGGGTCATCGGCATGCGTGGCGGATGCACCCTCCTCGCCCACCTGAAGCAGGTGATCCGAGCCGTCCTCGGTCGCATCGAAGAGGAGGCCCGCGATCGTCACGCCGTCGACATCTGCGACGTGCATCGCGTCGACCCCTCCGGTCGGACGGATCGTCGCCATGCCGAGCCCGAGCACGACCGTGTCGGCGCGGTCCACCTGGAGGGTCTCGTCGACCTCGTAGATTCCGGGCGTCAGCAGGAGGTTCTTGCCCGAGGCAAGCGCCGCGTTGAGCGAGTCCGCATCGTCCGCGTCCGCCTGGGCGACGTAGAAGTCATCGATCGAGATCGACTCACCCTCGCCCATGTCGTCCTCGTACCAGGACACCCCGGTCGAGTCCTCGCGCACGCCCGGCACGAAGACCGCATAGTCGCCCGAGTCGTCGAGGTAGAGGAAGGGCTTCTCGCGGATGACGTCCGTCGTGTCCTCGACCGTGTACGGCGTTCCCGTGGTCCAGTCCTCGGGCTCGTCCGGCTCGCCCTCGTTCCCGACGAAGACGATGTTCCACACGCCGTCCGACCACCCGCCCTCGAACTCGTTGTTGCGCAGGAGGTACTGCTGCTGCGGGCCCGACTGCGTCGCGCCGGTCACGACGCTGTCCGCGAGGAAGCCGCCGCTCGCCGCCTTGTACTCGTGGAGCAGAAGAGTGCCGTTGACCCACAGGCGACGCGTAGGCGCGGCCTGCGACACGCCCCAGATCACCTGGTTCGCCTCGCTTCCGGTGTCGATGCCGATGTTCTCGACCGACCGCCAGAAGTTGGTCAGGGAGTTCCACTGGTTCGGGCCGACGTAGATGCTCGGCACGGTCGTCTCCATCGGCGTCTCACCGAGCCCGTACACGCTCGTGTAGTAGCCGACCTCGATGTCCGCGGTGTCGTACTCGCCAGGCTTGAAGGCGAACGCGACGCGCTCCTCGCTGAGCTCCGACTCGAACGGCACGAGCTCGTCCGCGGCCTCGGCGATCACGGCGTCGACCTCCTCGGTCGCGTCGGTCTCGCTGAAGATGTGCATCGTGTCGCCGAAGAGCTCGGACTCGAGCGAGACGGGTTCGGAGGGCTCGAGGCTCTCGTTGGTGTCGCTCACGGCGACCACCTCGTAGTAGAACGAGTAGCGGTCCGCGTCGTCCACGGCGTCGACGTACTCGGTCGCGGCGACCGTCCCGATCAGGGAGTAGTCGCTGTACAGGCCCGTGGAACGGTAGACCTCGTAGGCGGACGCCCCCTCGATGGCCGTCCAGTCCAGCGCGAGCGTCCCGGACGCGTGCTCGAGGGACTCCACCTCGACGACCCCGAGAGGCGCCTGGTCGACCACCTTGAGGTCGACCTCCTCTGACCAGCCCGTCCAGGCACCGCTCACCGCGTAGGTGGTCCAGCCGAGCTGCTCCGCAGCCGGGATGGTCAGCAGCGCGTTGCCGAGGCTGTCCGCGACTCCGTGCACGAGGGTCGCGCCGTCCTCCGACAGCGCCGCGACGGGCTCACCGGCAGCGAGGCCGGACACCGCGAGCGTGGTGCCGTCGCCGATCAGCGCCCAGCGCGGCGACAGCGACGCCGCGGGCTCCGCGTAGGACAGGTCGCCGAGGATGAGGTTCAGCTCGGCGACCGTCCACCAGTTGTCGGCGGTGCTCGTCTGCTCGATCCGCACGTAGCGCGCGGTGATCGGCTCGCACGAGATGAGGTCGTCGCAGAACGAGAGCCTGACGGAGCCGTCCACGACCGTGCCGTAGCTGTCGAAGTGCTCCTCCCAGGTCACCCCGTCGGTCGAGGTGCTGAAGAGGATCCCGTGCGCATAGTCCTCGGTGGCCGAGCCCGTCGCCATGTCGATGGCGTCGAAGGTCACCTGGGCCCCCGCGTCGATCTCGAGCCACTCGTCGCCCACCTGCGCCTTGCCCGTGGACCAGCCGGTGCCGAGGTCGTCATCGACCAGGTTCGCGAGGGGGAGCCACTCGTACGTGTCCGATGCGGCGATCGTCCAGGAGGAGCGGTCGAGCGCCGCCTCGGAGGAGGTGGAGACGAGGTTGAGCTCGTCGATCACCCACCAGTTGTCCGCCGTACCCGTCTGCTCGATGCGGACGTATCGCGCCCAGCACGGGTCGGCGCTGTCGCACACCTCGGCGCGCACCGACCCGTCCGCGACCACGCCGTCGCCCGCCACGGGATCACTCCAGGTCACCCCGTCGAGCGAGTAGGCGATCTCATACGCTCGCGCGTAGTCGCTCACCGCCGCTCCGGTCGCCATGTCGACCGCGTGGAACGGTATCGCCGCCCCCGCGTCGATCTGGATCCACTCCCCTCCTGACTGGGCCTGACCGGTCGACCAGCCCGAGCCGAGCGCGCCGTCGATCATGTTGGCGATCGGCAGCCATTCGAAGGTCTCGGAGGCCGTGACCGTCCAGCCGGACCTGTCGACGAACGTCTCGTGGGTGGCGGTGTCGGCGACCGCGACCGCTGGCACGGACGCGAGCAGGGTGCCCGCGAGGGCGCCTGTGAGCAATGAGGCGACGCTGCCTCGTGTCATGATCTTCTCCCTGTGTCGGCGGGCCGCCGATGGCGACGGCCCGTCAGCTCTGCTTCACACCCGCGCGACGCAGTCCCGCCGCGGGGTGCGCCGAGGGGCCCCGGGACGCTCCCGGGACCCCTCGGTCTCCTTCCCTACTTCTGGCTGAAGGTGTCCTCCAGCACCGTGTCGATCGAGCCGCCGACGGTGACGGTGTAGGTGCCGCTGGGCGTCACCCACTCGTCGTCGTCCGCGCCCCAGTACTGCAGGAGGTGCAGGTCCTCCTGGTCCTCGGCGGTGAACGTCACGGTGACGTTCTCGTGCTCGCCGGGCTCGAGGTCCACCGAGGCCCAGCCGGCGAGCCGCTTCGACGGCTCGTCGGCGGACGCCGGGAGCTCGAGGTAGACCTGGGCGACCTCGGTCGCCGCGACGTCACCGGTGTTGGTCACCCGGAACTTCACGCGGATCTCGTGGGTGCCCTTGTGGCTGGTCGGGGTCACCTGCAGGTGGCTGTACTCGAACTCCGAGTACGTGAGGCCGTAGCCGAACTCGAACAGCGGCTCGACGTCCTGCGCCTCGTACCAGCGGTAGCCGATCTCCATGCCCTCGGAGTAGTCGACCTGGCGGATGTTGGAGGAGTCCATGATCCCCGGGAACTGCGCCTCCGAGGCGCCGGTGGGGGTCTCCTCGAGCGAGGCCGGGAAGGTCATCGGAAGGTGACCCGACGGGGAGACCTCACCGGTGAGGAGCTGCACGAGAGCGGGGCCGAACTGCTCGCCCGGGTACCACATCTCGAGCACGCCGGACACGTCGTCGAGCCACGGCATCTCGACCGCCGAGCCTGTGTTGAGCACCACGACCGTCTGATCGTTGGCGGCCGCCACCGTCGCGACCAGCTCGTCACCGCCGCCCTGGAGCGACAGATCGGCGAGGTCGCTGAACTCCCCGGTGCGCTGGTAGCCGAACACGATAGCGACGTCGACGTCCGCGGCATCAGCCGCGGCCGACTCGAGGTCGCTGCCGTCGTTGACCACGAGGGTCCCGCCGGCCTCGGCGATCGCCTCGGCGAAGGCCTCGTCGGGTGCGACGAGGTCCTCGCACGTCATCGTGCCGCCGCCACCGAACGCCCACTTCATCGAGCACACGGAAGACGCGCTGATCCCATCGGTCGCCGTCGCCGACGCCGTGGCGCCGAACAGCCCGACCGTGAGGTCGTCGCCGAGCGAGATCGGCAGCGTGCCGTCGTTCTGGAGCAGCACAGAGCCCTCGAGCGCGGTCTGGAGAGCGATCTCCTTGTGCTCGTCGGTGGAGGCGTCCTCGACGGCCTCATCCTGGAGCGGGTTGTCGAACAGGCCTCCGCCGATGTACGCCTCGACGACGCGATGAGCGGCATCCAGGATGCGCTCCTGGGTGATCTCACCGGCCGCGAGCGCCGCGTCGAGGTTGTCGGGAGCGAAGTAGTTCGGCGCGTTGAGCTCCTGGTCCAGACCGTTCATGAGCGCATCCGCCGTCGAGTGCACGGCGCCGAAGTCGGACACCACGTAGCCCTCGAACCCGATCTGGTCCTTGAGTAGCGTGTTGAGCACGTCGGCGTTCTCGCACGCGTAGGTCCCGTTGATCTGGTTGTACGAGCACATCACGGACGACGTGCCGCCGCGCGTGATCGCGATCTCGTTGACGAGGCTGTACGACTCGACCAGGGTGCGCTCGTCCACGTTGGACGACGAGCTCGACCGGTTCGTCTCCTGCTCGTTGGCGATGAAGTGCTTGAGGTCGGACAGCACGGCCTTGTCGGGGTCGTTCGAGTCCTCGATGCCGACGATCGTCGACGCAGCCATCAGGCCGGCGAGCACCGCATCCTCGCCGAAGTACTCGGGGGTACGGCCGGACAGCACCGTGCGACCGCTCGCGACGCCCGGTCCGAGGATGACGTTCTTGCCCATGTCGTAGGCCTCATCGGCCTGGGCGGCGCCCTTGAGCTCGGCGAGCTCGAGGCTCCACGAGGAGGCGACCGCGATCGGAGCCGCGAAGGCCGTGACGCCCTCGGTGAAGCGCACACCGTCGGGGCCATCGGTGTAGACGACCGTCGGGGTGCACGCGACCTGCGCCTCGTACTCGGCGGTCACCTCGCCCGTCCGCCGGTTGGTCCACTGGGTCTGCTCGGGGTTGTTGGCGGCCTGCTCGTTGAGCCAGCGGTAGATCTGGCTCTGCGTGCTGGCCTCGAGGAGGGCGTCCGCCCTCTCCGACGCGGTCAGCGACGTGTCCATCCACGCGACGGTCGAGCAGTCGACGACGCCGTCGTCCGCCACCTCGCCGCTCGCCTGAGTCCCGGGGAGCATCATCGCCGCCGCTCCCAGCAATGCCGCCGAGGCGATGAGGCGCCGGCGTGGCCCGAATCGGGCGCGCAGTACTGCTTCCATGAGGTATCCCTTCCTCGCCATTGAGTGTCCATACCGTGGACTTGAACCGGTTCAAGTTCAGTCCACGTGAAACGTATCAAGGGCAGGAACGACCTGCAACATTTGAAGTTTTAGGAGCGATTTCGGCGATTTGCCGGATCTCCGGGCCCCTGCGTCAGGCCGTCGTGCCCCGGATCACCAAGGTGGGGGCGATGTCGACGGCCCGATGCTCGTGCGCGGGGTCGTCGATCTCCTCGAAGAGCAGCCCCGCCCCGACTGCACCGATGGCCCGGCCTCCCTGCCGCACCGTCGTGAGCGGCCTGGGGGTGTCGCGCGCCGCCTGGTTGTCGTCGTAGCCGACCACCGCCACGTCCTCGGGAACCGCGACACCGGCCTCGACCAGCGACTGCACGAGGCCCGCGGCGAGCAGGTCGGACACCGCGAACACCGCGTCGATCTCACCCGAGCGCACCGCCTCGGCGAGCTCGCCCCCGGCAGCCCAGCCCGAGGCACGTCTGAGGTTCGGCACCTCGACCGTGCGAGCGATCGTCAGTCCGTGGGACGCGAGCTCAACCTCGAACCCGCGCACGCGCTCATCGACCGGAGGTAGCATGCGGAGCCCGTACACCAGGGCGAGGCGCGTGCGCCCCGTCTCGAGGAGATGACGCGCGACGAGCCCTCCGCCCCTGACGTTGTCCGCGTGCACCGAGCAGAAGTGCGCGGGATCGGCGCGATGGTTGAGAAGCACGAGCGGACGCTTGCGCGCCGCCTCATGCCTCACGCCCTCGTACTGCTGCTCCGAGTTGAGGCTGAGGAGCGTGCCGAGCGCACGGGCACTCTCGAACATCCCGACGTAGCGGAGCTCGCGGCTCAGGGACTGGCGCGAGTCGGCGGCCAGCACGAAGGCCTCCCGCTCATCCGCGACGGACTCGATCCCGGCGAGGATGTCGGTGAAGAAGGAGTTGCTCAGGTCGCTCAGCACCGCACCGACGATGGGCGCGGTGCCCGTGGCGAGTGAGCGTGCGGTCGCATGCGGGACGAAGCCGAGCTCGGAGATGGCCGCCTCGACCCGCCCCCGCGTGGCGACCGCGACCCGATCGGGGTGGTTCAGGACATGCGAGACGGTCCCCTTCGACACCCCCGCGAGCGCGGCGACATCGTCGATCCGCACCCTGCCGTCGTCGCCCCTCGCGTGACTCACAGGCCCAGCGTACGGCGATCTCCCCTGCTCAGGGGCTCGCGACGGTGCTGCGACGCACTACGAGCGTCGGCGCGAGGTGCACCATCCGGTGCTCGTGATAGGGATCGTGGAGCTCCTCGAACACCAGGTTCGCGCCCGCCGCGCCCATGCCCTCGCCCGGCTGCCTGATCGTGGTGAGCGGAAGGGGGCTGTCCCACGCCGCGCGGTTGTCGTCATAGCCGACGATGGCGACGTCCTCCGGGATCCGCACCCCCGCTCCCGAGAGCGCCTGGGCGACGCCGGCTGCGACGAGGTCCGCGATCGCGAAGATCCCGTCGATCTCTCCGCGCTCGATCCGGCTCAGCAGCGCCCGCCCCGCGCTCCACCCGTACGCGCGGTTGAGCTCGCCGACGTCCTCGCGAACCACCGTCTGCGCGAGGAGCTCGCCCGCCTCATCCTCGAAGCCACGACACCTGTCCGCGACCGGCTGGAGGGACTCGGGCCCGCCCACGAGCGCGAGGCGTCGCCTGCCCGTCTCCACGAGATGCCGCGCCGCGAGCCGACCGCCCTCGTAGTTGTCGGTGTGCACGGCGCAGTGCGTGCCGTCGTCGCCGCGGTAGTTGAGGAAGACCAGCGGCCTGCCCGCGCGGTACCCGTCCGCGAGCGCGCGGTAGTGGCTCGCGTCGTTGATCGTCACGAGCGTGCCCATCGTCTGGGTCGCGGCGAACGCCGCGAGGTATCGCCGCTCGCGCTCCAGATCGGAGTCGGTGTTCGCCATGAGCACGAACGTCCCGTGCTCCGAGGCGATGCGCTCGACTCCTCGCGAGATGTCGACGAACAGGGAGTTGGAGAGGTCGGACAGGATGAGGCCGAGCGCACGCGTCGAGCCGGAGGCGAGCGACCGCGCTGGCCCGTGGGGGCTGAAGTCGAGCTGGGCGATCGCCTGCTCCACCTTGTCCCGCGTGCGCGGCGACACCCTCTCCGGGTGATTGAGGACGTTGGACACGGTGCCCTGTGACACGCCCGCGAGCGCGGCGACGTCCATGATCGAGGCGCGCTTGGCTCCGTTGCCGGCGTCCGACTCCGTCATGCGCTGAATCCTAGGCGGCGGGACCCCATTGTCGCGGCGCCTCTCCGGGTTCATGCCATGTCCTCGATCCGCCATTCGTCGTACCAGTCGATCAGCACTCGGCCGTCGTCCGCGAAGCGGATCGGCAGCCAGACGTAGCGGGCTCGCGAGGGGTCGGGCACGGTGAGCTCACGCATCCCGGTGTCCTCGGCACCGGCCTCGATCTGCGCGAAGTACTCGTCGAACAGGTCGTACGCCTCGGAACCGTGAGCGTCGTAGTCGGGCAGCCAGCGGTCCCCGAGCGCGATGTGGAAGTCCTTGCCCGGGACGTTGAAGACCGAGCTCACCTGCGTGCGGTACGAGGTGCGCGACGCATCGTCCGGATGAGGGTCCCCGACGACGGACCACGGCCCGTGGATCGTGTCCGCCACGGCGACCTCGGAGGCGTTCGGGTAGTAGCCCGTCGTCCCTGAGGTCACGAGGTACTGCCGTCCTCCGTGGCGGAAGAACGACGGCGCCTCGCGCGTGAACGGCGGCCGCCCGTGGTGGAAGTGCGTCGAGTAGTAGCCCGTCACATCCGTGTAGTCGTCGGTGAGGTCGGCCACGATGAGCTCCGAGTGCACGCGCTCGAAGATGTAGTAGCCCTTGCCGTCGTGCGGATCGACCACCAGATCGAAGTCGCCGGCGTACATGCCGAGGGGCCGGAAGTCGGCCTTCGCCATCGTGTAGGGCCCGAGGATCGAGTCGGCGACCAGCGTGGACGAGAGCTGCACCGAGCCCGACATGACCTTGATCCAGCACACGTACTTCTTCGTGTGAGGGTTGTAGAGGATGTGGGGACGGTCCATCCCGCGCCCGGGATGCAGCGGCGAGGTCGAATCGTCCTCGACGGGCGGGATGATGACGCCCTCGTCCTTCCAGTTGTACAGATCCGTCGACGAGTAGCAGCGCACTCCCCAGTGCCAGATGCCCGAGCCCGGGGTCGTGAACTCCTTGTTCTCTCCGTACCAGTAGTAGGTGCCGTCGACCTCCATCACCGAGCCGCCGTGCGCCTGGATGGGCTTGCCGTCGGTGTCCAGCCACTCCTGGCCGGGATGGAAGCTGTCGTAGATCGGCGCGGTCATCGCGCATCCTCCTGGGTCTCCGCGAGGGCGGCTCCGCCCTCGATGGTCGCGGTGTAGTGGTGGGTTCCCGCGTGTGCGCTGTGCGTCGCACCGTCCGGAAGGACGACGGAGGCCGTCACCCCGTCCGGGACGACGACGTCGAGCACGAAGGCGTCGCCGTCGAGCGTCCATGCGACCCCGATCAGCCCGAAGGGGCTGAGGTGTCGCGCGGACGCCGAGGTGAGCCCGCCGCCAGGACGGGGTCGGATCTCCACCTCGCGATAGCCGGGCGCGACCGGGGCGAGCCCCGCGACGACACGGTGCAGGAAGTCGACCACCCCGCCCAGCGCGTAGTGGTTGAACGACGTCATGTCTCCCGGGTTGATGCTGCCGTCAGGCAGCATCGAGTCCCAGCGCTCCCAGATCGTCGTCGCCCCCATGGACACGGGATAGAGCCACGACGGGCACTCCTGCTGGAGCAGCAGACCGTACGCGTCGTCGAGATGCCCCGAGGACGCGAGCGCGTCGCAGATGATCGGCGTGCCGACGAAGCCCGTCTGCACGTGATGGCCGCCCGCGCGGACCGCCTCGCTCAGCAGGTCGCCGAGCCGCTCACGCACCGCGGCGTCCTCGACCAGGCCGAACTCGAGACCGAGCGCGAGCGCGGTCGGGGCGTCGGCGATGCCCGCGAGGTCCGAGAACCACCGAGCGCGGATGGCCGTGACCACGCGGTCGGCGAGCGCGCGGTAGCGAGCCTCGTCCTCCGCCTCGTCGAGCAGCGCCGCCACGTCGGCCACGATGCGCGCCGACTTCACGACGTAGGAGCTCGCGACCAGGTACTTGTCGGTGCGCGCGAGGCCCGGGTCCTCCGGCGGCGCGGCAGGGTCGAGCCAGTCGCCGAGCTCCATCGACCCCTCGACCACGTCGTCGGGGCCGACGCGCAGCTCGAGGTGGTCGACCCAGGCCTTCATGCTCGCGTACTGGGCCGCGAGGACGCCGAGGTCGCCGCGGCGCTCGTACATCGTCCACGGCACGATCGCGGCAGCATCGCCCCACGCGGCCGAGGCGCTGCGCGGGAATCCGCACTCGACCCACGGCACGAAGTTCGGCACCCAGCCGTCCGGCTCCTGCTCGGCCGCGACGTCCTTGAGCCATGAGGTGAGGACGCCGTCGGCGCCGTAGAGGAACTCCGCGGCCGGCGCGAACACCTGGATGTCGCCGGTCCACCCCATCCTCTCGTCTCGCTGCGGGCAGTCCGTCGGGAGATCCACGAAGTTGTCGCGCATGCTCCACACGGTGTTCTCGTGCAGGCGGTTGAGCATCGGATCGCTGCACTCGAACCAGCCACGACGCTCCATGTCGGTGTGGATCGCGACCGCCTCGACGTCGCCGTCGGACAGCTCGCCGGGCCAGCCCTCGAGCTCCGCGTAGCGGAACCCGTGGATGGTGAAGCGCGGCATCCACGTGACCGGACCGTCACCCGCGGAGGTGTACGAGTCGACCGAGATCGCGAGCCTGAGCGGCCTCGTCCCGAGCTCGTCGTTCTCGAGCACCTCGGCATGATGCAGCCGCACGGTATGGCCGACGGGCGCGTCCACCGCGATGCGCAGGAGACCCGAGATGTTCTGGCCGAAGTCGAGGCGGATGCGCCCGTTCGGGCGGCGCTCGACGGTCACGGGCGCGAGAGCCTCGATGGGCCGCACGGGCTCGCCGATCGCCGCCTCGAGGCGCGCGGTCACGGACGATGCGGCACGCGCCTCGGGCCGGGACCACGAGGAGTCGTCGAAGCCGGCGACGTCCCACCCGAACGGGACCAGACGCGCGTCGTAGGTCTCCCCCTCGTACAGCCCCACGCGCACGGCGGGGCCGGGGAGGGAGCGCCATGCGTCGCCCAGCGGGACGATGCGGGTCGCGCCGGACGCGTCCGCCACCTCAAGCTGGAGCAGTGTCCCCACGTGCTCGCCGTAGACGTCCCACAGTCCACCGTCGAAGCCGATGCGGCCGCGGAACCAGCCGTCGGCGAGCTCGACCGCGAGGGCGTTCGGGCCCTCGCGCAGCAGCGCGGTGACGTCGTGGACGCGGTAGCGCAGGCGATGCGTGTAGCTCGTCCAGCCCGGGGCGAGGTGCTCGTCCGAGACGGGGTCGCCGTTGAGCGCAGCGGTGAAGACGCCTTGGGCCGTGGCGTAGAGCCGCGCCCGCACGGGGACCTCGGGCAGGTCGAACTCGGCGCGCAGCAGATGCGAGGGGCGCAGCTCGTGCGGAGCGGCCGCCGACGGGACGACGAGCGGCTCGGTCCAGTCCGTGGCGTCCAGCAGTCCAGCCTCGACGACGAGGGGCGCGCTCCAGTCGGACCACTCCCCGTGCGAGGACACGCGGATCGAGACGTCGACCGCCTCGCGCGAGCCGAGCGGGGCGAAGGGCCAGTCGACGAGGACGCCCGTCGCGCTCGCGAGGTCCGCGACCTGCTCTCCCGCGGCGCCCACGGCCCGGGCCTGGGCGACCTCGGGAGCAGCCGCATCGTCCAGGTGCCACGAGAGCCGGGGCGTGGAGGTGCCGAGCCCGAGGGCGTCCGCGCGAAGCTCCGCGCGGACATGAGTGACGGCGGTCATCCCTTCACCGCTCCCTGCGTCATGCCCGCCATGACCTTCTTGTTGAGGAAGATGTAGAGGGCGAGGGTGCCGAACACCGTGACGGAGATGCCCGCGAAGAGCGGGCCGTAGTCGACGGCGCCGTACTGGCCGGTGAAGTTCAGCAGTCCGACCTGGATGGTCCTGAGGTCGGCCTTGGTGACGAACGTCAGCGCGATGAGCAGGTCGTTCCACAGGAAGAAGAACTGCACGAGCGCGACCGTGAAGATCGCGTTCCTCACGAGCGGCACGGTGACGCTCCAGAAGATCCGGTAGACGTTCGCGCCGTCGAGCGTCGCCGCCTCGAAGACCTCCTGCGGCAGCTGCCGCATGAAGGTCGCGAGCATGAACACCGTCAGCGGCATGCCGATCGCCGTGTACGTGATGATCAGCGGCCAGATCGAGTTCGTGATGCCTGCCTGGTAGTACACGTTGAACAGCGGCAGCAGGATCATCTGCGTGGGGATCATGATGCCCGCGAGGAACATCACGAGGATCACGCTCCTGCCCTTCCAGATGAGGATCTGGAGGGCGTATGCCGCCGCAGTCCCGAACACGAGGATCAGTCCGAGCGAGGGGAAGACCGCGAGCACCGAGTTCTTGATGTACGTGGCGAGTCCGCCCTCGACGAAGGCCGAGATGTAGTTGTCCAGGTTGACCTGCTGCGGCAGCGCCCAGAAGGGCTCCGAGAGGAATTCGGGCTGCGTCTTGAACGAGCCCATGAGGATCCAGAACATCGGGTAGACGACCGTCAGCAGGAGCAGGCCGACCCCGATCCAGCCAGGGAGCCTGCGCACGCGCATCCTGAGGGGCTTCTTGCTGCGACGCGCGGGCGCGTCGCCGAGGGTGGCGGAGCTCACTTCGTCACGTCCTTTCGCATCGAGCGGAACACGAACACCGTCGCGAGGAGGCACAGGATCGTCAGCACGAAGGCGATCGTGCTGCCATATCCGTACTGGCCGTAAGCGAACGAGGTGCGGAACATGTACAGCGTCAGTGGTGTGGTCGCGGAGCCAGGGCCTCCGTTGGTGAGCGCAACGATCGAGTCGAACACCTTCAAGGTGCCGTTGATCGAGAAGATCACCGCGGACAGCAGCACGGGCAGCGACAGCGGGAACACGATGCTGCGAACGAGCCTCCAGCTCGACGCGCCGTCGATCTTCGCGGACTCCATGACGTCGGTCGGGATCTCGACGAGCCCCGCGTACAGCAGCACGGCGTAGAAGCCCATCGAGCGCCAGACGTCCATGAGGATGACGACCCAGAACGCGTACGACGGCGTGCCGAGGAAGTCCGTGAGGTCGCCGCCCATCCACATGAAGATCGTGTTCACGGGGCCGACGGTGGGCGCGGCCTCGAACATGCGGGAGAACATCAGCGCGACGGCCACGGTCGGGAGGATCACCGGGAAGAAGATGGTCGCGCGCACGAGCGACGACTTGTTCTGCAGGAAGAAGATGTACAGAAGCGCGAGCCCGTAGCCCGCGGCGACCTGGAGGGTCGTCATCACGACTGCGTACTTGAGGGTGAACCACAGCGCGTCGTGGGCGGTCGAGTCGCCGAAGAACTCGATCCAGTTGTCGAGGCCGACGAACTCGAAGCCCGAGACCGCGTTGCCCGACTGGAAGGTGTACGTCACCGACCACAGGATCGGGACGATCATGACGATGGTGTAGACCAGCAGCGCGGGCGTGAGCATGAGCGCCGTCGCACGCCGGTTACGGAATACGGATTCCACGGTGGTGTCCTAGTTTGCTGGTGGTGCCGGCTCCGGGGCCCGCGGCGACGCGAACCCCGGAACCGACGTGGAGAGAGAGGGGAAGAGGAGTTCCCTACTCCTGGTTGGCGTCCTGGACGAGCTGCATGAACTCCTCGGCGGACACGGCACCGGTGATCAGGCCACCACCGTTGGTCTGGGACACCGTGGTGCCCTCAGAGGTGAACGCCGCCTCGAACCACAGCACCGAGCCCGTCGCGTTGGCGATCTCGTCCTGGACCAGCGTGGTGAGGTCGGACTGGTCGGCCGGGGTCTCGGTGATGGTGAAGCCGGTGACCTGGCCGGACTCGGCGAGCGCCACGTTGCCGTAGTTCTCGGCGATGCACTTGACCCACTCGCCGATGTCGTCCGAGTAGTTCACGGTGCTGAACATGACCGGGATGCCCGCGTTCGCAGGAACCTCATCGATGCTGCCCGCGCCGCCCGAGACCTCGGGGAACGCGAAGTAGCCGATGTTGTCCGCACCGATCTGGTTCTGCTCCTCGTCGTTGAAGTTGCCGAGCGCCCAGCTGCCCATGTAGAACATCGCGCCGCCACCCGTGAGGAACTGGTTCATCGCGGTGTTGTAGTCGACGGAGCCGGCGGCGGCACCGAAGTAGCCCGCGTCGCCGAGCTCGGCGACTGCCTCGGCGCCCGCGACGTACTCCGCGTCGGTGAGGCTCGCCTCGCCGTCGGCGACCTTCTGGAGCGCGTCGGCACCGAGGTCGCGAAGGATGTAGTTGCCGACGAGGCGGGTGACGGGCCAGCCGTCCGAGCCCGCGGCGATGAAGGGCTGGATGCCCGCGGCGTCAAGCGCGGCGGCCACGTCGACGAGCTCGTCCCACGTGGTCGGCACGTCGACGCCGGCCTCCGCGAAGAGCTCCTCGTTGTACCAGAAGCCCTCGATGTTGTACTCGCTCGGCAGAGCGTAGAGGTCGTCGGTGCCGTAGAGCTGCTCGAGCGTCGCCTCGGCTGCGGGAAGGACCGCGTCCTCGACGCCGAGCTCCTCGAAGGCCTCGGTGAGGTTGAGCACGAGGCCCGCGTCGATGAACTCCTTCATGAGCGACGGGGTGCCCGCCGCCATGGAGAAGTTGGTGAGCGCGTCGCTGCCCGCGTAGACCTGCAGCTGCTGGTCCCACGTGGTGCCGTCGATGGCGTCGGTCACGAGCGGGGTGCCGTCCGCGGCAGCCGAGCATGCGCCGGCCTGCAGGGACTCGAGCGTCGCCGCGATGGTCGTGTTCTGGGTCTGGCCCAGGTAGGTGAACTCGTCGCTGGTGGTGGCGGTCTCCTCGGTGGCTCCCGAGTCCGAGGCCGAGCCCGAGGCCTCCGTATCTCCGCCGGAGCTGCAGGCCGCAAGGGTCAGGGCCCCCACGCCGGTGAGTGCGATCGCCGCGAGCGTGGTGCGACGGGGCGCAAAGGTCATGTTCACGATTCCTCCTTGAATCAGCCATGAGAGACGCTTCCACTTTGAAGCGCTTCATTTCGGAGGCTAGGACTCTGCCGCCGGGCTGTCAACAGTTTCGTCCGGCCGGCCCGGAACGCCGAACGACAGCCCACCGCCCACGCTCGGGCGATACATTCAAGGAACCTGAAGCAAGTCCTAATTCACCTTCTACCAGGTATTTCAATTGCATATCGCCCGAACTCTCGGAGCAGGCAAGCCTCGCATCGCACGCGCTCCGGCCAATTGTTCACGCTCACAACTCGCGCTTGCCGCTCTCGCAGAATCGCAGCCGGCACCCCGCTGTTATTGAATCGATATCATTGAAATTTCAAATCGCCTACGTCCACCGGTGATCCACGATGACAGGCGAGGACTCGCCTCCCATCGGAGAGCCGAAGCGCGACGCTCCGCCCAGGGACACCATGCGGGTAGCGCGCGGAACCACGGGTCCGAGCGCATCGCACCGCTCCCGGGTGACGCCACCAACGCGTGGATGCGGGCAGCCGCAGGCGCGGCTCAGCCCTCGCGGCCGACGAAGACGATGCCCTTGTCTGCGAGCTCGCCCGCGGCGTGCAGCCCCGGGATCACGACGTCGGCCTCGGTGAGCACCGCGGGGTCGCCGATTCCGACCGCCACCATGTCGCCCGCATGCGCCGCATCGATGCCCGCGATCGCATCCTCGAAGACCACACAGTCCTTGGGCTCGACGCCGAGCGCCTCGGCGCCCGCGAGGAACACGCGGGGATTCGGCTTGGCCTCAGTCACCACGGAGCCGTCGATGACCGCGTCGAAGAGGTCCACGATCTCGAGGCACTCGAGGATCATCGGCGCGTTCCGGCTCGCCGACCCGAGCGCCGTGAGCACGCCTCGGCCCCGCAGCCCCTCGAGGTACTCGCGCGCGCCGGGAAGCATGTCGTCGGGAGTGATCGAGCTGATCGCCTCGACGTACCTGGCGTTCTTCTCCGCAGCGAGGCGCACGGCCTCCTCCTCGGACACCGTGACGCCGCCGATGCGCAGCACGACCCGCAGCGCATCCATGCGGCCGACGCCCTTGAGGAGCTCCTCGTCCTCGTCGGCGAGCGTGAAGCCGAGCTCCGCCGCGGTCTGCCTCCACGCGGCGAAGTGGTGCACCGCGGTGTCGACGATCACGCCGTCCAGGTCGAAGAGCGCTGCGCGATAGGTGGTCATGTCGAGTCCTCCCAGGGTGATCGTCCTTCACGTCCGCTTACGATTCTGGGGGATGAGCACGCAAGAGTCACGACGTGGCGCGCGATCGACCCTCGACGACCGCCACGACCGGGACCTTGGGCGCGCCTCAGGCCCCTGAGGTATGATTGAATCGTTTCAAGAGCTTCACCAAAGAACGCGACACCGACGTCGCCCCCCAGGAAGGAACACCATGGCCACCGACCACCCGAAGCCCACCCTCGACGAGCTCATCGAACAGATCGGTGAGTCCGGAGCCCGCATCTGCGAGATCGATGCATCCGAGGCCGGCGCCGGCAACATCTCCGTCTACATGGGTTGGGACGTCGAGGTTCGGCGCCACTTCCCCAACGCCGAGGAGATCGCGCTCCCGGTTCCCGCCCCTGCGCTCGCGGGAGGCACGCTGCTCGTCACCGGGTCCGGCCGCCGCCTTCGTCAGATCCACGAGGAGCCGCTCGCCGCGATCGGCGCGGTGAAGGTCCACGAGGGCGGACTCACCGGCACCCTGTACACCGCGAATGTCCGCAAGTTCGCGAAGCTGACGTCCGAGTTCAACTCGCACCTCGCGGTGCACCAGGACCAGGTCGCGACGCGCGGCGTCGACTTCCAGGCCGTCGTGCACGCCCAGCCGCCGCACCTCACCTATCTCAGCCACGTCCCCGCCTACCAGACCACCGAGGCGATGAACCGCGCGATCCTGCGCTGGGAGCCGGAGACCATCGTGTCCCTGTCGCAGGGCATCGCGGTCCTCCCGTTCTGCATCCCCGGCTCCGAGGAGATGAGCAAAGAGAACGTCGCTGGCCTGCGCGACTTCGAGATCACCCTGTGGTCGAAGCACGGCACCATGTCGCGCTCGGACATCTCGGTCTATCGAGCGGTGGACCGCGTGGAGTACGCCGAGACCGGCGCCAAGTACGAGTTCATGGACCTCCAGGTCGGCGGCAAGGCCGAGGGCCTCAGCGCTGCGGAGATCCGCGGCGTGGCCGAGACCTTCTCGATCGACTCTCCCTGGCTGTCCTAGGAACGCGCCTCACCCTCCTCACGAGGGCCCCGGGATCACTCCCGGGGCCCTCGTCGTTTCCCGGTCGGCCCGATCGCCCCACCCTCGGGCCGACCATCCACAGATGAGCCTCCCGCCCTCGCGGCGGCGATGCCCTTCTCCTTACGATGGCGGCATGGAGGAGCGCGTCGATCTTCGCTACGCGCCGCGACTGGGCCTCGCCCTCGGCGGCGGCGGCGCGCTCGGAGCCGCGCACGTCGGGGTCCTCCAGGTGCTGCACGAGCGAGGCATCCGACCCGAGCTCGTCGTCGGCACCTCCGCGGGCAGCGTCGTCGGTGCCGCCTACGCGGCCGGGATGGACCCCTACGACCTCGAGCGGCTCGTGCTGAACGCCGAGTGGGGCCATTTCGGCACCTTCTCGTTCATGCCCGGCCTGGGCATCCTCGACACCGAGGGGCTCCGCCGCACGATCGACGGGGTCGCGGGAGGCGACCGCCTCATCGAGGACCTGCCGATCCGCTACGCCGCAGTGGCGACCGACGTCGCGACGGGAAGGGCCGTCCTCCTGTCAGAGGGATCCCTCACGGACGCGATGTGCGCGTCGATCGCTGTGCCCGGGCTGTTCAGGCCCAAGCGGCTAGGAGGGCACCTGCTCGTCGACGGAGGCGTGGTGCAGAACCTTCCTCTGCAGGCCGCCTTCGAGATCGGCGCGAGCGACGTCATCGGGGTGCGCCTCTCCGCCGAGTGGGATGCGCTGCCGCGCTACCGCACCGGGACCGCGATCCACGAGCTCGAGATCGACTCGCGAGTGACCATGGTCCGCCCGCAGATCGGCCAGCGGACCCAGTGGTCCACGGATGACATCCCCGGGCTCGTGCAGCTGGGGCGCGAGGCGGCCGAGCGCGAGCTCGCTCAGTACGCCGTCGTGAACCCGCATCCGATCGGCGTGGACGCCCAGGCCCTCGCGGCACGGGCCGCGGACAGGATTCGCGGCGGATCGGCGGGATCGCTCGCGGACGTCGTGAAGGAGTCGATCGTCACGCGCGCGGGCGCGATGCGGGACCGCGCGGAGGAGATCGTGGCGGCAGAGGGGGCCGACGCGGTCGCGCGGCTGCGCAGGCGCGACCGCCGCGATGCGATCGCTCCGTAGCTGAACGACGCCGAGCGGGTCAGTCCGTGACGCCGTTGCCGTACGAGCCCGAGCCGTACAGGTCCATCGCGGTGGTCGCAGGCTCGTACTCCCAGTGCCACGGCTCCCACTTCGTCGTCTTCGCCCAGGTCGGGTTGACCCAGCCCCAGGTCTCGGCGTTCGCATCGAGCCAGGCCTTGGACGAACCCTGGAAGGCGCCCTCGCACAGGTCGATCGCGAGTCCGTAGCCGTGGACAGAGGTACCGGGCGTCGCCGCGAGCCACCCGCGCGAGGCCTTGGTGGCGTACTGCTTGGCGAGCGAGCGGTAGCCCTCACCCACGCACAGGTCGGTTCCGAACTCCGCCGTATAGGCCGCGTTCATCTCCGCGAAGGCGATCGCCGCATCCGCCCACAGCAGGGAGCCACCCGCGATCTCGCACAGGTTGGAGTCCGCGAGCTGGCCGTTGGGGGCGGTCGGGTAGGTGCCCGTCGGCTGACAGTCAGGCAGGTACTCGCTGACCGTGTAGGTGTCGGACACCGCGATCGCGTTCGCGACCTCCTTCTCCGACGGCGCGTCGAGGCTCGCCTCGACCAGCTGAGGACCGCGCCCCAGCAGGGCGTGCGCGGTCGAGGGGGCCTCACCGACGACGACGCCGGGAATCTCCTCGACCGTGTCGGCGTACGGGAGCACGGTGCCCACGATCGGGTAGACGAGCATGGCCATGCCGAAGCTCGCGATCACGCCGCCGCGGGTCAGCGTCTTGCGGCGCCTGTGCGTCGAGCGGATCTTCAGCTCCTGCGTCTCGCGCAGACGACGAAGTCGACGGGAGCCGTGGTGACGCTTCGCGCGGAGGGTCGGATCGCCGGCATCCGACGCATGTGCGCGTACGTTCACGGAAGACCTCGGCCCTTCTCGCTCGACTCGTGATGCCTGACCGGGGGCGGTCGGGCACTCGTAGAAGGATAACGGATTGGTCACGGTGAGAAGGCAGGCAGGTGACAAACGTCTCAATTTGATGCGTGTGGGCGGTCCTAGGCATCTGCGAGGTTGATCCGAGATCGGCTATGCCCTGCCGCGGGCGATCGAGTCGCGGACCTCCCCGACGAGCTCCTCGAGGATGTCCTCGAGGAAGAGCAGCCCCACGGTCTGCTCGTCCTCGGCGACCGCAGCGATGTGCGCACCGGTCGAGCGCATCCTCGCGAGCACCGTCTCGACCTCGTCGTCGTGGGCGACGACCGGGAGGTCGCGCACGCGCCAGCCCTGGATAGGGTCCTCGCGCTCCCCCGGCCGCATGAACAGCGTGTCCTTCATATGCAGGTAGCCCACGCATCGTCCGCCGTCCATGACGGGGAGCCTCGAGAATCCGGTGCGCGTCACCGCGCGCTCGAACTCGTCCACCGTGACCCCGAAGGGCACCCCAAGCACGTCGCCGATCGGGACCATCACGTCGGAGGCGACGTTGTCCGAGAACTCGATCGCTCCGGTCAGCAGCCCGGCGGCGTCGGAGATCGTCCCCTCCTCGCTCGATCGCTCCACGATCTGGTGGACCTCGTCGGCCGTGAACGCGGACGTCACCTCGTCGCGCGGCTCGATCCCGATGCCCTTGAGGATCATGTTCGCGAGCCAGTTGAGGGCCTCGATGATCGGGCGCACCACGCGACCCATCCACACGAGCGGGGGGCCGAGCAGCATCGCCGCGCGGTCGGGGCTCGAGACCGCGGCGTTCTTCGGCACCATCTCGCCGACGACGACGTGGAGACCCACGATGACGAGAAGCGCGATCGCGACCGCGACCGGGTGCGCGGCGTCCTCCGGCAGACCGATCGCCTCGAGGACCGGCTCGAGGGCGTGAGCGAGCGCGGGCTCGGCCACGACACCGAGGCTCACCGAGCAGACCGTGACGCCGAGCTGCGCGGTGGCGAGCATGAGCGACACGTTCTCCATCGCCCACAGCACCGTCGCCGCGGAGCGCGATCCTGCCTCGGCGCGCGGCTCGATCGACGACCGGCGCGCGGAGATGACGGCGAACTCGGCGCCGACGAAGAAGGCGTTCGCGGCGAGCAGCGCCACGATCATCGCGACCATCTCGAGGCTCATCGACGCTGCTCCTGGTCCTCGTCCTCAGGGATCTCCTCGAGTCGCACACGGTCGATGCGACGACCGTCCATGCGCTCGACGCGGATCGCGAGGCCCGCCTCGCGGACCTCGTCGCCCACCTGCGCGACCCTTCCGAGCCGCGACATGAGGAATCCCCCGACCGTCTCGTAGGCGTGGGACTCGGGGATCGACAGCCCGGTCGCCTCGTGCACCTCGTCGGGCCGCAGCAGGCCCTCGAGGATCCAGGCCCCACCGACGATGCGATAGGCCTCGGGGCGCCGGTGGTCGTGCTCGTCCGCAACCTCGCCGACGAGCTCCTCGACGACGTCCTCGAGCGTCACGAGGCCGGCGGTGCCCCCGTACTCGTCCACGACGATCGCGCACTGATGGCCCAGTCCGCGCAGCTCGACCAGGAGCGGGGCGAGGGACATGGTCTCGGGCACGCGCGGCGCATCGACCATGATCGCGTTCGCGGCCGTCGCGGAGCGCTCGTGGGCCGGCACGCCGAACGCCGCGCGGAGGTGCACGAGGCCCAGCACGTCGTCGGGGCCGTCGCCGCACACAGGGAAGCGCGAGTGCCCGGTGGCCCTCGCGAGGGACATGACGTCGTCCACCGTCGCGTCGGCGTCGAGCGTCTGCATCCTGGTGCGGTCGGTCATGACGTCGATCGCGGTGAGATCGTCCATCTCGATCGAGTTCTTGAGCAGCAGCGCGGTCGAGGGGTCGAGCGTGCCCACCTCGGCGGAGCGCCGCACGAGGGCCGCGAGCTCCTGACGCGAGCGGGCTCCCGACAGCTCCTCCTTGGGCTCGAGCCCCACTCCGCGAAGGATGCCGTTGGCCGCGCCGTTGAGCGTCGCGATCACGGGGCGCAGCGCGACCGTGAAGCCTGCGTTGAGCGGCGCCGCGACGCGGGCGGTCCTCCACGGGTCCGCGAGCGCCGCGTTCTTGGGGACCAGCTCGCCGATGATCATCGAGAACGCGTTGACGATCACGAGCGAGAGCGTCCCCGCAAGGCCGGCCACCGCACCGCGCAGGAAGGGCACCGACTCGAGCGGGATGCTGAGCAGCTCGAACAGCGCGGGCTGCGCGGTGTAGCCGAGCAGGATCGTGGTGAGCGTGATGCCGACCTGGGCGCCCGAGAGCTGTGTCGAGAGGTGCTTCAGGGAGCGGCGGATGCGCTTGGCGCCGGGGGCGTCATCGTCGACCTGAGAAGGATCGAGGGCGACGAGGGAGAACTCCGCGGCGACGAAGACCGCGGTACCGAGCGTGAGGAGGACGCCGACTCCTACGAGTATCCACTCGGTCACGGGAGGCTGGAACTGTCAGGGTCCATGATGTCGTAAGGATACAGGCGGGGGCCCTGTGGGCATAGCGTTCCAACTGTGCTAGTTTCTCTATAACAATCGGGAGGGACAAGCCATGGAGGGACCACGCATCGTCGTCGACGGGCTGACGAAGCGCTACGACGACGTCGTCGCGACGCAGGACGTCGGCTTCGTCGCGGAGCCGGGCAGGGTCACGGGCTTCCTCGGCCCCAACGGCGCGGGCAAGACGACGACGATGCGCGCGCTCCTGGGTCTGCTCACCCCCACGGCGGGCACCGCGACGTTCGACGGCCGCCGATACGGACAGCTCTCCCGCCCGGCCACGACAGTCGGTGCGCATCTCGAGCCCGCGTTCCACCCCGGCCGCACCGCCCGCGGACACCTTCGGACCCTCGCGCCGCTCAGCGACGTCCCCGACTCGCGCTGCGACGAGGTGCTCGCCATGGTGGGCCTGACGGAAGCCGCCGACCGACGCGTCGGCGCCTTCTCCCTCGGGATGCGCCAGCGGCTCGGCCTCGCGACGGCCCTGCTCGGCGACCCGAGCGCCCTCGTCCTCGACGAGCCCGCGAACGGGCTGGACCCGGCGGGCATCACGTGGATGCGCGCCTTCGTGAGGTCGTTCGCCGAGCGCGGCGGCACCGTGCTGCTGTCCTCTCACCTGCTGTCGGAGGTCGAGCAGACGGTCGACGACGTCGTGATCATCGCGCGCGGCACGATCCGGCACGCCTCGTCGCTCGCGGAGATGAGCGCGCTGGCCTCGCCCGAGGTGTCCCTTCGCTCCCCCGACGCGGGCGCGCTAGCCGCGCTCGTCTCTCGCTGGGAGGGCGCGTCGATCGCCGCCGACGGCACCGCGACGATCCCCGAGACGACCGCGGCCGAGGTGGGGGCCGCCGCGTTCGCTGCCGGCGTCGAGCTCCACCACCTCGCCGAGCACGGCGAGAACCTCGAGCAGGTGTTCCTGCGCCTGACGGAGGAACCCTCCCTCGCGGGCCTCAAGGGCGCGGAGGCGGCCGCATGACCGCCACGTTCCGCTCCGAGCTGCGCAAGGTCACGACGACCCGCCTGTGGTGGGTGCTCCTGATCCTCATGGCGGCCACGGTCGTCTTCTTCGCGGGCGTCTTCGCGTTCGCCTTCGCTTTCGGCGACACGACTGGCGCGGACGGGCAGGAGCTCGTCATCCCGCCGCGCGACATGGCCATCACCGTCTACACGATGGGCGTCTCGCTCGGCTATGCGTTCCCGCTCGCCTTCGGCGCGCTCATGATGACGAGCGAGTTCCGGCACCGGACGCTCGCCACGACGCTCCTGGCCCAGCCGAGCCGCAGCAGGCTCGTGCTGGGCAAGCTGAGCGCGGCGCTGCCCTTCGCAGTCCTCTACGGAGTCGTGTCGGCCCTCGCGTCCGTCGGGGTGGGAGCCGTCGCCTTCAGCATGTCCGACCAGCCCGTGATGCTCGACGACCCCGACGTCCTGCGATCGATCGGGCTGTCGGTCGTCGCGATGGCCGCGTGGATGCTCGTGGGCGTCGGCTTCGGCTCTGCGGTGACGAACCAGGTCGCGGCGATCGTGATCGTGCTCGGGTGGACGCAGCTCGTGGAGCCGATCCTGCGGCTCGCCCTCGGGTTCGTCGAGCCGCTCGCACCCGTCGCGCGATTCCTTCCCGGCGCTGCCGGCGAGGCTCTCGCCGGCAGCAGCTTCTACTCCGCGGCGGGCATGTCGGACCTGCTTCCCGCGTGGGGCGGGCTGCTCGTGCTGCTCGGGTACGGGGCGGTCGCGGCGGGCGTCGGCTGGCTCACATCGCTGAGGCGCGACCTCGCGTGAGGATGCCTCCGCCGAGCGCGTAACGATTTGCCCAAATGCGCGCGAGATGTTTCATCGAGGGGGGATGAGGCACGATGATGAGACATGCAGTACCGCATCGAAGCGACATCGCGAGAAAGTGAGCGGCCCACACGTGTCCCCCGACACCAGCGCGCCTGACACCGACCGCACCTCGATCGTGCACGCCGCGGGCGCCCCGTCCGTCGCCTCCCTGCTCGTGGGAGCCGGCCAGGAGCCCGCAGTGCACGAGTCGGCAACGAAGCCGACGCCCGAGGTCGAGCCGGCCCAGGAGTCCCCCTCCGGCGCCACGTCACCCAGTCCTGTCCCCGCCGAGCACGCCCCCGCGGCGCCCCCGGCTCTCGAACCCGCGCCGCAGGCGGCGATCTCCGCCGACCCGCCCGCCACGCAGGCAGCGGCGCCTCCCGCCCCGGCGGCGCAGGCCGCCACGCCTCCGGCGCCCTCGGAACCTGTGCAGCCCACGGATCCGGAGCAGACCGTCATGGCCTCGCCTCCGACCCAGCCTGTCGCGACCGCCCAGGCTCCCACGGCGCTGTACCTCCAGAGTCCCGACCACGAGAAGCGCGAGTCGGGTGACCACCACCACGGCCTCGAGAGGCTGCGCGGCCCCGCCGCGCGCGTCGTCGCCAACATGGAGTCCTCGCTCGCCGTCCCCACCGCGACGTCCGTGCGCCCCGTGCCCGCGAAGCTGCTCCAGGACAACCGCGTCGTGATCAACAACCACCTTGCGCGCACCCGCGGCGGCAAGGTGAGCTTCACGCACCTGGTCGCGTTCGCGCTCGTGGAGGCCATCGACGCGCTGCCGTCGATGAACTCGTTCTACGCGACCGACGCGAACGGGCGCCCCGCCGTGAGCGGCCCCGAGCACGTGCACCTGGGCATCGCGATCGACCTCGCGAACGACGACGGCTCGCGCCAGCTGCTCGTGCCGAACGTGAAGAACGCCGACCAGATGGACTTCGACCAGTTCTGGACGGCCTACGACTCGGTGGTCAAGCGCGCGCGGCTCGGCACGCTCCAGCCCGAGGACTTCAAGGGCACGACGATCACGCTCACCAACCCCGGCACCCTCGGCACGGTCCACTCCGTGCCGCGCCTCATGCAGGGCCAGGGCGCGATCATCGCGGTCGGCGCGATGGACTACCCGGCCGAGTATCAGGGCGCGAACCCCGAGACCGTGGCCAGGCTCGGCGTCTCCAAGGTCATGACGCTGACGTCGACGTACGACCACCGCGTGATCCAGGGCGCCCAGTCCGGCGAGTTCCTCGCGATCGTGCACCGCAAGCTGCTCGGCCTCGACGGCTTCTACGACCGCGTCTTCGCGGCCCTGCGCGTGCCCTACGAGCCGGTCCGCTGGATCCAGGACTCGATGACCGATGAGGCGGCCGAGGCGGCCAAGCCCGCGAAGATCGCGGACCTCATCCACGCCTACCGCTCGCGCGGCCACCTCATGGCCGACGTCGATCCGCTGTCGAGCCGCCCGCGCAAGCACACGGACCTCGACATCCAGACGCACGGCCTCACGCTGTGGGACCTGGACCGCACGTATCCGACGGGCGGCTTCGCCGGCCAGGACCGCTGGACGATGCGCGACGTGCTCAACCGCCTGCGGGACGCCTACTGCCGCACGATGGGCCTCGAGTACATGCACATCTCGGATCCCACGCAGCGGCGGTGGTTCCAGGAGCGGCTCGAGCACGGCTTCACCCGTCCCGACAGGGCCGAGCACCTGCGCATCCTCCGCCGCCTCAACGCCGCGGAGGCCTTCGAGGCCTTCCTCCAGACCAAGTACGTGGGCCAGAAGCGGTTCTCGCTCGAGGGCGGCGAGTCGCTGATCCCGCTGCTCGACGCCGTCCTGTCGGAGTCGGCGCGCGCCGGCATCGCCGAGGTCTGCATCGGCATGGCCCACCGCGGCCGCCTCAACGTGCTCGCGAACCTCGCCGGCAAGTCGTACTCGCAGATCTTCTCCGAGTTCGACGGCACGGCCCTGCCCGGATCCGTCCAGGGCTCGGGAGACGTGAAGTACCACCTCGGCACCGAGGGCGTGTTCACGGCGGAGACCGGCCACAAGACGCAGGTCTACCTCGCCGGTAACCCCTCCCACCTCGAGGCGGTCAACCCCGTGCTCGAGGGCATCGTGCGCGCGAAGCTCGACGCCCTCGGCGCCGACCCCGCGACGGACGGCTTCCCCGTCCTGCCCGTGCTGATCCACGGCGACGCGGCCTTCGCCGGCCAGGGCATCGTGCAGGAGACCCTCAACATGGCGCAGCTGCGCGGCTACCGCGTCGGCGGCACCGTGCACGTCGTCATCAACAACCAGGTCGGCTTCACGACCGGGCCCCAGGACTCGCGGTCGACGCGCTACGCGACGGACCTCGCGAAGGGGTACCAGATCCCGATCTTCCACGTGAACGGGGACGACCCGGAGGCGTGCGTGCGTGCCGCGACCCTGGCCTTCGAGTACCGCGAGGCATTCCACAGGGACGTCATCGTGGACATGGTCTGCTACCGCCGCCGCGGCCACAACGAGGGCGACGACCCGTCGATGACGCAGCCGCGCATGTACGACCTCATCGAGGCGAAGCGCTCGGTGCGCCACCTCTACACCGAGTCGCTCATCCGCCGCGGGGACATCACGACCGACGAGGCCGACCAGGTCTCGAAGGACTACCTCGCGCAGCTCGAGCGCGTGTTCCTCGAGACCCGCGAGGGCTTCGAGTCCCGCGCCGAGTCCTTCTCCGGGCTCGAGGTGCCGAGCTCGCAGTCGTCCGACGCTGGCGTCATGGTCGGCTGGCAGACGTCCGTCGCGGCGAGCCAGCTCGAGCGCATCGGCCGCGCCCACACGCGACCGCCGGAGGGCTTCACGATCCACCCCAAGCTCGCGAAGCTCATGGAGCGCCGCGAGGCGATGAGCCGCGACGGCGGCATCGACTGGGGCTTCGGCGAGATCCTCGCGTTCGGCACGCTGCTCCAGGAGGGCGTGCCCGTCCGCATCTCGGGACAGGACACGCGCCGCGGCACCTTCGTCCAGCGCCATGCGGTGCTGCACGACAGGTCGACCGGCGCCGAGTGGACGCCGCTGCTGTACCTCAGCGCGGACCAGGCCCGGCTGCACATCTACGACTCGCCGCTGAGCGAGTACGCGTGCGTGGGCTACGAGTACGGATACTCGGTCGAGCGCCCCGACGCGCTCACGCTGTGGGAGGCGCAGTTCGGCGACTTCGTGAACGGCGCTCAGACGATCATGGACGAGTTCGTGTCCTCCGCCGAGCAGAAGTGGGGCCAGTCGTCGTCCGTCGTGCTGCTGCTCCCCCACGGCTTCGAGGGCCAGGGACCCGACCACTCGTCGGCTCGCGTCGAGCGGTTCCTCCAGCTGTGCGGCGAGAACAACATGATCGCCGCGATGCCGTCCACGCCGGCCAGCTACTTCCACCTCCTGCGCCGCCAGGCGTACGACCGCCCGCGTCGTCCGCTCATCGTCTTCACCCCGAAGTCGATGCTCCGCCTCAGGGCCGCCACGAGCTCGGTCGACGACCTCGCCACCGGCACGTTCCGGGAGGTCATCCCCGACACCCTCGACCCCGAGGACGTGACGCGCGTGCTCGTGTGCGCGGGCAAGGTCTACTACGACCTCGAGGCGCACCGCGACCGCTCGGGCGACCGCTCGACCGCGATCGTCAGGCTCGAGCAGCTGTACCCGCTCGCGCACGATGCCATCCGCGAGGCGCTCGCCCCCTACGATGGGGCCGAGGTGGTCTGGGTCCAGGAGGAGCCCGAGAACCAGGGGGCATGGGCCAAGATCTCCCTCAGCCTGCCGCAGATCATCGACACCACGGTGACGGTCGTCTCGCGGTCGGCAGCCGCCTCGCCGGCCTCTGGGCTGGCGTCACGTCACAAGCAGGAGCAGGAGGAGCTCGTGGCTCGAGCATTCGCGCGATGAGGGATGTGTTCTTCGTAGGGGACGAGCTGGTCGCCGGGATCGGCGACCCCAAGGCCCTCGGCTGGACCGGACGCGTCGCGGCGCGCACCCTTCCGCTCGCACCGGACCTCGGCTTCCACCTGCTCGCCGTCCCCGGCGAGACGACGGGTGAGATGACGAGCCGCTGGGACGAGGAGGCGCTGCGCCGGGTCGGCCCGAGCGACGCGGAGGGCGCCTCGCGCCACGTGCTGTTCGCGATCGGCCGCAACGACGTGCTCCAGGGCGTGTCGTCCACCATGACCCGCCTCAACATCGCCAACGCTCTCGACCGCGCGCACGCGCTCGGCTTCTCCACGATGCTCGCCGGACCGCCGCCCGGACCCGAGGAGCTGGGCCCGCGCATCGCGGAGCTCGCCGCGCTGTGCGAGGAGGCGGCCGAGCGCCGCGCCGTGCCGTACATCGACATGTACAGCCCGCTCGCGCGGCACGACCAGTGGCTCACCGACATGGCGACCGGCCGCGACGGGCTGCCGCAGCAGGCCGGCTACGGCCTCATGGCGTGGCTCGTGCTGCACTCGGCCTGGTACGACTGGCTGGGGCTCGAGCACACCGACGCCTGACCCTGGCCGCGCGAGGAGTGGGCGACCGCCGCATCGTCCCGGCAGCAGCATCGTCCCGGTGCAGCTCACCCCGCCATGCACTGGGCACGGATTCCCAGGCGACACGCGAGCGTGTCGCCCTTCCTCGCGGCGTGTCGCCGGGGTGTCGCCCCTGAATCCGTGCGGAGCGCATGCGGAGGGGCGGACAGGCGCTCAGTCGATGACGCCCTCGTTGCGCAGCGTGACCGACAGGTCGTGGGGGCGCGACGCGATCGCGATCGCGTCCTCGTAGGTGACCTCGCCGTCGCGCACCAGCTGGAACAGGTGCTGGTCGAAGGTCTGCATCTTGTAGTACTCGCCCTCGGCGATGAGGTCCAGGATCGGCGGCTGGCTCGCCGGATCGACGATCGCCTCGGCGGTGCGCCCGTTGTTGACCATGACCTCGGCGACCAGCTTGCGGCCCGTGCCGTCCGCCTTGCGCACGAGACGCTGCGAGCAGATGCCGCGCAGCGTCTGCGCGAGGGTCGCGCGGATCTGATCCTGCTCGTGGGGCGTGAAGAAGTCGACGATGCGGTTGACCGTGTCCTGCGCGTCCACGGTGTGCAGGGTCGCGAGCACGAGGTGGCCGGTCTCCGCAGCGGACAGCGCCGCGCGGACCGTCTCGATGTCGCGCATCTCACCGACGAGGATCACGTCGGGATCCTGACGCATCGCGCCGCGCAGCGCGCTCGTGAAGTCGAGCGTGTCCGAGCGCACCTCGCGCTGCGAGATGATCGCCTTCTTGTCGGAGTGGAGGACCTCGATCGGGTCCTCGATCGTGACGATGTTGACCTCGCGCTCCTCGTTGATGAGGTCCACCATCGAGGCGAGGGTCGTCGTCTTTCCGGAACCCGTCGGGCCCGTGACCAGCACGAGGCCTCGAGGCTCGAGCGCGAGGTCGCCCAGCACGTCGGGCAGGCCGAGCTCGGGCATCGGCTGGGCGCCGACCGCGACGCGACGGAAGACCAGGCCGTCGGTGCCGCGCGCGACGTACGCGTTGACGCGGAAGCGGCCGACGCCCGAGAGCGAGAACGCGAAGTCCGCCTCGTGGGTGTCGCGGAACTGGGCGACGAGGTCCTCGGGCAGGACCTGCGCGACCATGTTGCGCGTGTCCTCGGGACGCAGAGCGGGCACCTGGAGCTTGCGCAGGCGCCCATCGACGCGGATGCGTGGCGCAGAGCCGACCTTGCAGTGCAGGTCGGAGCCGCCCGTGGACGCAAGGGCGTGGAGCAGCGGGATCACGGAGACTGGTTGGTCGCTCACGGGTCCTCTTTCGGCAGATTCGGGAAAGATCTTGAGTCACCTGAGCCGCAGGCTAGCGCCTCAGGCGCATGCGCGAGACATCCGTGTGAGACACCCCACTCGCGGACAATCCGGACGCCGGTGTCGGCATGGTCCTGGGGTGTTCCCAGGCCCGATGCGCGCACACCCCCGCCTATGGGACAATCGTGCGTCACCATGTGTCCGCCCGCATCCCGGAAAGGGGGAAGCCATGAGCAAGCGAGGTCGCAAGCGCAAGTCGCGTGCAGGTTCCGGCGCCAACCACGGCAAGCGTCCCAACGCCTGAGCGCCTGAACAGACGAAGAGCCCGCCACCGGTAGCACCGGGGCGGGCTCTCGTGCGTCTGAGGGGACGATGCGGCAGCGTCGCCCGGTCAGGGAACCGGACGATGCCGGGGCCGGGTCAGTCGGCCGTCCTGGCCTCGCGGATCGTGGACAGCACGCGGCTGCGCAGGTCGTCTGGAGCGACCTCGCCGCCGGTGGCGTGCACCATGCCCTTGATCTTCTCGTTGATGCGGTGCTCCGCCTCGCACGGCGGACACGACTTCAGGTGCTCGCCGATGCGGATCAGCTCCTCCTCGGGGAGCTCGTTGTCGATGTACTCGAAGAGGCGGTCGAGGGCCTCCGCGCACTCTGCCTTGTGGTCATGCGTCATCTCGCACCTCCTCCCTCCGGGTCGTACCGGCGACCTTGGTGGTCGCCGCCTTCTTCTCACGCTTGTCTCTCACGCCGCGTTCCGCCGCATAGTCGCGCAGCTTCTCCCGCAGCAGCTTGCGCCCGCGGTGCAGCCTCGACATCACCGTGCCGACGGGCGTGTCCATGATCTCCGCGATCTCCTTGTAGGCGAACCCCTCGACGTCGGAGAGGTACACCGCCATCCGGAAGTCCTCGGAGAGCTCGGCGAGCGCACGCTTGACCTCGTCGTCGCCGATCGAGTCGAGCGCCGCGTCCTCGGCCGAGGCGAGCCCCGACGAGGTGTGCTCCGCCGCGGCGGCGAGCTGCCAGTCCTCGACCTTCTCCGCGTCCGAGCGCTTCGGCTCGCGCTGCTTCTTGCGGTAGGTGTTGATGAAGGCGTTGGTCTGGATGCGGTACAGCCACGCCTTCAGGTTCGTGCCGGGCGTGAACCGTGCCTGCGCGGCGAACGCCTTCGCATAGGTCTCCTGCACCAGGTCCTCCGCGTCGGCGCCGTTGCGCGTCATGCGCAGGGCGGCGGCGTAGAGCTGGTCCATGTAGGACAGGGCCTCGGTCTCGAAATCGAACTCGGTGTCGCTCATCACCGCCGAGCCTACTGGGGCGCGGTCGAGACCCGTGACCTGCACGGGGGCGTCTCTCTCAAGCGTCGCGGTCATGTGTGCGGAAACGCGTCGCCCCCGCCCGACATTCCCCTGCCTGACAAGAGGCCCGCGCCGGACCCGCATCTGCACCTGCACGAGGCGCGTCGTCCCGAGTAGGGTGGACGTATGTTCCGTGCACTCGCCCGACCGCTGCTCGCCACCTGGTTCGTCTACGGGGGGATCGAGTCCGTCCTCGAGCCGGAGCGACGCGCCGCACGCGTCGCCCCCATGGTCGATCCCGCGCTCAAGGAGCTCGGCGTCGACGACAAGGTGACCACCACCGACCTCGTCAAGGCCCACGGTGCGCTGTCGATCGGCGCCGCCGCCCTGATGGCGGTCTCCCGTGCGCCGCGCACCGCCGCGCTGCTGCTGACCGGGCTCTCCGCAGCCACCACCGCCCTCACCCACCCGTTCTGGACGGTCGAGGACGAGGTGGAGAAGGAAGCCGAGAAGGAGCAGTTCCTCAAGAACCTCTCGCTCGTGGGCGGCGTCATGCTCGCCTCCACCGTCGGCCACTCCGCGCGCCACATCGCGCGCAAGAAGAAGGCGAAGGAGAAGGCCAAGGAGAAGGCCGCGGTCGCCAAGGCCAAGGAGGCCGAGGTGAAGGCCGCGAAGCGCGAGGTCAAGCGGAAGAAGATCTCCAGCAAGGCTGCCGCGTGACCGCATCCCTTCCCGTCGGGCTGGGACCCGATGAGGTCTGGGATGCACCGCTCGCCGAATCGCCGCTCGACGCCACCGTCGAGGTCCCCGGCTCCAAGTCGCTGACCAACCGCTACCTGCTGCTCGCGGCGCTCTCCGACGGCCCCGTCCGCATCCGCGGCGGTCTGCGCTCGCGCGACTCCGCCCTGATGATCGCGGCCCTGCGCTCCCTCGGGGTCTGGGTCGACGACGCCGGAGAGGAGTGGGACGTGGCGCCCGGACCGCTCAGCGGCGGGGCGCACATCGACTGTGGCCTCGCGGGCACCGTGATGCGCTTCGTGCCGCCGCTCGTGCTGCTCGCCGGTGCGCAGGGCGACACCCGCCCGGTCACCTTCGACGGGGACGAGGGCGCGCGCGTCCGCCCGATGGGGCCCCTGCTTGACGCGCTGCGCGCGCTCGGCGCGACCGTCGAGGACGACGGACGCGGCACTCTCCCGTTCACGATCACCCCGCCCGCCTCGACTCCGGCCGAGGTCGAGATCGACTCCTCCGCCTCGAGCCAGTTCGTCACGGCTCTCCTGCTCGTCGCGCCGCGGCTCGCGCACGGGCTCACGGTCCGCCACGTCGGCCAGACCCTGCCGAGCATTCCGCACATCGACATGACCTGCGAGTCCCTGCGCGAGGCGGGCGTGCGCGTGGATCAGCCGGACGAGCGCACATGGATCGTGCACCCCGGCGGGATCCACCTGCGCGAGGTCCGCGTGGAGCCCGACCTGTCCAACGCGGGTCCGTTCATGGCCGCGGCGCTCGTCGCGGGCGGCGAGGTACGCATCCCCGGGTGGCCCCAGACGACGACGCAGCCCGGCGCCTACTACCCCGAGCTGCTGCAGCGCATGGGCGGGACGTGCGAGCTCGTCGACGGCGTCATGCACGTCCGTGGCGACGGCACCGTGCGCGGGATCGACGCGGACCTGTCGCCCGCGGGAGAGATCACGCCGACGATCGCGGCGCTGTCCGCGGTGGCGGACGGCGCGTCCCAGCTGACCGGCATCGGACACCTGCGCGGGCACGAGACGGACCGGCTCGCGGCGATCGAGGCCGAGGTGGCGCGGCTGGGCGGCGGCTGCGAGGCCGGCGCGGAGGACCTGAGCCTCGCGGGGCTCCCCGCTCCCGAGGCTTCCGCAGGGGGTCTTCACGGTGCCGTGATGGAGACCTACCTCGACCACCGCATGGCGACCTTCGCGGCGATCATCGGCCTTCGCGTCCCCGGTGTCAGGGTGCGCAACGTCGGGACGACCGCGAAGACGATGCCGGACTTCCCGTCGATGTGGGCGCACATGCTCGGCCGGGAGGCCTGAGCCCGCGTGGCACGACGCGAGTACGACGAGTCCGACGCCCGGGTCCGCCCGAGCCGACGGGGATCGCGGCCGCGCTCGAAGATCCGCCCGAGCCATTCTGACGCGACGCCTGCCGTGGTCACCGCGATCGATCGCGGCCGCTACACGGTCGAGCTGCTCGAGGATGCCGACGCGCCCGCGGGCACGGTGCTCACCGCCGTCAAGGCGCGCGAGCTGGGGCGCCGTGGGCTCGTGATCGGAGACAGGGTCGCGGTGGTCGGCGACACCTCGGGCGCCGAGGGGACCCTCGTGCGGCTCGTGCGCCGCGAGGAGCGCTCGACCGAGCTCCGACGCACCGCCGACGACACCGATCCGACCGAGCGCGTGGTCGTCGCGAACGCGGACTCGCTCGCGATCGTCACCGCGCTTGCCGACCCCGAGCCCAACCCGCGCATGATCGACCGCTGCCTCGTGGCCGCGTTCGACGCGGGCATGGACGCCGTGCTCGTGCTCACCAAGGCCGATCTGGGCTCGGCCGCCGAGCTCCGGGCCGCGTATGAGCCGCTCGGCGTCACCGTGATCGAGACCGATGCCCGCACGGGAGGGTCGCTCGCGGCGGATCCCGGCTTCGCGACCCTGAGCGACCATGTCGCGGGCCGCGACACCGTGCTCGTCGGGTACTCCGGGGTGGGCAAGTCCACCCTGGTCAACTCGCTCGTGCCTGACGCCGACCGCGCCGTGGGGCGGGTCAACGACGTCACGGGCCGCGGGCGCCACACCTCGACCTCCGCGGTGAGGTACGGGCTGCCCGACGGGGGGCACATCGTCGACACCCCCGGCGTGCGGTCCTTCGGCCTCGCCCACGTGGACCCGGACCACTTCGTCGCCGCGTTCCCCGACGTCGCCGAGGCCGCCGCGGAGCACTGCCCTCGCGCCTGCACCCACGAGTCGGCGCAGGCGGGGTGCGAGCTCGACGCGTGGGCGGGTGACGATCCTGCGCGCCGCGCGAGGGTCGACTCGATCCGTCGGCTGCTCGCGTCGCGCGCGGCTGGCGACGTCCGCTGAGCGCACCGCCCCGTCCCTCCCAGCCGCGTCCCGCCACACGCCGCATCGTCCCTCTCCCCCGGACGTCCTGGCACCCGCTGCCCTGCCGGTAGCCTGACGGCATGGACCCGATCGGCGCATACGCGGACGACCTGCGCCTGGCGCTCGAGGTCGCCGCCGAGGTGGATGCCCTCACAGTCGGCAACTTCGCCTCCGACCAGCTCACCGTCGAGCTCAAGCCCGACGACACCCCCGTCACCGCCGTGGACCGCGCAGCGGAGCGGCTCGTGCGCGAGCGCCTCGCGCAGGCCCGCCCGGACGACGCGTTCCTCGGCGAGGAGTACGGCGCGGTGGGCGACAGCACCAGGCAATGGGTGGTCGACCCGATCGACGGCACCAAGAACTACATCCGCGAGGTCCCCGTGTGGGCGACGCTCATCGCGCTGATCGACCGCGGCGTGCCCGTGGTCGGCGTCGTGTCGGCCCCCGCGCTGGGCAGGCGCTGGTATGCGGCCGCCGGCGCAGGCGCCTGGGGCGAGTCACCGACCTCGGGAGCGCACCGACTGTCCGTCAGCTCGGCGACCACCCTCGCGGAGGCCTCCCTGTCGTACTCCTCGCTGTCGGGCTGGGAGGAGCGCGGCCTGCTGCCGTCGTTCCTGGACCTGACCCGCTCCCTGTGGCGCACCCGCGCGTACGGCGACTTCTGGAGCTACATGATGGTCGCCGAGGGCCAGGTCGACGCGGCGTGCGAGCCAGAGCTCGCACTGCACGACATGGCCGCGCTCGTGCCGATCGTCGAGGAGGCGGGCGGCCGCTTCACGTCGCTCGCGGGCGAGCCCGGCCCCTTCGGAGGCGACGCCCTCGCGACCAACGGCATGCTCCACGACGAGGTGCTGCGACGCCTTCAGGCCTGAGGCCCCTCGGACCGCGGTCGCGCGAGCGGCTCACCGAGCGGTGCTCAGACGAGCACTCGGACGCGCGTTCAGGCGAGCGCGATCGACGCGAGCTCGCTGACGTCGTACCAGAGCAGGTCGCGCTCGCCGAGCCTGTCGCTCGCGGACTCGTCTCCCGCGAGCGCACCGGCGATGTCGGACTCGGCCTCCGGCTCGTCGACGAACGCGCACGCGATCGCGTCGCGGGGGATCACGTCGCCGAGCAGCACCGCGGCCGGATGCGCCTCGGGATTCGGCCGCACGTCCGCACGGGGCAGGTCGGCGACGACCACGACCCTCAGCGGGGAGCCCAGCTCGAGCGCCGCCTGCATCGCGGCGACGTGGATGACCTCCTCGGCGACCTCATCGGGATCGAGCTGAGGAGCGAGCTCGAGCATGCTCTCGGTGACGGCGAAGGCGTCGCCCGGGTCCCACTGGCCGGAGGCGATCTCGCTCAGCTGGCTGGCCTTGGCGGGGATGTACACGCGCATGCTCTCAGTCTGTCACCCCGGCCTCGACGGGGCGGGTCTGAGGGAGCGTGTCGGGCGACGCGGACGGCTCGCGCAGCGTCGGGGCGTGCCTGCCGATCTCGGCAGCGAGGCCCGCGAGCGCGCGCGTGACCGCGGAACGGGGCCGCACCTCGCGCAGCGTCCTGCCGGCGAGCGCCGCGGCGTCACATGCACGACCGTCCTCCGGCAGAGGCCACACCTCGTCGACGCCCGCGAACCTGCGCAGCGCGTCCGCGACCGCGCGCTCGGGCCGGCGTCCCGCCACCGACGCGCGGACCCGGTTCACCACGACGATCCTCCGCTCGGCCGAGCCCGGGACAGCCTCCTCGAGCTCCTCGAGCGCACCGACGAGCCGCTGGATGCCCAGCGGCTCGGCGCGTCCCACCACGACGACGACGTCCGCGGCAACAAGCGCCGACAGCGTCGCGGCGTTGCGCTGCGCAGCATGGCCGTCGTAGCCAGGAGGCTCGTCGCGCTCGAGCGAGAAGCCACAGTCGATCACGGTGATCTCGGCGTGCGCGCGAAGCTCCTCCCACACGGGATCGAGCGCGGGCCCGGACAGCTCGGGCCAGCGTTCCGCACGGGTGATTCCGCCGAGCACGCGCAGGCCCGGCGCGACCGGGGCGGCGTAGCGGTCGACCACCTCGACACCCAGCGACCCGCCCACCGAGGCCCGCGCAAGCGCGGCGAGCCCCGGCGCCTCGTCGAGCAGCCCGAAGGCATGCGCGACCGCGCCGCCGTACGTGTCGGCATCCGCACAGATCACTCGCGAGCCGGAGACTGCGAGCCCCGCGGCGACGTTGACCGCCACCGTCGTGCGCCCAGGGGCGCCGCTCGGGCCCCACACCGCGACGACGAACCCTTCGGCGGGCGTCGTCTCCGGCTCCGGGGACGCGACGGGAAGGGGCGCTCCTCGCTCCGAGGCCTCGAGCACCGCCGCGGCCGTCTCGACCGCGTCCGCCCCAGGAGGGACGAGGTGCACGATCCCGAGGGCGCGCAGGTGCTCGGCGGCGTCGACGCTCGACGGCGAACCGACGACCGCGGCACCGCTCCCCGCGAGCTGGGCGAGCACGTCGCGGTCCAGGAAGGGCTGCTCCGACACGACCACGACCATGCCGAGTCCCGCGTGGAGCGCCGACACCGCCTCCGCGAGATCCGCGCACCGGCGCGTGACGACAATGTCCGGATGCCGGTCGAGCATCGCTGCGAGCGCGGCCTCCCGTGGGCCGCGGACCGCGAGGACGACGGTGAGACGCATCAGCTCGCCAGCCCCACCACGGAGAGATCCCCCTCCACCGCGATCGCGTCGAGGAAGGCCTCCATCTGCTCCTCGGGAACCACGACGTAGACCGTCTCGATGCCCGTCCCGGCGAAGGAGCCATCGTCGCGGTCGACCTCGTCGACGACGAGCGACTGCGCGACAAGGCTCGAGGACGGCGTCCCCGCATCGTCGAGCACCGTGAGCCAGACGTCCACGAGGCTTCCCCTCGCGACGCCCTCCGACACGGGTCGCGTCGTCCGCAGCGCCACCGGGCGCGAGGTGAAATCCGATGCCTCCGCAAGCGCTCCGGACGGCAGCAGCTCGCCCTCGCCCACCGCGCGGATGACCACCTGACCCCAGGGCTCGTCCAGCGCTCCGACGTAGGCGTCCGTGTCCACGCGCACATGCGCGACCGCGACATCGCCCTCGGCGAGCACGGCCCCCGGCACCAGATCGTCCACGGCGACGTAGACCGGGACGGTGCGGTCGTTGGCTCGCACGAGCGAGACGACACCCGCGACGGAGGCGGCGATGAGCACGATTCCGACGAGCAGGCGCGGGTCCCGCCAGCCAGGGCGGGTCAGCCTTCCCGCCACCATCCCAGCCTTCGCAGCCATCCCTTCCCCCTTCATGCCCCTGAGAATCCATCGTGCCCGCTCGACAGAGACGACGACAGGGCCTGTGGACAAAGCGTGCCTAACCGCCACAACTGGTTCACAATGGACACATGACCCAGCGGTTCCTCACCCTCGCCGAAGTGCAGGAGGTGCTCAGCATCTCCTCGCCTCAGGCGTACTCGCTGGTGAGGACCGGCGAGCTGCCCGCGATCCAGGTGGGCGGACGCGGCCAGTGGCGGGTCGAGTCCGCCGAGCTCGAGGCGTACATCGCACGCCAGTACGAGGCGACGCGCGCGAGGATCGCCGCGGGCCACGACTGACCACCGGACGGTCCTCGTCTCGGCGAGCGCAGCCGGCTGCGGCATCCCGTGGATCAGCGCGCGGTGGAGGCGACCTCGAGGATCGCCGCGAAGGGCACCGTCACCTCGCCCGCGCCGTCGTCGAGCCGCAGATCCACATGATCGGCCCCGACCGCACCGAGCAGACCCGACAGGTCCGCCCCCACGACGCGCACGATGACGTGCGCCCGGTCGCGCGACAGCGCCCGCAGGGCGGCGCCGAGCGACAGCCGCCGCTCGACCTCCGTGAGCGGCACCGCCCGCCGCGGCAGCCCCGCGACCGCGACGACCGCAGGCATCGGGATGAGGCTCTGCGCCGTCGATGAGGCCAGCAGCATCCACTGCGACGCGACCTCCACGAGGGTGCCCCGCACGCGGTGCCCGCCCCGCAGGGTCACCGCGACCTCGGCGCCGATGCCGCCCATGAATCGCGCAGCGAGATCGATCGCGCCCTGCTCGACGCGAGTGCGCTCGGCGACCTCGAGCGCGAACTGGCGCGACTCCTCCGCAGCCATACGGGCCTCAAGGTCCGCGAACAGCTGAGTCCACCGCATCGCCCCACTGTAGCCATCGCGCCCATGCGCGCCACCGGTGGTCAGTTTCCATTGATTCGTACAAACTGGACATATCCTCCCGCACGCGGTATACCTAGTGACACCAAACAACATCAAATGACATGACGCGGGGGGCGACATGACGAAGGGGGTGCGCCTTCGGGGCGCAACAGGCGCAGTGCGCAGTCGGGCTGGGGGGCCTGCAAGCACTGTGCGAACGAACACGGGCGGCGGGGGCATCACCTCGCACGCCACCGCCGTGGCCGACGGGCCACGCACGTCCGACATCAGACCGATGAACCGAGTGACGGCGGCGTCCACCGTCATCGCCATGCCCGCCGCGGCATGGGCGCTCGGCCGCCTCGCGACCGACCTCGCTGGGGAGATGGGGTCACCCGGAGCGGAGGTCGAGTCGCTGATCGCGCCGGCCATCGTCGCGATCGGAGCAGCCACGTGCGGCTACCTCGCTGCGACGGCAGCGATCATGCTCGCGGCGGCGCTCACCGGGACGATCCCTCGATGGGCCGCCGCGCTCGCGCCGCGGGCCTGGCGGCGCACCGTGGCGACGGCCGCGGGCGTCTCCCTGACCACGGGACTTGCCGCGCCGGCCCTCGCGGTCGACGCGGGACCGGTTGACACGGGGCCAGGTTGGGGCGTGGCGACGCATGCGACCGTCGACGCGGCTCCCGGATGGAGCATCCCACACGCGGCGGGCGCCGAGGCGATGGCGATGTCCACCGACGCGATCCCGGGCTGGCTCGAGAGCCCGAGCGCGAACGGCCCGGCGGAGAAGCCGGAGGACGATTCCACCGCCGAGTCGCCCAGCACCATCACGGTCGCCGCGGGCGACTCGCTGTGGGACCTCACGGCGAACCTCACCGGAGACGACGCCGCTCAGGTCGCCGCGGAGTGGCCGCTGCTCTACGAGGCGAACCGCACGGTGATCGGCGATGACCCAGGAGTGATCGAGCCCGGCCAGGTGCTCGTGGTGCCTGAGGAGCTCGTCCGATGAGCGCCGAGCCGATCGCGGCGGGCACGCTCTCCGCAGCGCCCGGGCCGGGGCGCATCCTGCCCGCGGTCGCACCAGCGAAGCCCTCTCCCTACGCACGCAAGCGGCGGCCCTTGGGAGACCCGTCCCCGCTCGCGTGCACGCTGGCGAAGGCGGCGCTCGAGGCCGTGCACGGTGCCCCGACTCTCGACTCGCTCACGCGTTGGGCCGACCCGAAGGTCGTCACGGCGCTCTCCAAGCAGCAGTCGCTCGCCCGCCGAGCGGGCCGGACGCAGGACGGACCGGCGCAGGTCGTCAGGGCCCGCGTGTGCCGCGTGGCCCTCGGGGCCGCCGAGGTCAGCGTCGTCGCCCGTCACGGCGACCGGGTGCATGCGCTCGCGATCCGACTCGAGGACCGACGCGGCCGCTGGGTCGCCACCGTCATCGACGTCGGCTGACAAGGCCGGCGTCGGCTGAACAGACGAGGGAGGGGTGGACGACCGTGGTCGTCCACCCCTCCCTCGTCAGCGCCGACGTGTCAGAGCGAGCTCCTCACCGCCCTGCGGGGCGGCGCGAGCTCACGCCGGTGACGTGATCACGCCTCGTTCTTGCCGTGGCACATCTTGTACTTCTTGCCCGACCCGCACGGGCACTGCGCGTTCTTCGGGGTACCCGGGAAGGTCGCGCCGTCGGACTCCGCCTTCTTCGCGGCCCCCGAGGTGTCGGCCTTCGCACCCGATGCCTTGGTGACCTTCGCCGAACCATCCTCAGACGGGCCCGAGTAGGTCAGCGCCGACATCGTCATCTGCATCCCACCGTTGTTGCCCGTCGTCGAGCCGGTCGAGGACGCGACGCGACGGCGCGGGCCACCCGCTGCGGGAGCCGCGGCGGGCTTCGCGGCGGCCTCGGGCGCCTTGGAGGCGGTAGCGGCCGCGGAGTCCGGCGTCACGGCGGGGCCGGAGCCCTCGGCCGCCTGGGGCTCGCGACGCTCGACGCGGTACAGCACCTGCGTGGCCTGGCGCTTGATGCCGTCGGTCATCGCCTCGAAGAGCCCGTAGCCCTCTCGCTGGTACTCGGTCAGCGGGTCGCGCTGGCCCATCGCGCGCAGGCCGATTCCCTCCTTGAGGTAGTCCATCTCGTAGAGGTGCTCGCGCCACTTGGCATCGAGGACCTGGAGCAGCACCTGACGCTCGACGGTGCGCATGATCTCCGGTCCGATGCGCTTCTCGACCGCGTCGTACTGCACGCGCGCGTCGGCGACCAGCTCGCGGGTCAGGAAGTCGGGTGAGAGTCCGACGATCCCGCCCGCCTCGTCGACGACCTCGTCGATCGTAAGCGACACGGGGTAGACCGTGCGCAGGTCCTTCCACAGCGCCTCGAGGTCCCACTCGTCGGGCGCACCGATGAGCGTGCCCGCCCGGACGTACTCCGTCACCACGTCTGCGGCGAAGCTCTCGATCTGGTCGCGGAGGTCCTCGCCGTCGAGCACCTTGCGGCGCTCGTCGTAGATCACCGTGCGCTGCGCGTTGAGGACGTCGTCGTACTTGAGGATGTTCTTGCGGATCTCGGCGTTGCGACCCTCGATCTGTGCCTGCGCGGACCGGACGCCTCGCGTGAGCACGCCCGACTCGATCGGCATGTCGTCGGGCAGCGCCGTCGAGTTCATCATCTGCGCCGCGATGCCCGACTGGAACATCCGCATCAGCTCGTCCTCAAGGGAGAGGTAGAACCGGGACTCGCCCGGGTCGCCCTGGCGTCCCGAGCGGCCGCGCAGCTGGTTGTCGATGCGGCGGGACTCGTGCCGCTCGGTGCCGAGCACGTACAGTCCGCCGGCGGCGAGCACCTTGTCGTGCTCGGTCTCCACCGCGGCCTTCTGCTCCTCGAGCACCGCGTCCCACGCCGCCTCGTAGCCCTCCGGGTCCTCGTGGGGGTCGAGACCGCGATCGGCCATCTCCTGCACCGCACGGAACTCGGGGTTGCCTCCGAGCATGATGTCGGTGCCTCGACCGGCCATGTTCGTCGCGACCGTGACGGCGCCCTCGCGGCCCGCCTCGGCGACGACGGAGGCCTCGCGCTCGTGCTGCTTGGCGTTCAGGACGTTGTGGGTGATGCCGCGCTTGCGGAGCTCCTTGCTCAGCTGCTCGGACTTCTCCACGGAGACGGTGCCGACGAGCACGGGCTGACCGTTCGCGTTGCGTTCGAGGATGTCGTCGACGAGCGCGTTGAACTTCGCCTGCTCGGTCTTGTAGAGCAGGTCGGCCTTGTCCTGACGGATCATCGGCTTGTTGGTCGGGATCGGGATCACACCCATGCCGTAGGTGGCGTGGAGCTCCGCCGCCTCGGTCTGGGCGGTACCCGTCATGCCCGACAGCTTCGCGTACTGGCGGAAGTAGTTCTGCAGCGTGATCGTGGCGTAGGTCTGGTTCTCCGCCTTGATCGGGACGCCCTCCTTGGCCTCGATCGCCTGGTGGAGGCCCTCGGAGTAGCGGCGGCCCTTGAGCAGGCGGCCGGTGTGCTCGTCGACGATGTCGACCTCTCCCGCCTGGACCACGTACTCGCGGTCGCGGTGGAACAGCTCCTTCGCCTTGACCGCGTTGTTGAGGAAGCCGATCAGCGGCGTGTTCGCGGGGTCGTACAGGTTCTCGATCCCGAGCGAGGCCTCGACCTTCTCGATGCCGGGCTCGAGCATGCCGACGACGCGCTTCTTCTCCTCGACCTCGTAGTCCTCGTCGACCTTGAGCTCGCGGGCGATGCGCGCGAACTCGACGTACCAGCGGGCGTTGTCGCCCGACGCGGGGCCCGAGATGATGAGCGGCGTGCGCGCCTCGTCGATAAGGATCGAGTCGACCTCGTCGACGATCGCGTAGTGGAAGGCGCGGTGCACGAGCTGCTTCGAGTCGAGCGCCATGTTGTCGCGCAGGTAGTCGAAGCCGAACTCGTTGTTGGTGCCGTAGGTGATGTCCGCGGAGTACTGCTCGCGGCGCTGCTCGGGCGTCTGACCCGACAGGATGCAGCCGGTCTCCATCCCGAGGAAGCGGAAGACGCGCCCCATCAGGTCGGACTGATAGCTCGCGAGGTAGTCGTTCACCGTGACGACGTGGACGCCCTCGCCGTCGAGGGCGTTCAGATATGCGGGGAGCGTCGCGACGAGGGTCTTTCCCTCACCGGTCTTCATCTCTGCGATGTTGCCGCCGTGCAGCGCGGCGCCACCCATGATCTGGACGTCGAAGTGGCGCAGGCCCAGCGTGCGGCGTGCGGCCTCACGGACGGCCGCGAAGGCCTCCGGCATCAGGGACTCGAGGCTCTCGCCCTCGGCGCGACGGGACTTGAAGTCGTCGGTGAGCGCCTTGAGCTCGTCGTCCGTCATCTCGAGGTAGTGCTCCTCGAGGGCGTTGGTGAGGCTCACCACCCGCTCGAGCCTCCGGATCTGCCGGCCCTCGCCGAAGCGGATGACTCGTTCGAAGATGCCCACCGGTGAACTCCCTGTTGTCGTTGCGGTACCCCGAGCAAGCGTAGTCGCTCCCGCTTGCGGGAAGGCACGCGTCTCGCTAGGGGCGGAACGCGGACCGCCGCACGCGCGGCGTCTCGCGCACCGCTCGCAGCACCCTCAGGAGTGGATCCCTCCGGCACGACCCCGGGGCCGCGGCTCCCGCCGCGGCCCCGGGTCTGTGTCAGGCGCTCTCTCGCTCAGGGATCTCCGCGTGTCCCTGCTCGCTGAGGTGGATGACCCCGTACGTCCAGCCCCGGCGTCGGTAGACGGCACTCGGAAGCCCGGACTCGGCGTCGAGGAAGAGGTAGAAGTCGTGGCCGACGAGCTCCATCTGATCGATCGCCTCGGCGACCGTCATCGGGACTGCGGCGTGAGTCTTGGACCGGATCAGGATCGGCGTGCCGTCGATCGGCACCTCGCGAGTCGCGTCGTCCGGGGCGCCCTCCCACGGCTCGACGCTCGAGGCGGCGTGCGGCGCGGACCCGTCGCCCACGGGGGCGAGAGCGGGCTCGGCGGCGACGGAGTGCAGGCTCGGCGTCGCCTGGTGGCGGTGGGCCTTGCGCTCATGGAGCCGTCGCAGCTGCTCGAGCAGGCGCGCGGACGCGGCGTCGAAGGCGGCGTGGCGGTCCATCGCGGAGGCCTCGGCCCTCACGACTCCCCTGCCGCGCACCGTGATCTCGACGCGTTCCTTGTCGTCCGCACGCTTGGGATTGCGTTCGTGGACCACGTGGACATCCACTCGCGTCGCGCGCGGCGCAAGGGCCTCGACCTTCTCCATCTTCTCGATGATCCGCTCGCGCAGATCGTCGGCGACCTTGGTGTGGCGTCCTGTGATGGCGATGTCCATGACGGTGTCCTCCTCTGTGGGATGAGAGTGGCCCCGGCCAGCGGGCGGGGGCAGTGCGACTGCGGCGCCTTCAGCGCCTGTGGCATCACCTCCCTCATCCAAGGGATCCGACGTTCATCGTCAGGGTAGATCTCACCTTAGCCCCGGATCGGCGTCCCCCGCCACACGCCCGACCGCGGCGAGTCCGACGGCTCCGACGACCGGCGATCCGCGGCCCTCGAGCGCGGCCGCGCAGGCCGCGAGGGTGGCCCCCGTGGTAACCACATCGTCGACCAGGAGCACGGGCCTGCCCGGGTCCGGAGCCACCGTCACGCGGACCGCGCGACGCATGCCGCGCCACCTGTCGATCGCGGATCCGCCGCGTTGCTCTCCCGCCCCGATCGCGAGCGCCGAGACGACCTCGCACTGCATTCCTCCCGCGATGAGGCCCTCCGCGACCGCCCGCGCGAGCGCCAGGGGAAGATTCACACCGCGGCGCCGGGTGCTCGCCGCCCGCGCGGGAGCGGGGACGACGCGCACCTTGCGACCGAGCTCCACGAGGTGCGGCGCGATCTGAGCCCCCGCGCGGTACGCGACGTCCGCGAAGAAGCCGTCGAGGTCGCGCCGTCCACCGTCCTTCCAGGCGGCCACCATGCCGTGCGCGGGTCCGACGAGCGGGGCGGCGACCCACACGGGAAGGGCGGCACGACCGTGCACGTCGAGGCGTGCGGCATCGGGCTCCGCGCGCCAGACCGGCTCCCACCACAGCGCGGCGCACGAGTCGCAGCAGCGCACGTCCTCACGGCCGCAGCCGGGGCATGCGACGGGGACGACGGCCCTCGCGACCGCCCTCAGCACGCGTGCCACGCCCTCGCCCTCCACACCCCCATCACCTCACGGAGAGGCTCCTCCGAGCCGCGCGGGCGCCGGCGGTGGGGAGAGCGTGGTGCCGGGTCGAGCCTGGGGACGATGCGGTCACGTCGGGGGCGGGCTCTCGTTCGAGCCGAGGGACGATGCGGCTGCCGGCTGGCCGGGCTCCCGTTCGGGTCTGGAGACGACGCCGTGGCCGTGGGGGCAGTGCGGCGTCAGCCCGCGTAGGCGAGCTCGTCGACGTCGGGCACGACCAGGGTCCACCCCGTGCCCGATCGAGCCTGAGCGCCGGACCCCGGATCGATCAGGGTGATCGAGGTGGTTCCGCTGCGCGCCGTGAGCGAGGATGCGTCCGCGGGAGCCGTCATCGCCTCGGTGAAGCCCCCGACCGTCGACACCCACATCGGGGTCGAGCCGCCGTCGACGCTCACGCCGAGCGCGGCGACCGTCGTCGAGTCGATCCACGCGACCTCCGTCGCGGCGCTCGACGAGACCCCGATTTGGAGAGGCTCGGTCAGCGCGACAGGGGTCCCGGACTCGTCACGCACGAGACCGGTCACCTCGAGCACCGGCTGCCCCGCGACCGTCGACGCGACGAGCAGCCGCGCGCCGTCACGGGAGACGGCGATCGCCTCGATGCGGCGCGCCTTCAGCCACTCGGCATCGAGGACGACCTCGCCGCCCGAGCCGTCCTCCGCCGGGAACGCGATGACGGAGCCGCCGTTCGCCTCGGCGGTCCAGAGCCATCCCTCGGCGTCGTACGAGGGATCCACGAGGCCCTGGGCCTCGACGATCGTCTCCGTGGCGAGCCGGCCCGCGGGCTCGGCGTCTCCCTCGGGCACCGCGACCAGTGACTCGATGCCGCCCGCGAGGGCGTCCGTCACCACCAGGCGGGACCTGCCCACGAGGAACGCCGCCTGCTCTCCCGAGTAGGACAGCGCGAGCCCATGGGCCCTGTCGGGAAGGGCGCCCGCATCGTCCGGCGTGACCTTGAGGTCGGTGCCGTCCCACAGTCCGAGCCGCGAGCCGACGATGGCCGCCGCGACGTCGGAAGGGACCTCGGACGCCTCGAGCGCGTAGCCCTCGGCTGCGACCGGCACGCCGCCGACGGTCACCTCGACGGACGTCACGTCGGGCAGCGCCGACAGCGTGCGCTGCATCTGCACCACGGCGAGCCCGTCCTGCGCTTCGGCCGTGGCCGAGTCGGACGCGAGCAGCACGGCGGCGACTCCGTCGGTGACGACCACCGAGGCCACCTCGAGCGAGGCGCTCGCGGAGAAGCCCGACAGCACCGCGTCCGACAGCCATGCCGAGGGCCCCAGCACGAGCTCCGAGGCGGCACGCGTCGCGACGTTCTGCCGGGGGAACCAGCGGCTCTCGATCACCTCGGTCGTGCCGTCGACCGTCGCGAATACGAGGCCGACGCGACGGAACAGGCTCTCGAAGTTCGCCTCCGCGAGGACGGCCCCGTCCTGGAGCCCGTCGATGCGCCACTCGCCGTCGTCCTGGACCAGCGTGAAGTCGAGCGTGGTCACCGCTCCCTCGGCGGCCTCGACGAGCCGTCCGTCGCCGTCGATCGTCGCTGCCACCGGCACGGTGTACGCGGCCGTCGTGCCGTCCGCGTTCCACTCGGGCGTGAGCGCGCCCGAGCCGAACACCGTGATGCTCGCGGAGGGGTCCCAGTCGCGGCTGGCGTCCGCGGTGAGGTACTCGCGGGCGACGGAGAAATCGGAGTTGAAGCCCTGCGGCAGGGCGCGCAGGAAGCCGTTGACGATCGCCTCCTGCGACGCCCCGGCGGTCGGCCCCTCGGCGAGCGGAAGGATGGTGTCCTCCTCCGGGGCGTTCGTCACGCCCTCCTGCACCGGGCCCGAGTCGGGGATGGACGCACAGCCCGCCAGCACGGCGATCGCGGCGATCGCCGCCGCCAGCCTTGTCCTCATCGCTCGCCTCCTGCGACCTCTGATCCGATGGTGTGAGCCGTGCGTCGCGGGGCCTGCCGGCCGCTCGGCGACAGCGCCACGAACTCCTCCTCGCGCATCGCGAGCGGCAGGATGGGCTGCTTGCCGAGGCCGCGCGAGGTGCGCGGCAGGCTCAGCCGGAACGACGCGCCTTCGCCTGGGGACCCCCAGGCCTCGAGCCGACCCTCGTGAAGCAGCGCGTCCTCGCGCGCGATCGACAGTCCCAGCCCCGTCCCGCCCATCGTGCGCGCACGGGCGGGGTCCGCACGCCAGAAGCGGTCGAAGACCCGGTCGACCTCGTGCGGCGTGAGCCCGAGGCCGTAGTCGCGCACCACGACGGCGACGCCGCGCGCGGTGGACGCCACCGCGACGTCGACGGGTCCACCCTGGGCGTGCTCGACGGCGTTGGAGAGCAGGTTCCTCACGATGCGGCTCACGCGGGGCCGATCGACGGACGCACGATGCTTTCCTTCCCCCGCCCAGAGCCGCACCTCGACCCCCAGGTCCGCGGCGGGCGGCGCGATCGCCTCGACCTCCTCGGCGACGATGTCCGTCAGATCCGTCTCCTCGAACTCGAGCTGCGCGGCGCCCGCGTCGATGCGGGACATCTCGAGGAGGTCCGACAGCAGCAGCTCGAAGCGGTCGATCTGCGTGTTGAGGAGCTCCGCGGATCGTGCGACCTGGGGAGGGAAGCCGTCCTTCGCGTCGTACAGGAGGTCGGCGGCGATCCGGATCGTCGTGAGCGGCGTGCGCAGCTCGTGCGACACGTCGGACACGAAGCGTCGCTGCACGCGCGACAGGTCCTCCATGCGAGTGATCTGCCGCTGGAGGGACTCCGCCATCTCGTTGAAGGTCTTCGCGAGCGTCGCCATCTCGTCAGCGCCCCGCACGGTCATCCGCTCGGACAGCAGTCCATCCGCGAGCCGCGACGCGACGCGGGCGGCCTGGCGCACGGGACGCAGCGCCTGGAGCGTGACGAACCAGGCCTGGAGCAGCACCAGGCCGATGAGCACCGCGCCACCGACTGCGAGCGACTGCTGGACGAGCGCGAGCGTCTCCTGCTCAGCCTCGAGCGAGTACACGAAGTACAGCTCGTACTCCCCTGCGTCCCGCAGCTCGATCGGCGCGCCGACCACGACTCCCGGGCGACCATCGGGAAGGACCACGTGCTGCCACGGCTGCGTGACGCCCTCGGCCACGGCCTCCCGCATCTCGTCGGAGACGACGGACAGCAGGGCCGCGTCGGACGCTCCCGTGGTGAGGATCAGGTCCGTCTCATTGTCCTCGGCCTGCAGCAGGACGAGGCCGCGCGAGTCACCGCTCACCGCGCTGAGCGACTCGTACACCGTGCTCACGAGCGTCTGCAGGTCTCCCGGCGTGGCCGCCGACGAGGACTCGATGTACTCCTGCGCGCTCGCGGCGTCCTGCGCGGACTCCGCGAGAATCCGGTCCACGCGAGTCTCCACGAGCCCGTCACGGATCTGCGAGACCACCACCGCGCCGAGCACCACGACTGTGAGGACGCCGACCACGAGCACCGTGGAGACCACGCGCAGCTGCATCGACCTGCGCCAGCGACGCGCACCCCTGCGCACCGGCACCGCGAGCCGCAGCGCTGTCATGCGCGGCGAGCGCATCACGACGCCTGACCACCGGCCTTGTAGCCCACGCCGCGGACGGTCAGCACGATCTCGGGGTTCTCCGGGTCCTTCTCGATCTTCGCGCGGAGCCGCTGGATGTGGACGTTCACGAGCCGGGTGTCGGCCGCGTGACGGTAGCCCCACACGTCCTCGAGGAGCACCTCGCGCGTGAACACCTGGCCCGGGGCGCGCGCGAGCGTGACGAGCACGTCGAACTCGAGCGGCGTCAGTGGGATCACCTCGCCGCCGCGCGTGACGCGGTGGCCGGTCACGTCGACCTCCAGGTCGCCGATCCGCAGGCTCGTGGGAGCTCCGGTCTCGTTGCGGCGCAGGCGGGCGCGCACCCGCGCGATCAGCTCGCGCGGCTTGAAAGGCTTGGGGATGTAGTCGTCCGCGCCGGACTCGAGCCCGAGCACGACGTCGACCGTCTCGGACTTGGCCGTCAGCATGACGATGGGGACTCCGGACTCGGCCCGGATCTCCCGGCAGATGTCGATGCCGCTGCGTCCGGGGAGCATGAGGTCGAGCAGGATCACGTCGGGCTGCTCCGCGCGGAACACGTCGACCGCCTGGTCGCCGTGATCGCAGAACAGCGGTTCGAACCCGTCGCCGCGCAGCACGATTCCGATCATCTCCGCGACTGCCGGGTCGTCGTCGACCACCAGGATGCGTGCCGTCATGCGGACCATCTTGCCACGGCGTCGCCCCTGGACCGTGGCAGCGCGGCGGTGCGCGAGGGGGACCTTGTGAGGATCTGCCATCCGCGGGGACCCGCATGGCAGGATGGGCGGGTCGAGGGAGGAACCACGTGAGCGACAGCAGGGACGGATCCGCCGGGGCCCAGGCACCGCGCGAGGGCGAGGACCGGCCGGTGTTCGTGCCGCCGTCGGGATTCGGCGCGGCTCCCCCGCCCACAGAGGAGGGCTCGACGCCCGCGGGCCCGTCCCAGGTGTTCCCGCCCGCCCCGACACCACCGGGTGCGGCCGGCTCGAGCCCCGCTCCCGTCGGCCCGGGCGCCGGCGCGTCGATGCCCACCGCTCCCGCGCAGCAGCACGCCGGTGCGTACGCCGCGCCCCTCGACGCGGCCGCGATGCTGCGCCCCGGGATCATCCCCCTGCGGCCCCTGACGTTCGGCGAGCTGCTCGACGGCCCCCTCAAGGCGATCCGCCACAACCCCAAGGTCATGGTCGGCGTCAACGCGCTCGTCTCGCTCGCGTCGATGATCCTCATGTACGGCCTCGGCTTCGGCTACTACGGCTCGCTGCTGGCGATCTCCGACGCGGACGCCGCCTATCTGTCGGACGGCACCTTCGGTGCGAGCAACCTGGACATCGCCCTGCTGATGCTGGGCTCGTTCCTCGGCGCTCTCGTGCTCCTGATCTCGACGGGCGTGACGTCGCTGTCGTTCTCCCGCTCGGTGCTCGGCGAGCGGATCTCTCCCGGCGAGGCGCTGCAGCGCGGCGTGAAGGCGCTGCCGGCCCTCCTCGCGCAATCGCTCCTCCTCACCCTCGGCTACTCGCTGATCGTGGCAGTCGTCGGCATCGTGATCGCCGGCGGCTTCGTCGTCGACACCGGGCTCGGCATCCTGGTGCTCGTCCTCGGGGTGCTCGGCGCGCTCGTCCTCATCGCATGGGTGACCATCAAGCTCGCCCTCGCCGTCCCCGCGGTCGTGCTCGAGCGCCGCGGGCCGATCTCCGCGATGAAGCGCTCGTGGGAGCTGACCAAGGGCCGCTTCTGGATGATCCTCGCGGTCCTGCTGGTCGCGACGCTCATCACCTCGATCATCCAGCAGGTGATCACCATCCCCGCCGCCGTGATCCTGCCGCTCGCGATGTACACCTCGTCGAGCGCGGCCGTCATCCTGTACGTCGTGGTCATGGCCCTCATGTCGTTCCTCGGTGTGCTCATCTCGGTCGCGTACCTCGGCGGCGTGACCGCGGGCCTGTACACGGATCAGCGGATGCGCCAGGAGGCCTTCGATCTGGTGCTCTCGAAGAGCGTGCAGGAGCGGGCCGCGGCCGCAGGCTGGGGCGCATGACGCTCCCCATCCACGCGTGGAACACCGTCGTCGGCGCCGTGCCGGTCGAGCCAGAGGCCGAGGAGGCGCGCCGCTGGGCCGAGGAGGAGCTCGCGAGGGCCGAGTACCGCGAGAGCGCCTCGCTCGTGGACTGGCTCGCGCAGGCGCTGTCGGACCTGATCGCCCGCATCTTCGGCGGCGCGGACGGCGGCTCGCTCGCCCCCGTGGGCTACCTGCTCGCGGTCCTCGCGCTCGCGGCGGTGCTGCTCGTCGCGTGGCTGATCGCGCGACCGCTCCTCGTCTCGCGCCGCAGGGAGTCCGCGGTCGTGCTCGAGGCTGACGGTCGCACCGCGGCCGAGCTCGATGCCGCCGCCCGGGCCGCCGCCGACGCCTCGCGCTGGCACGACGCGTGCCTCGACGCGTTCCGTGCGCTCGTGCGCGGCGCAGAGGAGCGCACCGTGATCGACCCCCGCGACGGCCGCACCGCGCACGAGGCCGCCGTCGACATCGCCGGCGCACTGTCGGGCACGGGCGTCGTCCTCACGGACGCGGCCCGCCGCTTCGACGCGCTGTGCTACTCCGACGCGGTCGCGACGCGCGCCGACTACGACGCGATGCGGACCGCCGCCGACGCGGTCGCCCCGGCGCGCATGCCGGGGCAGGTGCCCGCGTGAGCCGGACCATCGCCGCGCCCTCGGGGTGGACCCTCGGCGACGGATCCACCGCCGCGGCCGTCGCGAGCGAGCGATGGGCGCGGATCCGCTGGGCGACGATCGTGGTGTCGATCGTCGTGATCGGTGTGATCGTCACGACGCTCGCGCAGCCCTCGACGAACTCCACGCCGCTGTCGATCGACAACACCGGCGACGACGGGGCGCGCGCGGTGGCGCAGATCCTGCGCGACCAGGGCGTCGATGTCGAGGAGGTGGCGACGCTCGCCGAGGCTTATCGTCGCCTCGACGGCTCGGGCACGCTCGCGATCGCGTCGTTCACCTATCTCGACGAGGACCAGATCGCGTCCATCGGGGAGCACCCCGGGGACGTCGTCTGGATCGAGCCCGCGACCTACGCGCTGTCCGGCATCGAGCCGGGACTGTCGGCGACTGTCCCCGCCACCGCTGACGGCGCGGTCCCGGCCGACTGCGCGGCGCCCGCCGCGGTGCGCGCGGGCAGCCTCACGGGCGTGCGTGCCGCGTACGCTCTGGCCGCGGGCACGTCCGCGAACGCATGCTTCACCGTGGACGACGCTGCGGCCTACGTGGAGATCGACCGGGACGGCGCGAGGCCCGTCCACGTGATCGCCGACGGCTCTCTGTTCACCAACGCGGCGCTCGTCACGGACGGCGCAGCTGCCCTCACGCTCGGCGTGCTGGGCCACGACACCCGGCTCATCTGGTACGTCGGCACCGACGACGAGACGCTGCTCGCGGCCGACCAGGTGGAGACCTCCGAGCTCACCCCCGCCGCGCCCGCCTCGCTCATCGCCGGGGGCGTCGCGCTGCTCCTGGTCGCGCTCGTCGCCGCGCTCCAGCAGGGGCGCCGCATGGGGCCGCTCGTGACCGAACCCCTCCCCGTCGTGGTGCGGGCCTCCGAGGCCACGCGCGGACGCGGCCGCCTGTACCGGCGGGGCCGTGCGCGCGGGCATGCCGCCGCCGCGCTGCGCGCAGGCGCCGCCTCGAGGCTCGCCGCGCGACTCTCGCTGTCCCGTTCCGCGCCCCGCGCGGCCGTCGTCGCGGCGATCGCGCAGCACACGCGTCGCGACGACGCCGAGATCGACTCCCTGCTGTACGGCCCCCCTCCGGCCGACGATGCCGCGCTCACGCGGCTCGTGGCCGCCCTCGACGCTCTGGAAAGTGAGGTATCCGCATCGTGACCACCACCCCTGATGCCGCTCCCGCCCCCCGTCCCTCCGACCTCGTCGGCACGCTCGCCAAGGTGCGCGGCGAGGTCGGCAAGGCGGTCGTCGGGCAGGACGCCGCGATCACCGGTCTGATCATCGCGCTGCTGTGCCGAGGCCATGTTCTGCTCGAGGGCGTCCCTGGCGTCGCGAAGACGCTGCTCGTGCGCTCGCTCGCGGCCTCGCTCGCGCTCGACACCAAGCGCGTGCAGTTCACGCCCGACCTGATGCCCGGCGACATCACGGGCTCGCTCGTGTACGACGCGCAGTCCTCGCGCTTCTCCTTCCGCGAGGGCCCCGTGTTCACGAACCTCATGCTGGGGGACGAGATCAACCGCACCCCGCCGAAGACGCAGTCCGCGCTGCTCGAGGCGATGGAGGAGCGCCAGGTCACGGTCGACGGGGAGCCCCACACGCTGCCCGACCCGTTCCTCGTCATCGCGACCCAGAACCCCGTGGAGTACGAGGGCACCTACCCGCTGCCCGAGGCCCAACTGGACCGCTTCCTGCTCAAGCTCGTCCTCCCGCTGCCCCCGCGCGAGGTCGAGGCAGAGGTGCTCACCCGGCACGCGGCGGGCTTCAACCCGCGTGACCTCGCCGCCGCCGGCATCGTCCCGGTGGCCGGTCTCGATGACCTCGAGGCGGCCCGCGCCGAGGTCGCGAAGGTCGAGGTCTCCCCCGAGGTCATCGGCTACCTCGTGGACGTGTGCCGCGCGACCAGGGACGCCGCCTCGACCTCGCTCGGGGTGTCGCCGCGCGGCGCGACGGCGCTGCTCGCGACGTCGCGCGCGTGGGCCTGGATGCAGGGCAGGGACTTCGTCACCCCGGACGACGTCAAGGCGCTCGCCCACCCGACGCTCGTGCACCGCCTGCAGCTGACCGCCGAGGCGGAGCTCGAGGGCGTCACGGCCGCGAGCGTCCTCGAGTCCGTGCTCGCGTCGGTCCCCGTCCCGCGCTGATGTTCCTCACGTGGCGGGCGGTCGCGCTGACCGCCCTCGGGGTCCCCGTCGCTGTCGCGACCTCCTCAGCCTTGCCCGCGGTGATGTGGCTCGCGGTCGTCGCCCTCGCGGTCGCGGTCGACGTCATCGCGGCACCCTCGCCCCGCACGATCGCGACGCGGCGCGAGACGCCCGCCTCGGTGCGCCTCACCGAGCCGACGTCCACGACGCTGCTCGTGCGCAACCTCGGCACGCGGCGCGTGCGCGGCTGGGCCCGCGACGCCTGGCAGCCCTCCGCGGGCGCGGATCCCGCCCGCCATCGACTCGACCTCGCGCCGGGGGACGGCGTGCGGCTGCGCACCCCGATGCTCCCCACGCGGCGCGGAGATCGCAGCGCGGGCCCCGTGACGCTGCGGCTGCTCGGACCCCTCACCCTCGCGGGCCGCCAGCTCACCCTCCAGCTCCCCGCGACGCTCCGCGTGCTCCCCGAGTTCGCGTCGCGCAAGCACCTGCCGTCGCGGCTCGCCCGGCTGCGCGAGCTCGATGGCCGATCCGCCGTCCAGCAGCGAGGGCCCGGATCCGAGTTCGACTCGCTGCGCGAGTACGTCATTGGCGACGACGTGCGCGCGATCGACTGGCGGGCCACCGCCCGGCGCAACGAGGTCGTCGTCCGCACGTGGCGCCCCGAGCGCGACCGTCAGGTGCTGATCCTCGTCGACACCGCACGCTCGGCCGCCGCCCGCATCGGCGACACGCCCCGTCTCGACGCGACGATCGAGGCGACCCTGCTGCTGTCCGCCCTCGCCTCCAAGGCGGGGGACCGCGTCCACGTCGTCGCCTACGACCGCACGACGCGCGCGCGGATCTCGGGGGTGTCGGGCGCGGGCCTGATGTCGACGCTCGCGGATCGCCTAGCCCCCCTCGAGCCGCGCCTGCTCGAGCCCGACTGGACCGGGGCGGCGGGCGTCGTCCGCGAGATGCTCGGCCAGCGCGCGCTCGTCGTCCTCCTCACCGATGTGGGCCCCGGCTCGGTGGACTCGGGGCTGCTGCGCGCGCTCGCCCCGCTCGCGCGGGATCACCAGGTGCTGATCGGCGCGGTCGACGATCCCGAGATCGGTGAGCTCGTGCAGGCGCGCGGCGACGTGTCCGAGATCTACACCGCCGCGGCGGCCACCCGCTTCGAGCTCGAGCGCGAGGCGGTCGCCGAGCGCCTGCGTCGACGCGGGGTCGAGGTCGTCTCCGCGGACCCCGAGGGCATCGCCCCCGCGATCGCCGACGCCTACCTGTCGCTCAAGGCCGCCGGTCGGCTCTGATCACGCAGCGACCGGGGCGGCGTCCTCCCTGAGGTCCGCCGAGACGTCGCCCGTCTCCCCCATGGCGACCGCACGCCTGCCGAGCGTGAGCACCATCGTCCAGAAGCCCGCGAGCACCGCGACGCCGATCGCGATCTTGAGGCCCCACGGCAGCGCGGACCCGGTCACGTAGCCCTCGACGAGGCCCGACACGAGAAGCACGAGCACGAGGCCCAGGACCACCCCGAACATCGCGCGTCCCTCCTCCGCGAGCGCACGCATGCGCGTGCGCGGCCCCGGCACCAGCATCGTCCAGAAGATCCTGAGGCCCGCCGCACCCGCGACCCACACGGCCGTGAGCTCGAGGAGACCGTGCGGCGTGATGAGCTGGAAGAACTCGCCGAGGTAGCCGAACTCGTGCATGATGGCGCCCGCGGTGCCGACGCCGACCGCATTCTGGAACTGCACGTACACCGTGAAGACGCCGGTGAAGCCTCCCGCGACGGACATCGCGGCGACCCACGCGTTGTTCGTCCACACCTGCGCGAAGAACGAGGTCGACGGGTGCTCCGAGTAGTACGACGCGAACGCCTCCTCGGCGTACTGCTGGCGCTCGTCGTAGGTGCCGAGGTTCGTCATGAGGTCCGGATGCGTCGCGTAGTGCACGCCCGTCGCGACGGACACGATCAGGAAGGTCGCCATCACCGCCACGGTCCACCAGCGGATCCGGTACAGCGCGGCGGGCATCGAAAGGACCATGAAGCGCGCCGCCTCGCGATGCAGCGGCGGCCGCGCCCCCGACAGCGTCGCGCGCGCCGAGGCGAGCAGCACGGACAGCCGGGACACGAGCGCCGGGTCGGGGGCGGAGGAGCGCACCCGCGCGAGGTCGGAGGCGGTGGTCTGGTACAGCCGCGCGAGCTCGTCGGCCTCGGCGCCGGACAGCCGCGAGCGCTTGGACAGCGCCTTGAGCCGCTGCCATCGCTCCTCGTGGAGTGCCTGGAACGCATCGAGATCCATGCGGCTACGATGCCACAGACGGCACCTCGGACCACGCGCACTCACAGGGAGACCCATGGACGACGACACCACGCTCATCGGCGAGGGCGTCATCCTGGAGACGGCGCCGGCGAGCATCGGCCTGCGCACCGCCGGCGCACTCATCGACGCGGTCGCGATCGGCACGGTGTACGTCGGGAGCTTCCTGCTGTTGGCAGAGATCCTGCCTGACTCGCTCGACCTCGCGGCGATGAGCGCGGCGGTGCTCGTGCACGCGCTCGCGGTGTTCATCGGCCTCCCCATCGCGGTCGAGACGGCCACGCGCGGCCGCTCGCTCGGCAAGCTCGCGACGGGCGTGCGCATCGTGCGCGACGACGGCGGTCCGATCGCCTTCCGCCAGGCCTTCGTGCGCGGACTGCTCGGCTTCTTCGACCTGTGGATGACCGCGGGCGGCGTCGCCCTCATCTCTGCGCTCGTGACGAAGCGCGCCAAGCGCGTCGGCGACATTCTCGCGGGCACCTACGCGCTCAAGGAGCGGGCCGCCAAGTCGCCGCATGCGCCGCTCGTGATGCCCGCAGCCCTCGCGGCGTGGTCGGTCACCGCCGACGTCCGTCGCATGCCCGACGGTCTCGCGCTCACGGCGCGCCAGTTCCTCTCCCGTGCCGCGAAGCTCAACCCCGCGTCGCGCGCGCAGCACGGCGCGGAGCTGGGCGCGCGCGTCGCGTCCTACGTCTCACCCCCGCCGCCCGAGGGCACGCATCCCGAGCAGCTCATCGCGGCCGCGCTCGTCATCCGGCGCGACCGTGAGTACGCGCGCGGCGTCGAGCACAGGCGCCTCGACGCCGAGATCTCGGACGCGGTGCACCGGCTGCCCCACGGTGTCCCCGAGGTGCGGTAGCCGTCCTACGCCCCGAGCGCCTGGAAGCCCTCGTAGACCATGAACGCGGGCCAGAAGATCCCCTGGAAGATCGCTCCCACGTGCTCCCAGAACCCGTCCGCGACCGTCCAGTAGTAGACGATGCCTCCGAAGATCCCGATGCCGTAGATCGCGCCTCCCGACGCTGCCGCGCCGCTGTTGTCGGCCATGGCGTCTCACCTTCCCCTCTGCCGCCAGGTTAGGCCGATACCGGGGGTTCCGCGGGGCGAGCCGGTCCGCTCCTCTCGGCCCGCGCACGAACTAGCCCTCGCCGGCCTCCTGGACGCGGGGGAGCGTCACCCTCGCGACCGTTCCGGAGCGCCCGTCGGAGCCGAGCGCGACCGCGCCCCCGGCCCGCGAGACGAGCTGCCGGACCAGCGCCAGTCCGAGCCCGACGCCTGGCACGCCCTCGGCGGTGCCCTTGGCTCGATAGAAGCGCTCGAAGACCTTGTCGAGGTCCTCCGGGGCGATGCCGGGACCGTTGTCCACGATCTCGATCGTGACCTGCGCGGCGTCGAACCTCGCCGCGACGGCGACCTCGCCGCCGGGTGGCGTGAACTTGACCGCGTTGCCGATCAGGTTGGTGAGGATGCGCACCAGATCGCTCGGCGGGATGAGCACCTCGACACCGAAGGGCATGTGCTCACGCAGCGCGACCATCCGGTCCTGGGCGTTGGGCCCCATGTCCTCGAGCACACCGGCCACAGCATCCCTGACGTCGCAGGGCTGCGCGCTCTCGCGGCTGCCCGCGCCGAGCGCGAGCAGGTCCTCCACGAGCCGCCCGAGCCTGTCGGCGTTGCGGGTGATCACCGACAGGTGCGCGTGCGCCTCGTCGTCGAGCGAGGGCTCGTCCTCGAGCAGCTCGGCGAACCCGATGATGCTCGTGATCGGGGTCCGGAGCTCATGGCTCACGGCTGACACGAACTCGTCCTTCTGCCGCGCCACCTCGCGCAGCTGCAAGGCGGCGTTGCGCTCGTCGGCGAGCGCGTGCGCAAGCGCCTGGGCGGCGTGTACGCGCTCCGAGACATCGAGCACCTGGACCGTGAGCAGCACCCGCCCTCCGTCGCGAGGGACGCGCGTGACGAGGATCTCCACGCGCCTGCCATCGCCCAGCTCGACCTCGGTGACGCTCTCGCCCTCCAGATCGTCCTTCGCGCGGGCGATCGCCGCGCGGAGGACCTGCACGCCTCGCGTGTCCTCGGGAAGCACCTCCGGCTCCTGACCACGCGGCGCCGCCGCGACGCCTGGTCCGAGGAGGTTCACCGCACGCCAGTTCGCGTTGCGCACCCGCGGATCTCCCCCGCGGTCCTCCTCGAGGATCAGCATGCCGACCTGGGAGTCCACGAGGCCGCCGCGCAGGAGCTGCTCGCGCACCAGCAGGTCCTCGGCGACCGACAGCGTCTCGCGCCGCGCCGCCGCGAAGTACAGCACCGTCCCGGCATACACGACGAGGAAGCTCTGCACGGCCCACGAGGTCTGCACGGCGCTCCAGCCCGCTCCGGCGAACGGTCCGCCGCCCAGGATCGTGAGCGTCGTCGCCGCGGTCGCCGTCAGCACGAGCTGCGCCGCCACGCCGCGCAGAGGGAACACGTACGCGCCCCACAGCAGCACGGGCATGGGCAGGAACGACAGGGGAAGGCTCATCCCGGGGAAGAACACGATGCCGACGACCAGCGCGAGCGTGAGGGGCTGAAGCCACCGCGCGAACCCGCCTCTGGCACGTGCGTGATCGTTCCACGTGAGCGCGAGCGGCACGATCGCGAGCACCGCCGAGCCGTGGCTCGAGAACACCGCCCCCGCGGTCGCGAGCGCGGCATCCGTGCCCAGCAGATGGACCACGAGGCCCACCGCGACCGCGACCGCAGCCGCGCCCGCGAGCGTGGCGATGACGAGCCGGGTGACCTCCCGCGTCGAGATCAGCCGCGGCGGCCTGTCCGACGGGCACAGCAGCATCGCGACCACGAGCGCCTCGATCGCGTTCGCGAGTCCGAACGCGAAGGACAGGTCCAGCGGGCGCCCCGCGACGAAGTTGGAGGCCGCGGAGACCAGCGCGACCCCGACAGCGGCGACGGGCATCCAGCGGCGGCGCACCGCGAGGACCGCGAGCACCGAGGTGCCCGCCGCGGGCCACCACGGGGAGGTGTCGCCGCCACGCCCCGCGAGCTCCACGGTGCCCCAGGCCAGCACGAAGGTCGCGGCGAGCGCGATCGCGGAGGCCGCGGCGCGCGTCGCCGGTCGCGACCGCTCGTCGAACGAGGGCAACGGCATGGCTCCACCTCCCGGCCTGCTACGAGGCCTTGCGTACAGTGGAGCATGGCACCGGGAGCACGCCCGGGACAACTCTCCGTCTCACCCCGAGGAGATCAGATGGCCTCGATCCTCATCGTCGACGACGACCCGGACATCGCCCTGCTCGTGAGCCACAAGCTCCGCGCGGCGGGCCACGACATCGCGGTCGAGGTCGACGGCGTCGCGGGCCTCGAGGCGATCAGGCGCTCTCACCCCGACCTGGTCGTGCTCGACTGGATGATGCCCCGCATGAACGGGCTCGACGTGTGCGTCGAGGTGAGGAACGACGCGTCGATCTCGGCCACGCGGATCCTCCTGCTCACCGCGAAGGCGCAGGAGGCCGACCTCGAGCGCGCGTACTCCTCAGGGGCCGACGAGTACGTGCAGAAGCCCTTCTCGCCGCGCGAGCTCGCGGCGCAGGTCGAGGCGCTGCTCGCGCGCTGAGCGCTCCTCACGGCGCTGCACCGCCAGAGGCCCGCACCTCGGCGGGAGGAGCGGCTCGGCCGCTCACCCGGCGGCGAGCGCCTCAGGCGGGCGGCTCGACGTGGCGGACGTCGGGCTCCACGAAGATGAGCCGTGCCGCGGGCACCTTCTCGCGGATCCGCCGCTCGGCGTCATCGGTCTGCGCCGCGATCTCCTCGATGCTGCGCCCAGGGTCGACGCCCACCTTGACCGTGACGAGCACGTCGTCCGGGCCGAGGTGCATCGTGCGCAGGTGGATGATGTCGGTGTAGCCGGCCTCCCCGAGCCCCGCGCGGATCCTGTCGACATCCTCGGGCGTCGCTGACTCGCCCAGCAGCATCTCGCGGGTCTCGCGCGCAAGCACGAGCGCGATGCACACGAGCAGGAGGCCGATCATCGCGGTGCCGGCGGCGTCCCACAGCCCATTGCCGGTGATGAGCGTCATGGAGACGCCGAACAGCGCGAAGACCAGGCCCACGAGCGCACCGAAGTCCTCGAGCAGGATCACGGGCAGCTCGGGGGAACGCGAGCGCTGGATGAACTTCGCCCAGCCCACGTTGCCGCGGATCTTGTTGGACTCCTTCATCGCGGTCCGGAAGCTCATCCCCTCGAGCGCGATCGCGATGAGCAGGACGACGATCGGCACCCACTTCCAGGACTCGATCGGCTCGGGGTGCTGGAACTTGTGCCACGCCTCGTAGAGCGCGAACAGGCCACCGAGGGTGAACAGCACGACGGCCACGAGGAAGGCGAAGTAGTAGCGGTAGCGCGAGTAGCCGAACGGATGCTCGGGCGTCGCCTCCTTGCGGGCCTTGCGTCCGCCGATGAGGAGCAGGAGCTGATTTCCGGAGTCGGCGACCGAGTGGATCGCCTCGGCGAGCATCGATGACGCTCCCGTGAGGCCCCACGCGGCGAACTTGGTGACGCCGATGCCGAGGTTGGCGCTGAGTGCGGCGACGATCGCCTTCGTGCCCCCTTCGGCGGACACTAGGCCTGCCTGATGACTGCGAGCGCCTCGTCGCGCACCTGCTCCATGGTCGCGGCGTCCGCGGCCTCGACGTTGAGCCGCAGCAGGGGCTCGGTGCCCGACGGACGGACGTTGAACCACCAGCGGGGCTCGGAGTCCCAGTGCTCGACCGTGAGGCCGTCCATCTCGTCGAGCGTCACCCCGTCGCGCCCGTCGAAGGCGGCGCGGATGCGCGCGACCGCGGCCTTCACGTCGGGGACCGTCGAGTTGATCTCGCCCGACGCGGTGTAGGGGTCGAAGTCGGCGAGCATCGCGCTCAGCGGGCCGTCCTGCGAGCCGAGCGCCGCCATGACGTGCAGGGCCGCGAGCATGCCCGAGTCGGCGTAGAAGAAGTCCCGGAAGTAGAAGTGGGCGCTGTGCTCGCCGCCGAACACCGCGTCGTTCTCCGCCATGAGCGCCTTGATGAAGCTGTGGCCCACGCGCGAGCGCACCGTGGTGATGCCGTCGGCGCCGAGCAGCTCGGGCACGGCCCGCGACGAGATCACGTTGTGGATCACCGTGGCGGTCTCTCCGGAGGCCCGCACGCGGGCCGCCTCGCGCAGCCCGACGAGCGCGGTGATAGCCGAGGCGCGCACCACGGCGCCCTTCTCGTCGACCACGAAGCAGCGGTCCGCGTCGCCGTCGAACGCGAGCCCGAGGTCGGCGCCGTGCTTCACCACCGCCGCCTGCAGGTCGCGCAGGTTCTCCTCCTCGAGCGGGTTGGGCTCGTGGTTGGGGAACGTGCCGTCAAGCTCGAAGTACAGCGGCTCGATCTCGAGCGGCAGCGCGGGCAGGCCTGCCTCGGAGCCGAGCACCGACGGCACGGTGTACCCGGCCATCGCGTTGCCCGCGTCGACCACGACCTTGAGGGGGCGGATCGACTCGAGCGGCACGAGCGAGCGCAGGAACTCTCCGTACTCGCGGATCATGTCGCGCTCGGACACCGTCCCGCGAGCCTCGGCGACCGGCACGCCCTCGTCGACATAGGTCGTAGCGAGCTCGCGTACGAGCCCCAGGCCCGTGTTCTCGCCCACGGCGCGGGCGCGCGAGCGGCACATCTTCATCCCGTTGTAGGCGGCCGGGTTGTGGCTCGCCGTGACCATGACGCCGGGCATGTTCAGCGCGCCGGTCGCGTGGTAGAGGCCGTCGGTGCTGCACAGGCCGATGCGGACCACGTTCACGCCGCGGTCCGTGAGCCCCGCGACGACGGCGTCGACCAGGCCGGGCCCCGAGTCGCGCATGTCGTGGCCGATGGCCACCGTCCCCTCCCCCTCAGGAAGCACGATGGTGTCTGCGAATGCGGCGCCGATCGCGTGCGCGATCTCCTCCGTCAGCTGCTCCCCCACGATGCCTCGAACGTCGTATGACTTGATGAGTCCACTCAGATCGGTCATGGCGCCCAGGCTAGCGGTCAACGATGACGGCGGCATTGCGGGCGTGGGTCAAATATCTGACGAGACAACTCTCAGGTGGCCGCGACGGGGCTCGGACGACGGCGGTGCCACCGGGATCGCAGGTGCCGGGCGCGGCGGTGCCCCTGCCTCGCGCACAGCGCGCGCGAGCGCGTCGAGGTCGTCGGGAGACGGGCCCGGATCCACGTAGTCCTGCTGGATGTGCACGACGTCCCAGCCGCGCGGCGCCGTGAACCGGCTCGCATGATCCGCGCACAGGTCGTAGCTGTGAGGCTCGGCCGAGGCGGAGAGCTGTCCCACGACCACGGTCGAGTCGGCGTAGACGTACGTCAGCGTCGCCGCGGCGGACCGCGTGCAGCCCGTCTTGGAGCACTGTCGGGAGGCCATCACGGAAGGGACGGTACCTCCGTCCGGGTCACGCCTGGGCGAGGCACGCCGAAGGCGACCGGCCCGGGCGCCGCCGACCCTCGACGGCTCGCCGGGCGTAGGGTCTCTCGCATGGCACGCCGCGACCGTCACGGAAGGGGGCTTCGCGCCCCTGTGATCCCCGCCTCCCTGCCGGGCCATCGCAGCCGGGGCGAGCGCTTCGACGCGCTCGTCGTCGAGGCCGCGGAGAGGCTCGAGCCGCGCTGGGGCAGCCGATGGGGCCGGGTCGAGTTCGGCGTGGAGGACGTACCGCCGTCCGACCCTAGCCCGTGGGAGGAGGGCGTCCCGCTCGGCAGGCTCTTCCCCGAGGACATGGGACAGCCGGCGCGCGTCGTGGTCTACCGAAGGCCATGCGAGGAGCGGGCCGAGGGCACGGAGCTGCCCTTGCTCGTGCGCGACGTGGTCGCCGAGCAGCTCGCGCATCTCCTGGGCTGCGCCCCGGAGGACGTCGACCCCGACTTCGGAGGCTGACCGCCTCAGGGGACGTACGGAGCGTCGACGACCGACAGCTCAGTGTCGAGGATCGTCGCGGGAAGCACGCGCATCGAGGCGATGAAGCCCTCCTCGCCGACGATCTGCACCCCCCACGCCGCCCTGCCCTGCAGGGTGAGCCTCGTGCCGGCCTCGACGCTCGCGACCCTGAGGCGCGTGAGCGCGCCGGCGGAGGTCTGCACCTCGGTCACCTGCTCCCCCGCATCGTCCAGCACCGTGAGCGTCGTGGCGCTCGGCGTGTACGCGACCAGCACGCCCTCCTCGCCCGGCCAGTAGACGCCCTGGTCCTGCGTGGAACCGGTGGCCGCCGGCTGCTGCTCCGCTGCCACCCAGGTCCGGTCGTACGCGACCGAGCCCTCCTCGCCGATCTCGGACGCGCGCGACACCGTGATCTCAGCGGCGGCCGCGACGGGCGAGTCCGACTCGATCGCCACCGACCCTCCCGCCGTGTCTGGGACCGTCACCTCGGTGACCACCCCCGGCTCGAGCTCGACCTCGGCGACACCGGACCATGCGACCTCGCCGTCCGCGTTCGCGAGCGACAGCGACACCGTCCCACCCTCGGGAGCCACGAGCCGCAGCACCGCAGAGGAGTCGAGTCCACGCGCACCGACCAGCGGCACGACGAGCGAGGTGCCGAGCTCGGTGACGGACGCGATCCAGTCGGTGCCCGCGGGCTGCAGGCCGTCGAGCGCCGAGTCCTGGATCGCGGCGACGATGCCGGCCCCAGTCGCATCGACGCGCACCGCGGTGGCCTCGATGCCGTCCTGGATCGCCTCGAGCAGCACGTCCTCGACACCGCCCGCCCCGACCGCGACGACGTGCTGCGCGTCGATTCGCCCCGAGCCGCTGTACAGGGTGACCGTCGCCTCGACGTTCGACTGCGTGGGGTTGACGAGCACGAGCCGCGCCGACGAGCCGAGCGCCGTGGACCCGCCGACGAGCCATTGCGTCGTCGCCGGGGTGGCGCACGCGAGCGCGGCGTATCCCGCGATGTCGCCGTCGGACACGCGCTCGATCGAGGCCCCGAACAGCCCCTCCACCACCTCGGCGTCGTCGTCCTCGGCGTCGCCGCCGAAGATCTCTCGCGAGCGCTCGGTGGGGTCGGAGGAGAAGTCGTCCCCCTCGATCGAGCCCACGGGCACTGCCAGCTCCCCCGCGCACGCGGCGGGCTGCATCGCGGGCGTCACGGTGATCGAGGTCGCCTCCGCGGCGACGGGCGACGCTGATCCCACGGCGGTGCCGGCGAAGGCCGCCCCGAGCAGGAGCCCGGCGGCGGCGAGCCCCGTCAGGGCGGCGACGAGTCGGCTGCGAGTCATGAGGACTCCCTTCCGCGAGAGCGGTGCAGCGGGACGGAGGACAGCAGCACCCAGCCGCACACGATCGCCGCGGCCCACAGCCACGTGGCGTGCTCGGGGTCCTCATAGCTGATCCGCAGCGTTCCGGATCCGTCGATCGCCCAGGCGTTCCGACCCGACGCGTCATCCACCCTCGCGAGCGCGACGCCGTCGAGCGTGGCGTGCCAGCCCGCATCCTCCGACTCGGCGAGGACGACCGTCCCGTCCTGAGCGTCGACCTCGAGCGCGCCGGACGCATCGGACATGGGCACGGTGACCGTCGCGTCGCCCTGCTCGAGCCACGCGCGCGACGCCTGCGTGCCGTCCGCGCGGACGACGCGGTAGGGGGTGCCGTAGTCGCTCGCGCCGATCGCGACGATGTCATCCACCTGCGTGAGCGCGGAGACGAGCCCGTCGTCGCCGGGGGCGACCACGACGATGCCGATGCCCCACTGCGCGAGGGTCACGGCAGCACCGTCCGCACCGCCCGCGAGCAGCGCGACGGCCTGCGCCAGGTCGGCGGGGGAGGCCACGCCGTCGGCTGACGGGCCGCTGAGGGGCACGCCGTGCGCGTCACGCTCGGCCGCGCCGAGCACGCGCACGGTGCCGTCCGTGGCGAGCACGGTGTACCGGATCGTCCCGTCGTCATCCGAGTCGAGCACGAGCGCGCGCTGACGGGAGGCGGACTCCTGGTCCAGTGCCGTGGCGAGCGGCAGCACCCTCGTCACCGAAGACGTCGCGGCGGTGGCCGACGGCTCGGAGACCGTGAGGGCCGCCACGTGACCCGCGAGCACGAGCGCGACCGCGCCGAGCGCGACCGCGTAGCCGGTGCGGCGCCACGCGAGCCTCCTCGACCGCTGCCCCGTCTGCCAGGCACCGGACGATGCGGCAGCCGCGGCGATGATCAGGCCGAGCGCCATGAGGGACGAGCCTGCTCCGGGCCAGCCTGCGGTGATCTCCCCACCGACGCCGTCGATCGAGCCGACCGGCGTCCGCTGAGACACGATCGCGGCTCCGAGGCCCAGGGCCGCGACGACGGTCAGCGCACGCACCGCCCACGCGGTCCGCAGGGAGACCAGCGCGAGCGCGGCGGCCCCGAGCACGCACACGCCCACGACGACAGCGAGGTAGGCGCTCACCGCGCCGAGGTCTCCGTCCGCCGCGTCGCCCAGCCCCGCGGCCGACAGGTCACCCGAGACACCGCCCAGCAGAAGGGTCCATGGCGACAGGACCGTCGACTCTCCTGCCGGGCCCACGTCGCGCGCGAGGATGCGCGCCGCATCGCCCCACGTCCCGCGGCTCACGGCCGCGACGATCGCGGGTCCCGACACGACGAGCGCCGGGATCGCGACGCTCCAGGTGCGGAGACGGGCTCCGCGCGCGAACGCGCCGGCGACGATCACCACGAGCAGGAGCGGCGCCAGCAGGACGGGGGCGGCCGCGACCGCGACCGCGGCCGAGAAGGCGGCTCCCGCGGAGGCGCTGGGCGAGGCCTGGGCGATCCGCGGGTACTCGCCGTCGCCCACCGGCTCGCCGCGATGCCAGCCCGCGCCGCGCACGATCCCGAACAGCACCCAGGGCAGAGCCAGGTGCGCGATCACGGCGCCGACCCGACCGTCGGAGACCGCCACGAGGAACAGCGGCCACATCGCGTAGGCGAGCGCGGCGGCGCCCCTGGCCCATGCCGAGCGCACGACTGCGCCGGCTGCCGCCCAGCCGCCGAGGGCGGCGATGAGCGGCGCGAGTCCCAGCAGCAGCGCGAAGCCGACGCGCAGACCGCCGGGGATCGCGGCGAGCGGAAGCATGAGGGACGCGTACGCAGAGTCGAGCGCGGGGCCCCCGAAGCCCGACTGGTCCCACGCGGTCACGACCCGCGTCCAGACGTCGGAGAACGACAGGTCGGTCACACCGAGGACGGCGCCGCTCAGCATCTCTCCTCGCGCGAGCCCCACGAACCAGTCGGCGTGCAGGGCGAGCGAGACCACGAGGGCGAGCAGGGCGGTGACCGCGAGGCCGCGCCGCCGCCGCCCCGCCGCGACGGCGAGCTCGGCCCGCTCGACGTCGCTCGGCGCGTGGCTCTCGCGCCATGCGTCGTAGGCGCCGAGCTCCGCGACGCGGACATGATGCAGGACCTCTCGAGGCGTCGCGAGCAGGGGGCGCTCGATGCTGGTCGGCACCGCGGATGCCTTCCGGACCACACGTCGGCTGCGTGGTAGCGATCCGAGCCTTCCGAGCAGCCGCCAGGGAACCCCGAGCTCGGAGAACGCCGTGCGACCGTCGTTCTGGGCGATACGGAGCACGAGCCTCGCCGGCACCGCGAGGAAGGACCAGAGCACAAGCAGCGGCACGACCGCGGCGGGCGCGTACGCGAGCGAGTGGTACCACTCGCCGGTCCGCCTGGCCGCGTAGCTGGACGCGCGGCCTCGGGCCGACCCGGTCCGCTCGCCGTTGAGGCCGTCCTGCGCATGGCGGATGCGTGCCGCAGGGACGACGACGACGTCGTATCCCGATCTCCAGGCGCGCCGGCACAGGTCGAGGCTCTCTCCGAAGCCACGGTACGCATCGTCCGTGCCGCCCGACTCGACCCACCAGTCGCGGCGCACGAGCGCGCCCGCGAGGCTGACCGCCAGCACGTCGTCGCGGGAGTCGTGCTGGCCCTGGTTGACGTCGTCCTCCTCGACCAGGGAGACGCGCCGCGCGCCCACCCGTGAGGTGGTCGCCGCAAGGCCGACCAGTCGGCTGGGCTCGTCCCACCGGACCTGGGCGGCGCCGATGATGACGGCCCTGCGACGCTTGCGAGCAGTCGCGGTGAGCACGGAGAGCGCGCCCGGCAGCGGCGCCGTGTCGTCATGGAGCAGCCACAGATAGTCGCGGTCGAGATCGGGGTGCCTGGCAAGCGCCGAGTCGACGGCCTCACGGTAGGTCGCCCCGGGCGCGGAGACGATATCGCCGCGCAGCCCTGGCGGAAGCTCGGGGGCGTCGCCACCGACGACCACGACGTCGAGGGTGTCGTACTCGTGCTCGGCCAGCGTTCCGAGCACCGCGGTCAGATGCGCGGATCGGCCGTCGGAGACGACGATCGCGCGCACGACAGGACGCGCCGTGCTCACGACCCGTCCCTCGCGGAAAGCCGACTAGACAGCGCGCCGCTTGAGCTTGCGACGCTCGCGCTCAGAGAGCCCACCCCAGATCCCAAAACGCTCATCGTTCTCAAGAGCGTAGTTCAGGCATTCCTGACGGACCTCGCACGACGCGCACACCTTCTTCGCCTCGCGTGTCGATCCACCCTTCTCGGGGAAGAATGCCTCAGGATCTGTCTGAGCGCACAGAGAGCGCTCCTGCCATGCCAGCGGTCCGTCGTCCTCCACCGCGTCGAAGATGTCGACCACGGGTGCGAGCGTCGGTGCTGGCGCGCCGGCGTCCGAGGGGACTGTGCCGTCGTAGATGCTCCACATAGGCTTCCCTCCGATTCGCCGCGGGGGAGCCACCCCCGCCTACAGGGAATTACACCCGTGTCATCCGCGTCCGTCAAGTCGAGAGTGACATCCTGCACTGGGTGCAGGGACGATGGAAACGGAGCGATCCCTCGCGCAGACGCGAGTCACTCGATGACTAGGATCGGACGTCGTGACGAGTTCGAGCGGGAGAAGTGGCCCCGCACGCCGCCACGGCGCACGTCAGCCGGGCCACGCGGTGCTGCGGATCGGCACGATGCTCGTCGCCGCGGTGATGGGCTTCGTGCTCGTCGGCTACCAGGTGTTCGCCCACCTCGTCGAGGGTGAGTTCGACACGCACGACGTCACCGAGCTGATCAACGAGGTCGAGGCGACCGCGTCCGCATCTGCCGGTCCGGTCGACACCGACGCGGGCGACGACCTCAACATCCTGCTGATGGGCTCGGACACGCGCTCGGGGGACAACGCGGACGGCAACGGCGATGTCGGGGGCATGCGCAACGACACCACCGTGCTGCTGCACATCTCCGCGGACCGCACCCGAGTAGAGGCCATCTCGATCCCCCGCGACCTCCAGGTGCAGGTGTCCGACTGCACGCTCTTCGACGGGACCACCGTGTACGGGTGGTACGGCGACTTCAACAACGCGTTCGCCAACGGGGGCACGCAGGGAAGCGCAGCCGAGGCCGCGGCCTGCACCATCAACACCGTGCAGGACCTCACCGGGGTCGCGATCGACCACTGGGCCGTGGTCGACTTCGAGGGCTTCAAGGACATGGTCGACGCGATCGGCGGCATCCCCATGTGCATCACGCAGGACATCTCCTCCAAGAAGGCCCACCTCTACCTCGACGCGGGCGCGCAGGTCCTCGACGGAAAGCAGGCGCTCGCGTACGCGAGGCTGCGCACCGCCGAGGAGGGCGGGGTCTCCGGCTCCGACCTGCAGCGGATCACGCGCCAGCAGGAGCTGCTGCGCCAGACGATCCGCACGCTGCTGGGCAAGAACATCCTCACCGACACGGACGAGATCACGCAGTTCGTCCGCGCCATGGCGAGCGCGATGACGATGGATGAGGAGCTCGGCGATCTCGAGTATCTGGAAGGGCTCGCGTGGAGCCTGCGCGGGCTCAGCATCGACGATGTCGTCTTCGCGACGGTGCCGTGGGAGTACACCGAGGACTACCTCAACGTGGTCGCCACCGAGGACGCGGAGACCATGTGGGAGCAGCTTCGCAACGATGAGCCGCTCACCGTGGATGCGGAGGGCGACGCCTCGTCCGAGTGGGACACGGGGCACGGCGACGCCACGGCGACGCCCGAGGCGACGGCCAGCACCAGCGAGGATGCCGACGCGACGGACGACGAGTCCGTCGTCGACGACCTGCTCGCGGAGTGCGGCGCGTAGCGCGCTTCTGAGGCACCCAGGCGCCCCGCCACCGGACGCGTGAGGCATCTGCCACACTCTGCGCATTCTCTGCGCTGGCACCGCATAGAATGACGGCACTCATGACGAAGACGAGCTTCAGCCGCGCGCGCCTGCGCCCGCGCCACGCCACCCGCCGACACCACGGAATCGTGATGTCCTCGGTCGCGTCGGTCACGCTCGCGGTCGTCGGCTTCTACGGCTCGTTCGGCTTCGCGAGCGCAGCCATGATCCAGTGGAACGCCAACACCAAGGACATCAGCGCGATCGCGGGCGGCGGCGACGACGAGGGCGACGGCGCCGAGTACATCTCCTCCCCCGTCTCCTCCGGCGACTCCGACGACCCTGTCGACGAGAACGCTGGCGAGGACCTCAACATCCTCGTCATCGGGTCGGACGTCCGCTCTGGCGAGAACGAGAACATCGGCGGCTACGTCGACGGTGCCCGCGGCGACACGACGATCATCGTGCACATCTCCGCGGACCGCAGTCGCGTCGAGCTCGTCTCGATCCCGCGCGACACGCGCGTCGCGATCTCCACGTGCGAGTCGTTCGACGGTCAGACGCAGACGGGCTGGACCGCCAAGTTCAACACCGCGTTCTCGATCGGCTACGGCTTCAACAACGACCCCTCCGAGGCGGCCGCGTGCGTGATGCGCACGATCAACGACCTCACCGGCATCGAGTTCGACGGGCAGTACGTCGTCGCCGACTTCAGCGGCTTCCGCGACATGGTCGACGCGCTCGGCGGCGTGCCGATGTGCATCCCCTACGACGTCTACTCGAAGAAGGCGAACCTCGACCTCGACGCGGGTGCGCAGGTGCTCAACGGCAAGGAGGCCCTGGCCTGGGCCCGCGCCCGCACCGGCTACAACCTGGGTGACGGCACCGACCTCATGCGTATCGAGCGGCAGCAGCAGCTGATCGAGGCGATCATCGAGAAGGCGCTCAGCGTCAACGCGTTCACCGACGTCAGCGTCCTCACGAAGTTCGTCAAGGCCGCGACCGAGTCGTTCACGATGTCCGAGGACTTCGGCTCCGTGACGTACGACTTCGGCCTGCTGTACTCGTTGCGCAACATCGACCTCGACAACGTCGTGATGACGACGACGCCGTGGGCGTACGCGGGCGACGGCTCTGGCGACGTGGTCCTCACGTCGGACGCCGAGGCGGTCTGGGCCGCGATCCGGGACGACTCCGGGCTCCAGGATGCGCTCGACGAGATCGACGACGCCAACACGACAGAGGACGAGACCGACTCCTCCGAGCGCGCCGACCTCTCCGAGGACGAGTCGACGATGTACCTGCCGGTGCCCCCCGAGAAGTCCTACAACATCAGCCGGGACACCGAAGAGGAGATCCTCGCGGCCTGCGAGGTCTGACACTCGCTGACCCCGGGGCTCCGGCCTCCGCCGGGAGCGGGACGTCTACGCCCTGCGGAGCGCCTCGCCCTTGGCGTGAGCGGTCTCCCGCAGCGAGTCCTGGAAGCCCTCCATCTCGACCGTGAGACGACGGCCGAGCTCATCGGTGCCCGAGGCGAGCATGCGCACGGCCAGCAGTCCGGCGTTGCGCGCGCCCGCGATCGACACGGTCGCGACGGGCACGCCCGCGGGCATCTGGACGATGCTGAGCAGCGAGTCCATGCCGTCGAGGTGCTTCAGCGGGACGGGCACGCCCACGACGGGCAGGGTCGTCACCGAGGCGAGCATGCCCGGCAGATGGGCGGCTCCGCCAGCGCCAGCGATGATGACCCGCAGGCCGCGTTCCGCCGCCGAGCGGCCGTACGCGATCATCTCCTCGGGCATGCGGTGCGCGGAGACCACGTCCTTCTCGAACGGGATCGAGAACTCGGCGAGGGCCTCCCCCGCCGCCTGCATCACGGGCCAGTCGGAGTCCGACCCCATCACGATCCCGACGATCGGCTGCTCGCTCATGCCGCACCTCCGTCCCTCACGATAGCGGCGGCGGCGACAGCACGGCGGTAGACGTCGTCCGCGTCCTCGCCTGTGACGTTCACGTGCCCCACCTTGCGACCAGGCCGGACCTCCTTGCCGTACAGGTGGATCTTCGCCCCCGCATCGTCCACGTCCGCGAGAGCGGTCGGGAGGTCCTCGCGTGCGCCCCCGAGCACGTTCGCCATCACGGTGACGGGCGCGAGCGCCTCGGTCGACCCGAGCGGCAGGTCGAGCACCGCGCGCAGGTGCTGCTCGAACTGGCTCGTCACCGCGCCGTCCTGGGTCCAGTGGCCGGAGTTGTGCGGGCGCATCGCGAGCTCGTTGATCAGCACATGCTCGCCCGTGTCGAACATCTCAACCGCGAGCACCCCGACGACGCCCAGCTCGGTCGCGACGCGAGCGGCGACGGCGCGGGCCTCGTCCGACTCGTCGTCGGTGAGGCCGGGCGCCGGGGCGATCACCTCGGAGCAGACTCCGTCGCGCTGGATCGACTCGACGACGGGCCACGTCACGACCGCGCCGGACGGCCGCCGCGCGGCAAGCGCCGCGAGCTCGCGGGTGTACGGCACCTTGGCCTCGATGAGGACCCGGGGACCTCCGTCGGCCGCCGCCGCGAGCCAGTCGGAGGCCTCGGCGGCGTCGCGGACGATGCGGACGCCCTTGCCGTCGTAGCCGCCGCGCGCGGTCTTGAGGACCGCCTCTCCCCCGTGGGAGGACAGGAACGATGCGACCTCGGCCTCCGTGGTCACCGGCGCCCAGTCGGGGTTCGGCAGCCCGAGCGCGTCCATGCGCACGCGCATCTCGATCTTGTCCTGCGCGAAGGTGAGCGCACCGAGGCCCGGAAGCGCGGGGACTCCGACGGCCTCCGCCGCCGCGAACACCTCGGCGGGGATGTGCTCGTGCTCCCACGTGAGCACAGAGGGCCGGGGCTCGGAGAGCAGCGCCGCGACGGCCTCGGGGTCGGACGGCACTCCGACGACGGTCTCATGGGCGGGCAGCGCGGAGGCGGCGGCTGGCGACTCGACGAGCACGCGCAGGATCACGCCGAGCTCGGTCGCGGCGGGCGCCATCATGCGCGCCAGCTGGCCGCCGCCGACGACGGCGACGATAGGCGGGGTCATGGGTCAAAACTACCCGCGTAAAATGCTGTGGCATGACGATCGTGGCCTGGGTGCGTTCGCGAGCGGGCGAGCTCGCGCGCTTCGCCACGGTCGGGGTCGTGGGCGTGTTCGTCAACCTCGGCACGTTCAACCTGCTCCGCCTCGGCCCATTCGCGCCCGACGCGGAGATCGGCGGGGACGACGACCGCGTCGTCACCGCGAAGCTGATCGCGACGCTCGTCTCGATCGCCTTCGCGTGGGTCGCGCACCGCGGGTGGACCTTCCGCGGCATGAGCGTCCACAAGCCCGGCCACGAGGCGCTGATGTTCCTCGTGGTGAACGGCGCCGCGCTCCTGATCGAGTCCGGCACGGTCGGGGTGTCCCACCACGTGCTCGGGCTCACGTCACCGCTCGCGGACAACATCGCCGCGATGATCGGCATCGGGTTGGGCACGATCGCGCGCTATGGGGCGTACCGGCTGTTCCTGTTCAAGGACCCCGAGGACAGGGACGATGTGTCCGGCACCGTCGTCGCATCAGGGACGGGCGTCGCGAAGCCGGGCGACGCATCGTCCCTGGTCGCCGACGAGCCCCGCCCCTAGCCCGGCCCTGGCCCGTCCGCGCCCTGGAATCGCACCAGGCCCGGAAACCGCCTGGTTCCCAGGCCTGGTGCGATTCCAGGAGACATCCGTCTCCCCTAGCCCCTGCCCCACACCCAGCGGGTGCGCTGCTTGAGCGCGCGCCCGTGCGGGACCACCTTCTCGAGGTCGACCATCTGCGGCACGCCCTGGAGGAACACCGAGAACACCGCGGGGCGGCGCTGCGACAGCTCGAGGCGGCCGCCGTCGGCCGTGACGAGGTCGCGCGCGAGCGCGAGGCCCAGGCCATGGCCCCTGCCGGAGGTCACCTCGCGCTCGAAGATCCGCGGCGCGAGGTCGTCTGGCACCCCGTCGCCCTCGTCCCTGACCTCGAGCACGATCGCGTGACTCGAGCCGGACTCGCGCGCGGAGACGGTCGTCGTGCCTCCTCCGTGGTGCAGCGAGTTCTCGATGAGCGTGGCGAGCACCTGCGCGAGGCCGCCCGGCGTCGCGAAGACGGAGCTGTCCGTGTCCTCGATCGTGAGCCTGCGACCCGCCTTCGCGAACGTCGCGGCCCACTCCTCGCGCTGCTGGCTGAAGACCTCGTCGAGCGACAGCAGCTCGGTGCCCGCGCCGAGCGCGCGCTTCGAACGCCCCAGCAGGTCGTCGACCACGCCGACGAGCCGCTCGACCTGCTCGAGCGAGGCCTCGGCCTCCTCGCGCACCTCGTCGCGATCCGTCATGAGCGAGATCTCCTCGAGCCGCATCGTGAGGGCCGTGAGAGGGGTGCGCAGCTGGTGGGAGGCGTCGGAGGCGAACTGGCGCTCCGCGGCCAGCCGCGCGGCCATGCGATCGGCCGAGCGCGAGAGCTCCTCGGCGACGAGGTCGATCTCCTCGACCCCCGTGCGCTCGAGGCGCGGTCGCGTCTGGCCAGAGCCGACCTGCTCGGCGGAGGCCGCGAGGTACACGAGCGGCCGGCTGAGGCGCTCGGCCTGCCATGAGGCCATCGCGATGCCCGCGACGATCGCGACGAATGCGACGGCGAAGACGAGCCCCACCAGCTGAGCCGCGTCAAGGAAGACGTCCCACCACGCGACGTACATCTTCACGAACACGCCCGAGCTCGCGACATACGAGCCGACGAGCGCAGGATCCGGCTGCTCCCCCGCCGACAGCTCGGTGCCGTCAGGCAGCGTGACGACCATGTACTTGGGGGCGCCGCGCGCCTCGGACACGAAGGCCTCGAGCGTGCGCTCGTCGATCGTGTCGTTGAGGTCGTAACGCACCTCGATCGCGCGCGAGGCGGTCGAGGCGCGCAGGCCGAGGTCCTGCTCCGCGGAGCTGAAGATCAGCTGGGCCGCGGCGACGCCGAGGGGGATGCCGAGAAGGACCACCGCGACCAGGAGCGCGGAGACGGTGGCCTGGAGCAGCTTGCGCCGCACGGCGCGGGCCTAGTCGCCGCTCTCGAAGCGGAAGCCCATCCCCCGCACCGTGGTGATGTAGCGGGGATTCGCGGCGTCGTCGCCCAGCTTGCGGCGCAGCCAGGACACGTGCATGTCGAGGGTCTTCGACGGCGCGCCCGACTCCGCCTCCCACACCTCACGCATGAGGGCGTCGCGGGAGACGACCGAGCCGGCGTTGGTCACGAGCGCCTGGAGGAGCTCGAACTCCTTCGAGCTGAGCTGGAGCTCGCTCTCGCCGAGGAAGGCGCGGTGGCCCGCGACATCCACGCGCACGTCGCGCGCAGAGATCTCTCCCACGGTGTCGGCACCCGCGCGGCGGCGCAGCAGCGCGCGGACGCGGGCGAGGAGCTCTGCCAGACGGAAGGGCTTGGTGACGTAGTCGTCGGCGCCAGCGTCCAGGCCGACCACGAGATCGACCTCGTCCGCGCGCGCAGTGAGCATCAGGATGGGCACCTGGAGGCCCTTGTCACGGATGCGACGTGCGACGTCGACGCCATCGATATCGGGCAGGCCAAGATCGAGGATCACCAGGTCGGCATCCTCCGCGGCCCCAACACCTTCGGTACCGGTGCCACACCACTCGACGTCGTAGCCTTCTCTGGTCAAAGCCCGGGTCAAGGGTTCCGAAATGGTGGGGTCATCTTCGACCAAGACAATGCGGGTCATGAGGACACGATACCGCCGGGGCCTCTCAATGCAAGGTTCTCCGCAGCCCAAGTTCCTCACGGGCTCGTCGAGGCACGGCATGTCGCCAGTAGGCTCGGGAACCATGACCAACTCGTCGCGAGCCGACATCCGGGCCTCGGCGACGTCCTCCCCGCTCCAGCGCCGCCTCGACGCCGCGCTCAGGTCAGCGCCGTCCGCGTTCGTGCTGCTCGTCACGGCGATCGCGGTCTCGGCGGGGCTGCTCGTCTCGGTCGGCCACCATCGGTGGTGGACCGTGCTGCCGCTCGCCGCGGTGCTGACCGCGCTCCTGTGGCGCCATCTCGTCGTCGCCGATCCGCACCCGCGCGCCCGTCTCGCCGGGATGCTCCTGGTCGGAGGGCTCGCCGCCTGGGTGGTCGTCAACCTGTTCTTCGCTGCGGAGTACATCCTCGTCGTGCGCGATCCCGGGTTCCTCACGCTCAGCGGACTGTGGCTCGTCGACCACGCCAGCACGGACATCCCCGCGTCTGGGGCGGTCGAGGCGGCGGCCCTGCAGAGCAACCTCATCCCGGACGCCTCGCAGGCATGGAACCTGCTCGGCGACGCGGTGCAGCCCCAGGGCGCCAAGATGCTGCCCGCGACGATCGCCGTCGGCGGGTGGATCGCGGGCACCGCCGGCGTGTACGGCGCCAACATCGTCATCGGGGCCGCGGGCATGGCGGCCGTCTACCTCGTCGCCCGCCGCCTCCTGTCGCCGCTCGCCGCACTGGCTCCCGCGGCACTGCTCGGCCTGACGGTCGCGCACATCGGACTGTCCAGGGCCGCGTACACCGAGCCGCTCACCCTCGTGCTGGTCTTCGCCGGGATCCTGTGGTCGTGGCGCGGCGTGAACGAACGCGCGTGGGCTCCCCTGCTCGCCGGCGCGTTCGTGTCGGGCGCGACCGTCTTCGCCCGCATCGACGGCGCGGTGTTCGCGCTCGGCGCCCTCGTCGGCACCGTGCTCGCGCTGTCCGGCGCGGCCGCGCCCCGCCGCTGGCGGCGCGGCGCGGCGCTCGCCTATGTGACGCTGCAGGCCGTCGTCCTGGCGGGCGGCTACCTGTCGCTCTACCGCTGGAGCCGCGCCTACCTCGAGCGACTGGGCGACGAGACGACGCTGTTGATCGGCGCGTACGCGGTGCTCGCGGCGCTGGCCTTCCTGTGGGCGATGAGCTGGGTCGAGGGCAGCCGCATGGACCGCCTGCTGCATGCCCTCACCGCGGGGCTCGGCCACCGCGGGTCGCTCGCAGGCGGGCTCGTGGTGGTCGGACTGTTCACCGTGCTCGCCTCGCGGCCTCTGTGGATGACCTCGAGGCGAGGCACCGACACGAGCGCCGAGCAGTTCACCAACAGCGTCATCGAGGGCTTCCAGGCCTCCGCGGGGCTCGAGAGCGATCCGACCAGGACCTACGCCGAGAGCTCGGTCACGTGGCTGAGCTACTACCTCACGTGGCCGCTCGTGCTGCTCGCCTTCGTGGGATTCGGCGTGCTGACCTACCGCGCACTGCGTGGCCGCTACGACTGGTGGGTGCCGCTCATCGCGATCCTGCCGTCCACGCTGTTCTACCTGTGGAAGCCCGCGATCATCGCCGACCAGATCTGGTCGATCCGACGCTTCGAGCCGGCCGCGCTGCCCGGATTCGCCATCGCCGCGACCGTCGGCGGCCTGTGGCTCGCCGCACGTCTCACCCGCGAGCACAGTCGACAGCTGGGCAAGCGCGTCGTGGCCGCGGCGCTCGTCGTGCTGCCGATCACCGCCTGGGTGTCGGTGTCGCCGGGCAGCTCCGTCCCCGTCGGGGCCGCGGTGAACGTCTTCACCACGGAGATGGACGGCGCCGACGCGATGATCGACGCGATGTGCGAGGAGATCGACGGGCGCCCTGTCGTGCTCGCCGGCACCTCCGAGGTCTTCGGCACGATCCGCGTGGTCTGCGACGTGCCCGTGGTCCTCGCGCTCGTCGAGCCCACGCAGGAGACCCTCGCGGAGATGGTTGAGATCTTCGACGAGGCGCCCGTGGTCGTCACCCGCAACGAGGACTACCTCGAGTGGACCGAGGAGCCGACGAGGGTCGCGATCTCCGTCGTCACCCACTCCGGCTACTCGCTGCAGCGCATCCCCGTCACGTACATCACGCGCAACTACAAGTGGCTCATCGGCGTCGTCAACGAGGACGGCACTGTCACATCGGTCGGTTCCTCGGCCGAGGAGGTCTCCGCGGGCTGACCGCTCAGCCCTGCGCGTCGGCCTCGCCTTCGGCGCTGTCCGTGTCGTCGGTGCTGTCCGTGTTCTCGGCCCCCGCAGCCGCGTCGCGGGCGGAGGCGCGCATCGCCGCGGCGGCGACGACCGCCGAGGCGACGAGCAGCGCGATCGCTATCGCGGGCACCGCGCCCAGCATCACCACGGCGGCGGCCGCCTGCAGCACCTGCCAGGTCAGCGCGGCGCCTCGCGACCACCGCGCGCCGCGCGCGAAGCCGCGCGTGACGAGGGCGATGCCGCCCGCCATCGCGAGCGCGAAGGCGCCGATCCCGAGGGTCGCGGCCAGCTCGACGTGCTCTCCCCCGATCGCGTACGCGGCATAGACGGCGGCCACACCGACGAGGACAAGCGCCTCGAGGGCGAGCAGCACCGTGGCCAGAACGTCGAGCGGATCGCGACGGCGGAGAGAGCTCACGGCGCCCACCCTAGGACCGCGAGGCGGGTCTGCGGAAATTCTCAGAAAGCTCCCCCTTGTCATCTGTTCGTAACAATGGGAAAATGTTCGGCAGTGATGTAGCGACGATGCGACGGATCACCGCCAACCCCCATGGCTGGATGGTCCGTCGCTCTCTTTTACCCAGAGGAGTACATGATGGATTGGCGTAACGACGCTGCGTGCCTCGAGGTCGAGGACCCCGAGCTTTTCTTCCCCGTCGGCAACACCGGCCCGGCGATCTCTCAGATCGAGAAGGCCAAGGCCGTCTGCGGCACGTGCAACGTCCGCGAGACCTGCCTGCAGTGGGCCATGGAGCACAACCAGGACTCCGGTGTCTGGGGCGGGCTGTCCGAGGACGAGCGCCGCTCGCTCAAGCGCCGCGCCGCTCGCGCGCGCCGCGCCGCGAAGTAACCCAGCGACAACGAAGCCGCGTCGCCCCTCGGGGCGGCGCGGCTTCTGCCGTTCCCGGCGCCGAGGCGCCGAGCTGAGCGGCGAGGCCGCGGTCAGTAGCGACCCTCGCCCGGCCCCTCGCCGATCCGCACGTCGAGCCTGACCGCCGAGCCGGGTCCGTCCTCGCGGGCGACCCACTCGATCGAGCCGTCGAGCTCGTTCTCCACGAGAGTGCGCACGATCGACGAGCCGAGGCCCGTCGGACTGCCCGCCAGCCCCACGCCGTCGTCGAGGATCGCGATGCGGAGCCGTTCGCGGGCCGCCTCGCGGTCGGCATGCACGGTGATGACGCCGCGCTCCCTGCCGACGAAGCCATGCTCCACCGCATTGGTGATGAGCTCGGTCATCACGAGCGCGAGCGAGGAGGCCCACTGCGCGGGGATCATGCCGAAGTCGCCCTCGCGCACGATGCTCACCTGAACGCCGGGCGACGCCACCTCGGCGGCCATGCGCATCGCGCGGCGACCCAGGTCATCGAAGTTCACCAGCTCGTCGAGCGTGCCGGACAGCGTCTCGTGGACGAGCGCGATGGTCGACACGCGCCGCATCGCCTCGGCGAGCGCCTCCTTGGCCTCGGGGGCATCGACGCGACGTGACTGGAGACGCAGGAGCGCCGCCACGGTCTGCAGGTTGTTCTTCACGCGGTGGTGGATCTCGCGGATCGTCGCATCCTTCGTGATGAGCTCGCGCTCGCGCCGCCTCAGCTCGGACACGTCGCGGCACAGCAGCACGGCGCCGTGCCTCACCCCGTTCTCCGTCACCGGGATCGCGCGCAGCGACAGCGCCGCCCCGTTCGCCTCGATGTCGGTGCGCCAGGCGGCGCGACCCATGACGACCATCGCAAGGGTCTCGTCCATCTGACCCTTGTCGAGAAGCATCGTGCTCGCCTCGCGCGGGAGCGACTTGTTGATGAGCGGGCCGGTCAGTCCGAGGCGGTGGAAGCACGACAGCGCGTTGGGGCTCGCGTACGTGACATGCCCGGCGGCGTCGAGGCGCAGCACGCCGTCGCCGACGCGCGGCGCGCCGCGTCGCGGACCGGTGACCGAGGTCGGCACGGGGAACTCGCCGCGCGTGACCATGTGCAGGATGTCGTCGGCGGCACCCTTGTAGTTGAGCTCGAGCCGGGACGACGAGCGCGACACCGCCTGCGAGACCTCCCTGGTCAGCACTGCGATCGGGCGGCCGTCCAGGACGACGGGAAGCGCGTCCTCGCGGACCGCGTACGACTCGTCCCAGCGCGGCTCGCGCGACGCGACCAGCTCGCCCGAGTCGAAGGCGGTGCGAAGATGCGCGACGCGTCCCTCGGCGGCGAAGGAACCCACCACATCGTCCTGGTGGACCGTGGGACCGGTGGAGGGGCGGCACTGCGCGATCGCCACGAAGCCGTCGTCCACGGGACGCCACATGACGAGGTCGGCGAAGGACAGGTCGGCGATGATCTGCCAGTCCTCCGCGAGCAGGGACAGGCACTCGGCCTCGGCGTCGGTGAGGGCGCCGAAGCGCTCCGCGGTCTCTCTCAGGCTTGCCACCGTCCAAGCCTACGGCCCGCTGACACCGGGCGCCGCCGCCCGTCCCACGCCGGCGCCGTCGCGCGGCCCCTGATACCAGGGAGTCGCTGCTCTCGCGGGGTAGGCTGAGAGGCCGTAGGGACACCGGGAGACACGCATGGACTTCACGCACCGCCACCGCTTCGACGCGCCGCTCGACGCCGTCGTCGCCATGCTGGCGGACGAGGGGTTCTCGCGCTTGCGCGGTGAGGCCTCGGGCGCGCGGCTGGTCGACCTGCTGGTCGACGGCACCGCCGACACCGCCTTCACCGTCTCGCTGCGACGCGAGGCGCCGACGTCCTCGATCCCCTCAGAGATGCGCGGCTTCGTGGGCTCGAGACTCGTCGTGACCTACACCGAGGCGTGGGAGCCACCCGAGGAGCACGAGCGCATCGGCACCTTCGCAGTCGAGATCATGGGAGCGCCCGGCCATGTGGCGGGGGCGCTGGGCCTGCGACCCGACGGCGACGGCACCGAGCTGCTCGCCACGGGCAAGGTCGCGGTCCCGATGCCGATAGTGGGGCCGATGATCGAGCGCGCGTTGGTGGGCTCCGTCACGAAGACGATGGACGGCGAGCTCGAGGTCGCCGACACCTGGCTCGCCGAGCGCCGTTGACCGTGGGGCGCACGCTCACGCTCGTGTGGGCCGGAGGCTTCGTCGGGGGCGTGCTGCGGCTCCTGGTCGGACAGGCGCTTCCTCACGCGACCGGGACGATGCCGTGGGACCTCGTGCTCGTGAACGTGGTCGGCTCGCTCGTGCTGGGCTTCGTGGTCTCGCGCGCGCAGCGCGAAGGCGGGTGGGCGATCTTCCCCGCGATCGGGCCAGGGCTGCTCGGCGGCTTCACGACGTTCTCCTCGGTCGCGGTGCTCACGTGGGGCGTGGACGCCGCTCACCCCGCGAACTGGCTCCTGCTCGGCGTGCTGATGCTGCTCGCCGTCGCCTCGGCCGCGCTCGGATGGTGGCTCGGAGGACTCGAGGCCGGCCGCGAGGAGGCCGTGCACGTCGGGGGTGACGAGCGATGATGTCTCCCCTGCTGCTGCTCGCCGCCGGGGCCGGATGCGGAGTGGGAGCCGTCCTGCGCTTCCTCGTGGGGCGCATCGATCACCCGCAGTCCTTCCCGTGGCCCACGATCGCCGTGAATGCGGCGGGCGCGACACTGCTGGCGTGGCTCACCGCCGCCGCGACCGCGGGCGGCATCACCGAGGCCGAGCTCGTGGTGCTCGGTGGAGGGCTCGCCGGCGGGCTCACGACGTTCTCGAGCATGGCCGTCGACGCCGTCGTGCTGTTCCAGGACGGACGGCGTCGCGACGCGGCGCTGTACCTCGCCGCGACGTTCGCGGTAGGGGTCTGCGGGGCCTGGATCGGCTGGACGCTCGGGGCCTGAGCCCTCGACGCCGGCCGCGGCGCCCGGGTGCCTGCCATGGCGCGGGGCCGGTGGGCGCGCGGGGCCGGCGGACACGTCATTCCTGCGGCCTTCACGGGTGAGGTTCGGCGCGAGGCCGGCGAACCGCACCCCCGGGGACCGGGGTGCGGTTCGGCCTCAGCGGGCCGTGGCGCCGAAGGCGCCGAGTTGGCGTTGATACGTCAACTGCTGATCATCCTAGCGGGACTTCGGTCCTAGCGCACCCCGTCGGGCGAGAAAGGCGACGGATGGCCAGCCCAGCACCGTGACCGCGAGCGCCCACGGCACCCATCCCGGGCCCTCGCCGACGGCCGAGGGTGCGGCGACGAGCGCGAGCGCGACGCACCCGACCAGACCGAGAGCCGACACCGCGACCGGGACACGGAGCGTCGCGCGGCGACCTCCCCGCGACTGGGCGATCGCCGCCGCATTGGCAACCGCGTAGTACGTGAGGATCGTCGCCACGGAGACCAGCAGCAGGCTCGTCCCCTGCGTCCACACGAGCGCGATCGCGGCGAGGGCGCTCACGAGCTCGGCGAGCCACGGCGCCCCGCTCCCGCCCTGTCGCGCGAGCCCGCGCGGCAGATCGCCCTCGCGCGCCATGGCCATGGCGGTGCGGCCCGCGCCTGCGAGGACCGCGAGCATGGCCCCGAAAACGCTCAGGGCGGCGGTCGCGGTGACGAGCCCGAGCGGGAAGCCGACCGCGTCCGCGAGCCGCTCGAGGGGTGCGTCCTGCAGCGCCTCGCCCGCATCCGCGCTCTGGGGAAGCACCGCCACCAGGCCGTCGTAGCCGACGTGGACCGCGAGCGCGATCCCGACCGCGAGGTAGAGCGCGAGCACGACCGCGAGCGCGATGACGATCGCGCGCGGGATCGTGCGCTCGGGCTCGCGCACCTCCTCCCCGAGCGTGGCGATCCTCGCGTACCCCGCGAAGGCGAAGAAGGCGGCCGCGGCCGCGACGGGTACCTGCGCGAGGCTCCCCTCGCCTCCGTGCAGCGCGATGTCGAGGACGCTCGGCTCGTAGGTCTCGCCGCTCATCGGCGCGTACGCGAACCAGCCGTATATCACCGGCGTGCCGACAGCGAAGGCGACGAGCGCCGCGAGCGAGGCCGAGACCACGATCGCGATCGCGGTCGCGCCCCCCGCGGTCTTCGTGATCCCGCGCGCATTCAGCGCCCATACCAACGCGATGGCCGCTGTCGCGATCCCCTGTGCATGCCCGGGGAGCACATACGTGCCGAGCACGACCGCGCCGACCGCGACCGAGGCGGTCTTGCCCACGAGGAACGCCGCCCCCGCCACGTGGCCGGCCCAGTGGGACAGCTCCGCTCGGCCGTACGCGTATGAGCCTCCAGCGACCGGATGCGCGGCGGCGAGCTGCGCGGTCGACAGCGCGTTCGCGATCGCGATCGCGGCGGCGAGGCCGAGGGCGAGGAGGTACCAGCGCCCGGCGGCGAGGACATCGACCCACATGTCGGAGAAGACTCCCGCACCGAGCATCGAGCCCACGCCGATGCCGGTCGCACCCAGCAGCCCCACCCGTCGTGCCGTCACGCGGGCAGGCTACAGGCGCCGGGTCGCCCGGGCCAGAGGAGGGCCCGGAGGCACGGGGACGGGACGATGCGCAGGCGGGGACGATGCTGGGGCGGCAACGATGCCGAGGCGGTCAGGCCGACAGGTCGGGTCGGCGGGAAGGCAGTGTCAGCGCTTGGCGCGCACGCGCGCCGCAACCGGCTCGTCGACAGCCTCAGACTCGGTCGACGCCAACGGGGCCACGGCATCGTCCTGGAGCGGCGACTCCTGAACGGCTGCATCGTCCTGGCTGTCCGCGTCCTCGACCTCCCCCGCCTCGGACTCGGCGACCGCGTGCGAGGCTCCGCTCGGCTTGCCCGCGCGCACCCACGCCCAGTAGAGGATCCCCGAGGCGATCGCGGTGGCCGCGAGCGAGCCGAGAGCGGCGACGCGCGTGAGGTTCATGATGAGCGTGAAGCCCACGGCGATCGCCGCGACCACGTTGAGCACGACCCAGCGGCGCTGGCCGTCACGGTGGGCGAGGATCGCCATGGAGATCAGGCCCATGAGGAAGCTCACGAACACGGCGACGGCGTAGAACAGGACGAGTCGCTGGTCGCGCGCGCCCGCGGCGGCGACGACGACGGCGGACAGCGCAAGGAACAGCGCGACGCCCATATAGGGCGTGTGGTGCGCGTTCGTCCTGCCGAGGATCGCCGGCAGGACTCCGTGTCCGGCGCTGCCGTCCTCGCGGCGCGCGAGCGCCTTCATGAGACCGGGACCTGCCTGGAACGACGAGCTCGCGGCCGACAGCAGCAGCAGCGCGGTGGCCCCTTGGAACAGCGCGAAGACCGCGGGAGTGGCCGCCGCACGTGCGAGGTCGGCGACGAGGGTCGAGTCCTCGCTCGGCAGGCCGATCTCGAGGTAGACGACGGACGCGGTGAGCAGCAGCGTGAGCGTGCCGACGATGCCGAGCGTGAGCCACAGGGCGGTGCGGCCGAACTGGCGACGTCCCGCATCGTCCAGCTGGGCGAGCTGCGCGATGGCCGACGACGGCGCCTCGACGCCCGTCGCGAGCGCCATCGCGACGGGGAAGGCGAGGATCACCGACAGAGGAGCCGAGTGCAGGAGGGTGGTCTCGGCGGCCTCGGCCGAGACTGTGTCAGCCACGGTCGGGGCCCCCATCGCGACCGACACGAGGACGGCGACGGCGGCGACCAGGAAGATCACGGTGAGCAGCGCGAAGACCGCGCGCCCCATGTGCCCGAACCACATCAGGCCCGCGACGAGCACGAGCAGCCCGAGGGCGAGCCCCAGCCGGTACGGGGCGAGCGAGGGGATGTAGGAGATGATCGCCGACGCGCCCGCGGAGACCGAGATCGCGATCGTGAGGACGAAGTCGACGATCAGCGCGCCCATCGGCACGAACGACCAGCCGTCTCCGAAGGCCGCTCCCGTCGCCGCGGCCGCGCCGCCGCCCTCGGGGAAGCGACCGACGAGCTGGTGATAGCTCGTGACGACGAGCGCGACGACGAGGACGACAAGGCCCATCGCACCGAGCAGCAACGGCAGATGGCCGTTCAGCGCGTGGAGTGCGGCCTCGATCGCGTAGGCCACGGAGGACACGGGATCCGCCATGACGGAGAAGGCGAAGGCGAGCAGCAGCGCCGTGCGGCCGGCGAACCAGCCGCCGCGAGTCGAAACGGTCATGCGCACCTCTCAGGACGCGCGGCACCGGCGTCTCGTTGAATCGTCACACACACGACTCGCGAGACTACGCCGCTCCCACCGCGCGCGCGAGGACCTGGGTCCCGTGCCTTCTCAGGCGGCACCTCGCAGTTCGGTCATCCCGGACGTTCCGGCCATCGACGCCGCGTAGATCGACACGATGGACTCGCCCAGGAGCTTGTCGAACTCCGCGTCCGGCTGGTCCACCGTCAGGCCCTCGAGCAGCGCCCTGCTGAAGCTCGCGATGAGGCCCGGGTTGCGAGCGAGGCGCTCGTTGGCCTCGGCGCGCGTGTAGCCGCCGGACAGCGCGACCACACGGGCGACGTTCGGGTGGGCGATGAGATCGCTCCACAGCCCGTCGACCGTTGGGATCGTGAGCTTGAGCGCGACCTTCCTGTCGCCCAGTGCGTCGAGGTGGGAGAGCAGCTGCTCGTGAAGGAGCGCCTCCGCAGCCTCCTTGTCGGGCGCGTGGATGTCGTTCTCGGGCTCGACGATCGGCAGGAGCCCCGCGGCCACGACGCGCTCGGCGAGCGCGAACTGCTGGTCGACGACGCGCGCGATCCCCGCCGGGTTCGCCTCCCTGATGACCGAGCGTTCCTTCGTGCCGAAGACGCCCTTGTCGAGGGCCGCGGCCAGGGTGTCCTCGAGGCCGGGGATCGGCTTCATGAGGCGCACGCCGTCGGACTCCTCCTCGAGGCCCTTGTCGATCTTGAGGATCGGGAGGATGCCCTTGACGTGCCACACGTAGTCCGCGACGCCCATCCCGTGGATCTCGCGGTCGACCGTGCCCTGGAACAGGATCGTCGCGAGGATGTGGGTGCGGGTGAACGACGGGCTCGTGATCACGCGGGTGCGGGCCTCGTGGATGAGGTCGAACATGTCGTCGTCCGTCTCGTAGGCGGACTCGGGGATCCCGTACCGCTTCAGCGCGCCGGGGGTGCTGCCGCCGCTCTGGTCCAGCGCGGCGATGAATCCTGCGCCCGTCTCGAAGCGGGCGAGGCGGTCTGCGTACGACATGAGGTCCTCACTCTCCGTCGTCCTCGCGTCGCGGCATCCACGCCGACGCCCCGACTGGGGGCGGCTCTCTCGTTCTTCCAGATTACGCCGGGTGACGGTCGCGGGCACCTGCTCCTCGGGGCTCATCCGCCCGGGAACGACGAAGGCCCGGACCATCTGGTCCGGGCCTTCCGAGTGGTAGCGGGGACAGGATTTGAACCTGCGACCTCCGGGTTATGAGCCCGGCGAGCTACCGAACTGCTCCACCCCGCGTCGTTGCTGCGGGTTACTACTCTACCAGCGTTTCGCGGCACCGATGACCACGGGACCGCCGACCGCCTCCGACGAAGAGCGGGGCCGGAGGAGACTCGCTCCCCCGACCCCGCGTCGTCCCTTGCAGAAGGGCTACTCCGTGGCGGCGTCCAGCGCGTCCGATGCGTCGACCGCGTCCTGGAGCGCCTCATTGAGCGCATCCTGCGCCTCGCCGTACGCGGCGAAGTCACCCTCCGCGAGCGCGGCGTTGCCGTCCTCGATCGCCTGGGTCGCACGGGCGAGGGCCTCGTCGAGCGCCGCCTGCGCGTCCGTCGCTGCCGGAGTCGTCTCATCCGGAGTCGCCGTCTCGGTGGGCTCGCTCGTCGCATCGTCCGTAGCGCCGTCGTCCGTCGCGGCGTCGTCCGTGGACGTGCCTGCCTCCTCGTCGACGGCGTCGCCGTCGACTCCCGCATCCGGATCGGTCGCGCCCTCGGACGCGCCCTCGCCGAACACCTGGTCGAGCGCCTCGGCAAGCGTGTCGGCGAACCCGACCTCGTCTCCGAAGGCCACGAACACCTTGCGCAGCAGGGGCACCTGCGTGCCGCTGCTCGCCTGGACGTAGACAGGCTGGACGTACAGCAGTCCGCCGCCCACCGGAAGCGTCAGCAGGTTGCCGTTCTCCACGGTCGACTCGCCCTGGCGGAGCAGGTTCAGCACCGACTGCGCCTCGGAGTCAGCGTTGAAGTTGTTCTGCACCTGGCCCGGGCCTGGGATTGTCGTGTCGCGTGGCAGCTCCATCAGTCGCAGCGTGCCGTAGTCCTCGTCGACCTCGCCCTCGGTGTCCCCCGTCTCCGAGTTCACCGCGAGGTAGCCCGTCAGGATGTTCCTGGGACTGTCACCCGCGGGGATGAAGTTGGTGGTCAGCGAGAAGGTCGGGTCGTCCTGACCGGGCATCTGCAGGGTCAGGTAGTACGGATCCTGACGCTGCGTCGAGTCGTTGGGGTCCTCCGGCACCTGCCAGAAGTCACCCTGCGAGAAGAAGGTCGCCGCGTCGGTCACGTGGTACTCGGAGAGCTGGTAGCGCTGGATCTCGAAGAGGTCCTCCGGGTAGCGCAGGTGGCTCATGAGGTCCGACGAGATCTCCGAGACCGAGTGGATCTCCGAGCCGAAGACCTCCTCCCAGGCCTTGAGGATCGGGTCCTCCTCGTCCCACGCGTAGAGCGTCACGGTGCCGTCGTAAGCGTCGACCGTCGCCTTGACCGAGTTGCGCACGTAGTTGAGCGTGGTCTGGATCAGAGCATCGTCGTCGCCCGCGAACAGTCCCGTCGTATTGATGAGCGACGCGTACGGGTACTCCGACGTGGTCGTGTAGCCGTCGACAACCCACACCACACGGCCGTCCACGACCGCGGGGTAGGCCGTCGAGTCGAGCTCGAGGTACGGGGCGACCTTCGAGACGCGCTCGAGCGGATCGCGGTAGTACAGCACCTGCGACTCCGACGTCACGCGGTCGGAGAACAGGATCTGCTCCTCGCCGAACGAGATCGCGTAGGCGAGCTTCTCGAACAGGTTCCCGATCGACGGCCCACCATCGCCCTCGTAGGTGGTGTTCTGCTGGCCGTTGTCGGCGTCATCGTCCGGGTAGTCGAGCTCCCAACCTCCCTCGCCCTCCGGGGCGCCGACGATCGAGTACGCGGGCAGGTTCTGGCCGAAGTAGATGCGCGGCTCGTAGTCGCCGAGCTCGCCGGACGACGGGATGCCCCCCTCGAAGAACGACGGCTGGCCGTCGGAGGTCACCGCGTTGCCGTAGGCCGCGACGACGCCGTAGCCGTGCGTGTACACGGTGGTCTCATTGACCCAGTTGCGGCTGGAATCGTCCAGGCCGTCGAGGTTGAGCTCGCGCACCGAGATCACGGTGTCCTGGCTCTCGCCGTCGATGTCGTAGCGGTCGACCACGAGCTCGTCGCTGAACGTGTAGTACTGCTTGTTCTGCTGGAGCTGCTGGAACGCCGGCGCGACGATGTTGGGGTCGAGCAGGCGGATCTGCGCCGTGGTGTCGGCGTCGCCGCGCAGCGCGTCCGAGTCGGCCTCGGTGGTCGCGTCGTACTGAGTGATCTCGACGTCGTCGATGCCGTACGACGTGAGCGTCGCGTCGATGTTGCGCTGGATGTAGTCGGTCTCGAGCTCCTGCTCGTTCGGCTCGACCTGGAAGCGCTGCACGATCGCGGGGTAGATGCCGCCGATCGCGACCGCGGCGATGACCATCAGGCCGACGCCGATGATCGGGATGCGCCAGTCGGCTCGCCAGATGACCACGAGGAACATCAGGCCCACGATCACCGCGATGCCCGCGAGGATCGTGCGCGACGGCAGCACCGCGTTCACGTCCGTGTAGGACGCGCCATAGATGAGGTCGCCCTGCGCCGTGAGCAGGCTGTAGCGGTCGAGCCAGTAGTTCGCCGCGACGCCGAGCATCACGATGAGCCCGATCACGGCGAGCTGGATGCGCGCGCCCTTCGAGGCGATGAACTGGCGTCCGCCACCCGAGATCGACCCGTAGAGCAGGTGGACGAAGGCGGCGACGATCGCGCACAGGATCGCGATGGTGAGCACGTAGGACACGAGCGCGTTGAGCGTCGGCAGCGTGAAGACGTAGAAGCCCGCGTCGAGCCCGAACTGCGGATCGGCGGTCCCGAACGACTGCCGGTGGAGGAAGAGCTGGAAGGTCTCCCACTGGGAGGACATCGCCCCGCCGGCGATGAGGCCGACGAACAGCGGGAGCGAGATGGTCACCGCACGCTCAAGCGGCTCGATCTGCTCGCGATAGCGGTCAAGGCTCGATCGCGCGTCGCTGCGCGCCGGGCGCGCACGCTTCGCGAGGAAGAGCGACAGCCACACCGCTCCCGCGGCGAGGCCACCGAAGACCACGAAGAGCACGCCCCTGGTCAGCCACTGCACCCAGACGACCTCGGAGAAGTCGAGCTGGTTGAACCAGGCGACCTCGGTCCAGATGTTCGCCGCGATCACCGCCGCGACCACGATGACGCCGACCACGATCGCGGTGATGGCGAGCGGGCTGCGCCTCTGTGGCACGCGGATGGGGCGTGGTGGGCTGGGCTGGTTGCCGTCTGCGGCGAACGTCACTGTCGGTCCTCACGAGCTCATCGGTCGGGACCGCACGCACGCGGCCCCGAAGGTGCTTCCGACTAGCCTGCCACAGCCTCGCACGTCGGCAGGTCGTCCGTCTCCCCTGCACCGATCGCGACGATGGCGTCGTAGGCGTCGTCGATGTCCTCCACCGCGACAACGGACAGTCCGTCCGGAACGTTGCCGACGACATCCCCGCAGTTGTCGACGGGGGCCAGGAACCAGTCGGCGCCGTCCCGCTCGGCGCCCAGCATCTTGAGGTCGATGCCGCCGATCGCGCCCACGGTGCCCGTCGAGGAGATGGTGCCGGTGCCGGCGACCAGCGCGCCGTTGAGCTCGTCGTCCTCGGTGAGGAGATCCATGATGCCGAGCGTGAACATGAGGCCCGCGCTCGGGCCTCCGACCGTGTCGATCGCGACCTCGACGTCGATCGGGAGGTCGAACTCGGGGTCCACGAGGATGCCCATCATGGGGTTGCCCTCGCCATCATCGACGAGGGCGAACTCGAGGTCCATCTCCTCGCCGTCGCGCTCGACCGTGACCGTGAGCACGTCGCCGACCTCGCGGCCCGCGATCGCCTCCGACAGATCCGTGAAGCCGTCGAGCTCCGCGCCGTCGACCGCGAGCAGGACGTCGCCGTCCTCAAGGGTGCCGAAGGCATCGGAGTCGGACAGGACCTGGACAACGTTGAGGGTCGCCGCGACCTCGGTGCCGAGCGCCTCGAGCGCGGCGACCGTCGCGGCCTCCTGCGAGGTCACCCATTGGAGCTCGGACTCGGCCTCGGCCTCGTCGGCCTCCTCCTCGGTGGTCCCGAACACGAGCTCGCGGGGAGTCGTGTACTGGTCCGAGGACAGGTATCCGCGCAGCACCGAGCCCATCGTCATCATGGTCGAGCCACCGTCCTGGACCGAGACGGTGGTGAGACGCAGCTCACCGGACGGTTCGTAGGTCGGCGCGCCCGAGATCGAGACGAGCTTGCCGTCCTCGGTGTCGGCGAGCGTGTCGTACGTGGGCCCGGGTCCGCCGATCGCGTACGGCGACGGCAGCACGACCATCACCGCGACGAGGGCGCTCGTCACGAGACCCGCGATGCCCATGACCCTCTCGCGACGGGTCACGACCGGCTCGTCGGCGTCGTACAGGGCCCCGAAGGTCTCCACGGGGTCGGGCGTCGTCTGCTCGGTCACCGGCCCATCATTGCTCATAGCGAACGTGAGACCCAATCGCCGCCGCCGAACGTTACCTTGAGTGAAGGCGACGCAACCGCGGACGCCGCCCGAGTGGCGAGGAGACGCCGTGACCGACGACGAGACCCCGTGGATGCGCCTCCTGCGCGAGCTCTTCGGAGACGACGCCGATGAGGCGGTCGCCGAGCTGCAGCGCATGGGGATGGACCCTCAGGCACTCGCGCAGGCCTCCGGCATGAGCGCCTCCCCCGCGATGATGGACCACGTCCTCAAGCAGATCAGGGGCCTGCTGTCGCAAGGCGACGGACAGGACGTGAACTGGCAGCTCGCGCACGACGTCGCGCGCGGCGTCGCGGCACAGGGCGGCGACCCGACCGTATCCGCCGCGGTCGCGTCCGAGCACCGTGCGGTGGTGTCCGAGGCCGAGCTGTGGCTCGACGCGGCGACCGACCTCGACCCGTCGCGCCTTGAGCCGCGCGTGTGGAGCCGAGCCGAGTGGGTCGAGGCCACGCTCCCGACCTGGCGCTCCCTCGCGGGCCCCGTCGCCGTGAGCGTCTCGAAGGCCCTCGGCGGGGTGCTGGGCCGCGAGCTCGCCTCCTCGGACGACCCGGACGACCCGACGCACGCGCTGCTCGGCGAGCAGGGCCGCGCGATGCTCTCCTCCGTGAGCCCGACGGTGTGCGGCATGCATGTCGGCCAGGCCGCCGGCGAGATGGCCCGCGAGGCCTTCGGCGGCACCGACCTCGGCATCCCCCTGCTCTCCGAGGCCCGCGTGGCGATCGTCCCCCACGCGGTCGAGGAGTTCGCGCGGGGCCTCGAGGGCGTCGACGAGCGCGAGGTCAAGGCGTTCCTCGCGCTGCGCGAGGCCGCGCACGTGCGCCTGTTCCAGGCCGCCCCGTGGCTCCAGGCGAAGCTGCACGCGCTGATCGAGCGCTACTCCCAGGGCATCGCGATCGACGCCGACGCGCTCGACGACGCGGTCCGCGAGGCGGGCTACGGCGACCCCGCGAAGCTCCAGAAGGCCCTCACGCGCGGGATCTTCGCCCCGGAGCCCTCCGAGGAGCAGACCGCGACCCTCGAGTCGATCGAGACCCTGCTGGCGCTCGTCGAGGGCTGGGTCCAGGACGTGACGATGCGCGCCGCCGCCCCTCACCTCGCGTCGCTCAGCCAGCTGGGCGAGATGATGCGCCGCCGCCGTGCCGCCGGCGGCCCCGCCGAGGACACCTTCGCGACGCTGCTCGGTCTCGAGCTGCGTCCCCGACGTATGCGCGACGCCGCGTCGATGTGGGCCGCGCTCGCCTCCAAGGCGGGCCCGTCCGCGCGCGACGAGGTCTGGTCGCACCCCGACCTGCTGCCGACCGTCGCCGACCTCGAGGACTGGTCGGGCTGGGTCGAGCGTCGCGTCTCCGGCGAGACCGAGGACGACATGGACCGCGAGCTCGAGAAGCTCCTCGGCGGCGGCGGGAGTGAGGCATCCGACTCCGACCCCGACGAGTAGCGGTCGCGCACGGCCACGCACGTGCCTTAGGCTCTAGCGGTCCGCTCGACTCGCCGCGACACGGCGTGTTGAGATGACGACCTTTCGCGGCACCACGCGTCTACGCTGGGGTGCGAAGGGTCCACGAGACCGATCGACGCGCGGCGACCAGCCGCGCCTTACGAAGAGGAGGGACTCATGGCCGACGAGAAGTGGCAGGGCGAGTTCTACTGCGTCAAGTGCAAGACCAAGCGCGAGGCCGAGGGCAACGTCGTCGTCTCGAACGACCGCCGTATGGCGAAGGGCGTCTGCCCCGAGTGCGGCACCAAGCTGAACCGCATCCTCGGCAAGGCGTAAGCGCCCCACCGAACCTGAAAGAAGCGGGTCGCCCCTCACGGGGCGGCCCGCTTCTTCGCGTCCGGGCCGCGGTCTCGCGAACGGCACTGTGGAGAACCGCCCCGCGCGCCACGCGCGATGCGAGCATCGTGAGATGAGACTCGCACCCTGCGCACCGGTGCTCGCCCGCCCGGACGGACGCACCCAGGTGGGCACGGCCGCGCCGCTACTGCTCGAGGAGCTGAGCGCGGAGGCACGGCCCCTCGTGATCGCCGCGGAGAGCGCCTCGCTCGGCGCCGACGGGTGCGCGCTGCTCGGCGAAGCCGGTGTGCGACTGACGGACGCGGGCCTGCTGATCGAGGAGGCCGCTCCACCCGAGGGGATCGTCGCGATCCATGGCGCGGGCCGGATCGGTCTCGAGCTCGGCGCCGCCCTCGCCGCCACGGGCGTGGCCGTCGCGTTTGCCGATCGCCGACCCGTCCACGACGAGCCCGACCTGTTCCCGCGCCGCGCGCTCGTCTCCACGTGCGCGGGAGGCGCCGCATGGGCGGTGCGGGAGCGCTTCCCTCACGCAGCCGTCGTCGATCCGTCGGATCCCACGCTCGCGGTGCAGATCTCACTCGGTGGCACGCCCCGGCACACCACCACCCGCTGGGAGCACGACGGGCTCCCCCACCTGCTGATCAGCGTGGACGAGGCGGGGGCGACCGTCGGGCCCCTCGTGGTGCCGGGCGAGACCGCGTGCGGACGATGCCTCGCGCTCGAGCGCACGGAGGCCGACCCCGCCTGGCCGATCCTGCTCGAGCAGCTCGCGGGACGACGCCCGCGCCCGGTGCCCGAGGTCGTCCCCGACATCGTCGCCGCAGCGGCGCGCCTGATCGTGAGGGCGCTGCGCGGCGGCGGTCCGTCGAACGAGGCCTGGCGCCTCGACATCGGCCAGGCTCCTCACCTCGCGGAGGTCGTGCCTCGCCCCGACTGCGGCTGCGGAGCCGCAGGCACGGGCACGGGCACGGGCACGGGCACGGCAAAGTAGCCGCGGCCGACGCGTGGCTCACATGCACCGCGCCACAACAACTAGTGTTCCGCGACGATCTCCAGGATGTCGAGCCCGTACTTCTCGAGCTTCGAGGCCCCGACCCCGTTGACCTTCGCCAGATCGCCTCGCGTGCCGGGCCGATCGCGCGCGATCTGCACGAGCGACGCGTCGACGAGCACGGTGAACGCGGGCTTGCCCGTCTCCTGCGCGATCGCGTAGCGCCACTGCTTGAGCGCCTCGAAGAGACGGAGCTGGTCCACATCGAGCTCGGCGAGCTCGGCCTTGTTCGAGCGTCGCGGCGCGCGCGCGGGCGCCGCGTCGGGCCACCAGCGCTCGAGGAAGCGCGTGCGTTTGCGCGTCGCCTTGCCACCCTCGCGGCGGGCGCGGGCGAACGACAGCGACAGGTGCTCGCGCGCCCGCGTGATCGCGACGTACAGCAGGCGGCGCTCCTCCTCGATCGCCTCGTCCGTCTCGGCCATGGAGATCGGCATGAGCCCCTCCGAGCAGCCGACGAGGAAGACCGCGTCCCACTCGAGGCCCTTCGCGGCGTGGACGGTCGTGAGCGTCACGCCCTCGACCGCGGGCGCGTGCTGCGCCTGAGCTCTTTCGACCAGGTGCTCGACGAGCTCACGCATCGTCATCTGACCCCCGGCGTCGGAGTCCAGGTCGTCGGCGAGCTGCACCAGCGCCTGCAGGTTGTCCCATCGCTCGCGCACCGCGCCCCGCTCGGCGGGAGGCTGCTCTGCCCAGCCCACGTCCGACAGCGTCGAGCGCACCTGCTCGCCCAGGGGCGCATCGTCCGGTGCGACCGCGGCGCCGCGCAGCAGGACCATCGCTCGCTTGACCTCGTCGCGATCGAAGAACCGCTGCCCGCCGCGCACCAGGTAGCCGATGCCACGCTCGGCGAGCGCCTCCTCAAGCAGCTCCGACTGGCTGTTGATGCGGTACAGGATCGCGATCTCGCTCGCGGGCACTCCCGAGGCGATGAGCGACTGGGCGGCGTCCGCGACCCCCGCGGCCTCCGCCGCATCGTCCGGGTACGCCTTGAATCCGACCGCGGGACCCGAGGGCCGCTGAGCGACGAGCTCGACCCCCATGCCGGCCGCGCCGCGGCGCGCCATCAGTCCGTTCGCGAGGTTCACCACCTGGGGCGTGGAGCGGTAGTCGCGGACCAGCTTCACCGTCTGCGCCGCCGGGTACCTGCGGGAGAACTCGAGCAGGTGGCGCGGCGTCGCCCCTGCGAACGAGTAGATGGTCTGCGCGGGGTCGCCGACCACACACAGGTCCTCACGACCGCCGAGCCACTGGTCGAGCAGGAACTGCTGGAGCGGCGAGACGTCCTGGTACTCGTCGACCACGAAGTGGCGGTACTGGCGCCTGATCGTGTCCCCCACCTCGGGGTGGCGGCCGATGATGTCGGCGAGCAGCAGCAGGATGTCCTCGAAGTCGAGCACCACCGCGTCGGTCTTCGCCTCCTCGTAGGCACGCATCGCGTCGACCACCTGGAGCCGGTCGAGGCCCGCGGGAGCGGGGCGCCCCTGGTCCGCGGCGACCCGCACGTAGTCGTCGGCCGCGACGAGCGACACCTTGGCCCACTCGATCTCGCTCGCGAGGTCGCGCACCGCGAGCCGGTCGAGGCTCAGCCCAACCTGACGCGCGGCGCGGCCGATGAGCGGCGCCTTGTGCTCGACGAGCTGAGGGATCTGGCCCCCGACCGCCTGCGGCCAGAAGTAGCTCAGCTGGCGGAGGGCCGCCGCGTGGAAGGTGCGCGCCTGGACACCGCCAGCGCCGAGCGCACGCAGGCGCTGTCGCATCTCTCCCGCGGCGCGCGCCGTGAACGTCACGGCCAGCACGGACTGCGGGTTGTACGCCGAGACGCGCACGCCGTAGGCGATGCGGTGGGTGATCGCGCGGGTCTTGCCCGTGCCGGCGCCCGCGAGGACGCACACGGGCCCATGGAGGGCGGTGGCGACCTCGCGCTGCTCGGGGTCGAGCGCTTCGAGGATCTGGTCGGCTGACATCACAGGCATTGTGTCAGCAGGGACCGACATCTCCTGCCGGTCGCCCTGGGCTGGGGACGACGCGGGAGCGGGCCCGCCACGGGGACGATGCGGCTCGCTGAGCACGCCGGGCAGGGACGATGCGGGCCGCACCGAGGCGGCGGGCGAACGGCGGAGCCGGACCGGGTCAGACGTCGATGTGCTCGTCCGCGACGCGGTCCTGGATCGGGCCTCCGAACCAGGCCTCGATGAGCCTTCGCGCGATCGAGCCGTGCGGCGCGAGGACGATCTCGCCGTCGGCCACGAGCGCGACGATCTCCTCGCGAGAGACGAACCTGCCCTCGGTGATCTCGACGCCGTCCACGGTGAGGCTCGTCGCGTCGGTGCGCGCAGTGAAGCCCACCATCACCGACGCGGGGAAGGGCCAGGGCTGCGAGCCCGCGTAGCTCACCTCGGTGAGCCGCACCTGCGCCTCCTCCCACACCTCGCGATGCACGGCCTGCTCGAACGTCTCCCCCGGCTCCACGTAGCCCGCGAGGATCGAGAAGCGGTGGGGGCCCCAGTGCGCGGCGTGGGCCAGCAGCAGGCGATCCTCCGGGTCGGCGATCGCGACGATCACCGCGGGATCCACGCGGGGATAGTGCTCGCGGTCGTCGACCGGGCAGCGTCGCACCCAGCCGCCCTTGATCGGCTCCGTGGCCGCGCCGCACCGCGCACAGTGGCCGTGCGCGGCGTGCCACTGCTCGAGCGCGACGGCGGTTGCCCCGAGCTCGCGGTCGCGGACGCCCTCGGCGCCTCGCTCGGAGAACGGCTTGAGGAGATCCCTGAGCCCCACCAGCCGCTCGCCGCCGATGCCGTCGTAACCGTCCGCGAACGACGGGTCCGCCGGCACGATCGCGACGAGGTCGCGCTCCGCCTCGCGCCCCAGGTACAGGGTCAACGCGGCATCCGGGTGCGCTCCTGGCGGGAGCTCGACCAGCCGCCCGGCCGAGGTCAGGAGACGGCCTTCCGTCACGACGATCGCGGTCGCGCCGGCGGGGTCGAATCCATCGCGCAGCTCCGCCGCGCGGTCGACGATGAGGGGATCGGGCCTGCTCCAGGGGTCGCTCACGGCTCCACCGTACTCCCGCGCCGGACCGGCTCCGCGAGGCGTCCGGCGGTCGCGCGACGCGGCCCCCACGGCGTGGAGCATGGCGATGATGCCTGGTTCGTCCTAATGTGAGGGCGTGCCTCGTTCACCGCTCGCCCTCGCGGCGCTGGCGTCGGTCGCGGTTCCCGGGCTGGATGTCTACGACGTCCTCCGGTCCCCGCACACCGACGCCGACTTCGATGTCGTCGTCGTCAAGGACGCCACCGGCCGACGCTGGGTCGTGCGCGCGCCCAGGCGCGCCGCCGCCGGCGCGGCGCTCGAGGCGGAGCGCGGACTGCTGCAGGCTCTGGCCAGGGCGAAGGACGCGGAGCTCGTCAATTTCGCGGTCCCCCTGCCGGCCGGAGCGGCGACGCTGTCCGACGGCGAGGGCCGCGCGATCGTCTACAAGGAGGCGCCAGGAGCTCCCCTCGTGCTCGCCGAGGTCGTCGGTGGCCCAGGGCTCGCCGCGTCGATCGGCAGGGCGCTCGCGTCCGTGCACGAGCTGCCGACGCAGCTGGTCGAGGACCTCGGGCTCGCGTCGTACTCGGCCGAGGAGCACAGGACCCGCAGGCTGGCCGAGCTGGACGCCGGAGTCCAGACGGGCCTCGTCCCACCGCGCCTCGCGGACCGCTGGGAGCACCAGCTCGAGGACGTGTCGTGGTGGCGCTTCGAGCCCACCGTGGTGCACGGCGATATGGGCGAGCACCAGCTGCTGGTCCGCGAGGGACAGATCTCCGGCATCGTCGACTGGATGGACGCGCGCGTCGCGGACCCGGCGGACGACCTTGCGTGGCTCGTCGCCTCCGCGCCGGAGGACGTGCTCGACTCCGTGATGGAGGCCTACGGCATGGCGCGGCGCGAGACCCGCGACCCCCACCTTCTCGACCGCGCGCGGCTGTCCTCCGAGACCGCGCTGCTGCGCTGGCTCATGTACGGGGTGCGCACCGAGGACGAGGCGATCGTCGCCGACGGCCAGGGCATGCTCGCCGATCTCGAGGCGCTGCTCTTCGACGAGCCGGATGCCGACGACGAGGATCCCGAGCCCGGCTCCTAGCGCGCGGCCTCGCTCGCCTGGGAGTCCGGAGCGGCGCCACCACGAATGAGGTCCTCGATCTCTCCCCTGTCCAGCAGCCGTGCGGGCCTCGCCGTCACGTCGGCCGCGACGTAGTAGAACGCCGCGTCGATCTCGTCAAGCGGCAGACCCGTGCGCTCTGCCCACGCGAGCCTGTACATCGCGAGCTGCACCTCGCGCGCGGCCCTTTCGTGCTCGTCTCGAGGGGGCCGACCCGACTTCCAGTCGACGACCGTGATCCGATCCAGTCCTCCTCCCGCGGGGAAGACCGCGTCGATCCGGGAGCGCACCGACACGCCCCCGACCGGCAGCTCGACATCCACCTCGACGTCCGAGGGCACGCGGCTCGCCCACTCGGACGCCTCGAAGATCCGCTTGAGCTCCTCGAGATCGACCGCTCCCTGCTCGTCGGGGCCTAGGTCATCCTCGTCGAACAGCGCGGTCTGCCCGTAGCGGGACTCGATCCAGGCGTGCAGGGCCGAGCCGCGCTGCGCGGCGAACGTCGGCTCCTGGGGAATCGGTCGGCGCAGTTGCCGCGCGAAGTCATCCCTGCTGCGGCGCATCGCCACGAGCGCGGACGTGGACAGGTGCGCGGGCAAGGGCATCTCGGCGCCGCCGCCGCGTCGGTTCGCGCCTTCCGCGAGCATCGCCGCGAGCTCGTCCGCGAGGGGAAGCGCGGCCCCGTCGGGCACCACCCCGGGCTCGGCCTCGACGACGCGGCGAGCGAGGGCGCGGCGGTGGCGTTGGGGCGCGGTCTCGGGCCGGGGCCACACGCCCTCCTCCACGAGCGGCGCGGGAGGATCCTGACCGTCCTCGGGCTCGGGGGCCCAGCCGTCGTCGGCGACGATGCCCTCCTCCCGCAGCTCGTCCACGAACAGGGAAGGACGCCTGGCCTTCTTGCCCTCCGTGTACCAGGAGCCGGAGACGAGCACATGGCTGCGGGCGCGCGTGAGCGCGACGTAGAACAGCCGCCGCTCCTCGTCGATGGCGTGTGCCCCCGCGCGCTCGCGGAACTCGTCGATCGAGTCAGCGAGTCCCTTGTGATCCCCTGCGTCGCGCCAGTCCCAGACCGGGAGCGATCGCGCGTCCATCCGCAGCTCCCAGGGGACCTCCGGGTCGCCCGAGAGCCATGCGCCCTTGGAGCGCGTGACCGAGGGGAAGGCGTCCTCGACGGCGCCAGGCACGGCGACGACGTCCCACTCGAGACCCTTGGAGGCGTGCACAGTGAGGATCTGCACGGCTCCCGGCTCGGGCTCCTTGACCGGGGCGTCGAGGCCCCGCTCCTCGCTGCGGGCGGCATCGAGCCACTGCAGGAACGCGCCGAGCGTGGCGTGCTCGGCGCCCTGCGCGAAGCTGCGCGCCGCGTCGAGGAACGCGTCGACGTTGCGGCGGATGCGCCCGTCGGGGCTCGCGACGTCGGCCTCGATGTCGAGGCCCCACACGCGCTCGGTGAACGCGATGAGCTCGGTCAGCGGGAGGTACGTGTGCTGGCGGATCTGATCGATCGCACGCTGGAGCGAGCGCAGCCGGCCGCGTGCCTCCTGGGTCAGGGCGCGCCCGTCGGTGGCGAAGCCAGGCGGCGCCTCCTGCGCGAGCGCGTCGACGATGCTCGCGCCCCCCTCGCGGGTCGCGCGAGGCCCGGCGAGGTGCTCGGCCCAGTCCTGGAGCGCCATGAGGTCGCGCGGCCCGAGGTTCACGCGCTCGGAGGTGAGCAGGCGCATGAGCGAGTCGCCCCTGGACGGGTCGTGGGCGGCCTCGAGCAGCGCGACGAGGTCGGCGACGTCGGGGGTGTCCAGCAGGCCTCCGAGCCCCACGACCTCGTAGTCGACGCCGCGGGCGGCGAGCGCGTCGACAATGCCGGGGATCGTCGCCCTCCGCCGGCACAGCACGGCGGCCTCGACGATGTGCTCGGGCCCATGCCCGAGCTCGTCCCTGCGGGCCAGGATGAAGTCGACGACGTGCTGCGCCTCGTCATCGAGCGTCGCCGCCATGTGCGCCGTCACCCCGGCCGTCGCGCGTGTCGGCTCGGCCATGCCGAGGTGCTCCCCCCTGGAGACGAGCGGCTTGACGTCCACGGTCGTCGCCTCTCGCAGCGGGTCCACCGAGGCGTTCGCGGCATGCAGGACGCTCGCCTCGTTGCGCCAGGAGACGGTGAGGGAGGCGTCCCTCGCGTCCAGCAGGCCCTTGAAATCCTCGAGCGCGGCCGCCGAGGCGCCGCGGAAGCCGTAGATCGCCTGGTTCGGGTCGCCGACGGCCATCATCGGGTGGTCGGTGCCGAACAGCTCGACGAAGAGGCGCAGCTGCGCCGGGGAGGTGTCCTGGAACTCGTCGAGGAGCACCGCGCGGAAGCGCGCACGCTCGGCCGCCCTCACTGGCGGAAGCGCCGCGAGCTCGACGGCGATGGCGACCTGATCGGAGAAGTCGAGAAGCGCCCCCGCGTGCTTGCGCGCGCGATAGTCGTCGACGAGGTCGGCCATCGCTCGCAGGTTGCGGACCGCCTTGATCCTTCCCGAGAGGGTCTTCGTCATCGGTGAGGGCGCCGCGTCGCCTGGCTTCTTGGGAAGCGCCTCGAACGTCCGGCTCATGTCGTCCAGGAAGTCGCGCAGCCGTGCCGTCGAGACGCCGTGCTCACGCAGCTGCGCGGACAGGCGGGGCAGGGCCGAGCGCACGGTTCCCACCGCGCTGTCGGTGTCGAGGTTCGCCGTCCACTCCTCGAGGGTGCGCGAGGCGAGCTGCCACAGCGCCGCATCCGTCAGCACGGTCGAGTCCGGGTCCTCACCGACACGCAGCCCGTGCTCGGCCGCGAGCGCGGCTGCGTAGGCGTTGTACGTCGCAACGGTCGGCGACGGCCGCTCGGGATCGCGGAGCAGGCTCTCCTGGCCGTCCGACCCCGTGAATCTGTCCCAGACGCGGGAGATGCGCTCGTCGGCGCGCTCCGCGATCTCCGCCGCGGCCTTGCGGGTGAACGTGAGGCACAGGATCTCGTCGGGGCTGATCGGGCGCCCGAACAGCTCGTCGGCGTGGTCGAGCAGGTAGACGATCCGCATGGACAGGGTCTCGGTCTTGCCCGACCCGGCTCCCGCGACCACGAGCGTCGGCTCGACGCCCGCGCCGATGATGGCGAGCTGCTCGTCCGTGGGGGTCCTCCCCGGATCGATGATCTGCGCGAGCTCGAGCGCGGAACGATGCTGCGGGATCACGACCCCGGGGGTCGTCGTGTCCGGGGTGGTCATGAGCCGCTGACCTGCCTTCCTGCCGCGTGAGCGGGACACGACCGTCGGACCGGGCAGTGGTCGCACATGGGGTTGGGTCGTGCGGAGAAGGTCGCGCCCGTCATCTCCGCGACCGCGTCGTCGAGCACCTCACGCGCCGCCTGCGGATCGATCGGTGACTGCTTGCGGACGCTCGCGCTCTGCGTGGAGCCGCCGACGAACACGAGCGCGGCGTCCGAGGCCCGATCGACCCCGGGGAACGCACCGCTGCCCGCGACGAGCTGGTACATCATCAGCTGACCGTGATCCTCGGCCTCCGCGGCCGAGACGGTCCGCCCGGTCTTGAGGTCGACGATCCGCGCCTCGTTCCCATGGACCTCGACACGGTCGGCGAGGCCGGAGACGATGGCGCGACCGAACTCGACCTTGAAGCCCTGCTCGAGCAGCACCCGATCGGCTCGAGCGTCCCTGAGGTAGCCCGCGAGGCGCCTCACCATGTCCCGTGCCCGGGAGTAAGTCTCCCGTTCGACCCACGTCTCGCGGCCACCGATCTCGGCCCAGCGCTCGTCGAGCATCGCCATCATCTGGGACTCGCCGCCCTCGGGGAACGCCTCGGCGATCTCGTGGACGAGCAGGCCGATGTTCTGGGCGTCGGTGCTCTCGGTGGTGCCGCCTGCGGACTCGAGCGCCCACTTGAGCGGGCAGGTGCGTATCGAGTCGATCCTCGACGGGGACACCCTGACCAGCGCGTCGGGCTCCCAGAACGGCTCCTCCGTGGACGGACCGGCGACGCCGTGCCAGTGCCGGGGATCCGCGCCGGCGACGCCGCGCGCGGCGAGATCGGCGAGTTGCGCGGCCGCTCCCTCGAGCCTCGCGAGCGCCGCGGCGTCCTCGGCATCCTCGGCAAGCGCCGCGGCCGCCGCGACGCCCTCCGACCTGAGCCAGCCGATGGCCGCCCGGAGGTCCGCGACCCCTCGCGCGCCTGCAGTGCTGCGGCGCTCGACTCCCGCGGCGTCGCCGACGAGCGCGAGGAACCGGGACGGCTGTGACTCGGAGTCCTCGACCGCGGTGAGGACAAGCCGCGTGCGAGCCCGGGTCACCGCCACCAGGAGCGCGCGAGTCTCATCGTCCAGCACCGCCCGACGCGCCGCGTGCAGGTCGCGCGGCCCCCTCGCGAGGCTCAATGCCTCCTCCGACGCGAGCCCGCCAGCGTCGAGCACCTCGGCGAGTGTCTGCGCGCCCAGCACCGAGTCCCGCAGCCGCAGGTTCGGCCACACTCCCTCCTCCAGGCCGGCGATCGCGACGAGGTCCCACTCGCGGCCGGCCGCTGAGGCCGGAGTGCAGAAGGAGACGGCGTCCGGGGAGCGGCCCTGCGCGCCGAGCGAGTCGGCCGCGAAGTCCTGGCTCTCGAGGTATTCGAGGAACGACGCGATCGGCGCGTTCGGGAGTCGCTCCGAGTACGTCTGCGCCGCTCGCAGCACGGCGATCACCGCGTCAAGGTCGGCGTCGTCCCTGGCCGAGCCCGCCAGCGCCGCCTCGCGCCACTTCTCGGCCACGTCGAGCGACGCCCAGGCCGCCCAGATCACGGCGCCCGGGCTCGCCCCGGGCTGCGCCATGCGCTCGGCCGCGGCCGCCGCCGCACGCGAGGCCCGCTCGGCCTGGCGCGCCTCCGGGCCGTCGAGCGAGGCCCACCGCGCCGCGTCCGCCATCGCCTCGACGAGCAGCTCGACGCTCGAGCGGGCCCCGCCACCCGCGCGCTCCTCGCGGACGAGTGCCCTGCGCAGTCGACGCAGCGCCACGGGGTCGAGGCCGATGAGCCGCGAGCCGAGGACGGTCAGCGCCTTCTCCTCGTCCCACTGCTCGCCCAGGGCCACCCTGAGCAGAGTGAGCAGCGGCTGGATCGCAGGCTCGAGATGAAGCGCAGTCCCCTCGCCGAGCGCCTCGCACGGGATATCCGCAGCGAGCAGGTCGGATCGCAGCGAGCGCAGCAGCGACGTCGAGCGCGCGATCACGACCATGCGTCCCCACGGCACCTGTGGCCCGTCGAAGCCATGCCTGGACCGCCGCAGCTCGGCGGCGATCGCACGAGACTGCGCGTAGCGATGCGGCGCGGTGAGGAGAGTCACCGGCGCCTCCTCGGCCTCGCCGGAGGCGGCGGCGCGCACGGCGCCGCGGGCCGAGGCCGCCCCCTTCACCCCGATGCGCTCGGCGACGCGTGCGCTGACCGCCGCCAGCGCGGGTGGCTGACGATGGTCCGCGGTGAGCTCGATTCTCACCTCGGCTGCGCCAGCCACCTCAGCGAGAGTGTCGGGAACAGCCCCTCGGTAGCCCTGGACCGACTCGTCGGCGTTGCCCAGCAGGACGAGCCGCGCGCCGTCGCGGGAGAGGCGCCTCAGGAAGGAGAACGTCGCCGCGGTCGCATCGTGCGCATCGTCCACGATGACGAGGTCCCAGGACGGCCTCGGGGCGTCGGGACCGACGATCTCGTCCCACTCCTCGAGCACCACCGTCGCCCTGGACACGACAGCCGCAGGATCGAAGCGGTCGCCCTGGTCGACCGTCGTCGTGCCGAGCGCCAGGACGTTGTCGTACTCCTCGTAGAGGCGAGCGGCGGCCTGCCACTCCGGCCTCGCGCACCGCTTCCCGAGCAGCGCGAGCTCGTCGGCCAGGACCCCGCGCTCCGCGGCCCTCATGAGCAGGTTCCGCAGCTCCTCACGGAAGCCGGGCAGCAGTGCCGCGTCCGCGGGCACGACCCCCTGCCAGTCGAGCGAGGCCACGCTCGGATCCGCATGCCCCTTGAGGAGGTCGTGGAGCATGACGTCCTGCTCGGCGCCGGAGATCAGCGAGGGTCGGGGCATCCCCAGCGCGGTCGCCTCGTTCGCGAGCACCTCGAATGCCGCTGACGCGGCGGTGCGGACGACCGGCTGACCGAGGGGACCCGCGATCGCGTGGGCCACCCGATCGCGCAGCGTTGCCGCGGCCTGGCGCGTCGCCGCGAGGACAAGGAGTCGGCGCGCGGGAAGACCCGACCGGACCGCCTCGGCGGCGAGCGCGACCGCGAGCGTCGTCTTGCCTGTGCCCGCGCCGCCCGTGACGACCACATCGCCGGTCGCGGCACCCACCGCAGCGAGTGCCTCGGACTGACCCGCGTCCAGCGCGGGCTCGGCAGGGGGTGGCGAGGTGACGAGGGCGGGGGCGATGCTTCCGGTCGCGCTCATGGAGACATCCCACCATGCGCGTCCGACAAGGACGCCGGGAGACTCGCTAGGAGGACGCCGCCGACGCGGAGGCCGCGGGCCCGGCGGACGGCGACGGATCGGCGTCGGGGTACGCCCACGGGTTCACCTTGCACGACTTCTTCATCGACGCCTGGTCCACCATGACGCTGGCCAGACCCTTGCCGCACTTCTCCTGGCTGTGGCCGAGGAGGGTTCCCGCGAAGTGGGTGAGCAGATAGCGGCGCGAGTCCTGACGCGCATCGTCGTACGACTCGACACCCGCGGTCCAGTCGTAGAGCGAGACGACCATGATGCCGGCGGCCGCGCACGAGGACGCGACGCTGTCGACGTCGAGGTCCTCGTCCGCCGACTGCGACGGCTCGACCGAGCCCTCGACCACGGGCCCCGACGCGAGGCCAGAACGCGGGTCGCTGCACAGCGCCGCCGCGGTGCGAGGACTCGCGATCACGATGCGTGCGTCCGGCACGCCGTCCGTGCGCAGGAACTCGATCGTGTTGTCCGTGCCCCACCCGCGATTGTCGTTGAGCGTGTCCATCACGAACTCGGACAGCTTGTACGCGTTGACGTCGAGCCCGTCCTCGACCTCGATGCGGACCCATCGGGTCGCGAGCGCGTCCCCGGAGGCCTCCTCGGTGCCAGCGACGGCCGTGAACGTCTCCTCGGCGCGGTACGGGACGTCGATGTCGACGATCCCGGCCTCCGCATCGTCCGTGTCGAGGTCGCGCGCGATCGCGGGCTGCGCGGACGGCTCGACGGAGAGGCTGGGGATCGGGCTCGGGGTGACCGACGGCGAGTGGCTCGGCTCGGGTTCGGTGAGACCGCGGTAGTAGCCCGGCACTTGCGTCGAGAACCAGCCCGCGCCGACGCCGATCGCGAACGCGAGGACGACGACGAGAAGCACCTTGACCGGCGTGAGCGGGTCGATTCCACTGCGCGCGAACAGGCCCCGGCGCTCGCGTGTCATCCCCCTACGATAGGGCCAGGAAACGTCTTCGCCGTACTCGGAGGTGCCAGGTGGAAATCAGGATCGGTGTGCGCAACGTCGCACGTGAGCTCTCGTTCGAGACCACGATGTCGGCCGACGAGGTCGCCAAGGCCGTGGCCGCGGCATCCGGCGGTTCGATGCTCGATCTGACGGCGGACAAGGGTCGTCGGATCCTCATCCCCGCGGATGCACTGGGCTATGTCGAGATCGGCCAGGAGGAGCGCCACAGGGTCGGCTTCGAGGCCTGATCCAGGCCCTCAGGGGGCGCGCCGCGCCCCTCCCCCTCTACGCGAGCACCTGGCGCGCGTAGTCGACGGCCTGCGCGGGATCCGCGTGGGAGATGTCGATCGTGAGCCCGTCCTCGTCGGACTGGAGCGGCTCGAGCGCCTCGAACTGCGACGCGAGCAGCGCGGCCCCGGCGAAGTGGTCCGTCGTCCTGCTCCGCTCCTCGAGCCGCCGCACGAGGGCAGGCTCGGGCGCCTCAAGGTGCACGAAGAACAGCCCGTCCGCGGCGGCTCGCAGCCTGTCGCGGTACGCGTGGGTCAGCGCGGAGCACGCGATCACCGCATCGCCACGATCACCGAGCCACTCCCCCACCCGATCGAGCCACGGCCACCGGTCGTCGTCGGTGAGCGGCTCGCCGCGGGACATCTTCGCGATCGCCTCAGCCGAGTGGAGGTCGTCTGCATCGCCGAAGTCCGCACCGAGCGAGTCGGCGAGCCTGGCGCCCACGGTGGTCTTGCCGCAACCGGTCACACCCATCACCACGATCCGCACCTCGCCCACTCTAGCCACGGCCTCATTCGTGCCGAAAGGCCCTCGCGGTACACTTGTCCACGACACCAGGCTGACCGGTCGTCATGTGAAGCGCTCGGGCCCCGTAGACGGCGGCCCCGCACTGAAGGAAGTTCGCGATCGGCTGCCACCGATCGCGCCTCCCCGGAGCGCCCCAATGCAGGGAAACCACATGACAGACACGCACGCGTCCGTGCAGACCGCAGACAAGACCTTCGCCGACTTCGACGTCAACCCGCTGATCGTCGAGGCGCTCGCCGAGAAGGGCATCGTCGCCCCGTTCCCCATCCAGGCGATGACGCTGCCCGTCGCGCTCAGCGGCCACGACATCATCGGCCAGGCCAAGACCGGTACCGGCAAGACCCTCGGCTTCGGCATCCCGCTCCTCCACCGCGCGATCGCGCCGGGTGAGGACGGCTGGGACGGCCTCGAGGACGCGCAGGGCAAGCCGCAGGCCGTCGTCATCGCACCGACGCGCGAGCTCGCGGTGCAGGTCGCGGGCGACCTCGAGACCGCATCGAAGAAGCGCAAGATCCGCATCGCGCAGATCTACGGCGGTCGCGCGTATGAGCCGCAGATCGAGACCCTCAACAAGGGCGTCGAGGTCGTCGTCGGCACCCCCGGCCGAGTGATCGACCTGCTCAACCAGGGCCACCTGGACCTGCGCTACGTCAAGACCGTCGTGCTCGACGAGGCCGACGAGATGCTCGACCTGGGCTTCCTGCCCGACGTCGAGAAGATCCTCGCCGCGACCCCCGCGTCGCGCCACACGATGCTGTTCTCGGCGACCATGCCGGGCGCCGTCGTGACCCTCGCGCGCCGCTACATGATCCAGCCGACGCACATCCGCGCCAACGACCCCGAGGACTCGGGCGCCACGGTCAAGGCGATCAAGCAGGTCGTCTACCGGGCCCACGCGCTCGACAAGGTCGAGGTCGTCGCCCGCATCCTGCAGTCCGAGGGCCGCGGCCGCACGGTCGTGTTCGCACGCACCAAGCGCACCGCCGCGAAGGTCTCCGACGAGCTGCGCGATCGCGGCTTCGCGGCCGGCGCCATCCACGGCGACCTGGGCCAGGGCGCCCGCGAGCAGGCGCTGCGCGCGTTCCGCCACGGCAAGGTCGATGTCCTCGTCGCGACCGACGTCGCGGCGCGAGGCATCGACGTGGACGACGTCACGCACGTCATCAACTACCAGTGCCCCGAGGACGAGAAGACCTACCTGCACCGCATCGGCCGCACCGGCCGCGCGGGCAAGACCGGCACCGCCGTCACGTTCGTGGACTGGGACGAGATCCCCCGCTGGTCGCTGATCGACAAGGCGCTCGACCTCGGCTACCCCGAGCCCGTCGAGACCTACTCGTCGTCCCCGCACCTGTTCGAGGACCTCGACATCCCCGCCGGCACCAAGGGCCGCCTGCCCAAGGACAAGCAGGTGCTCGAGGGCCTCGAAGGCGAGGAGCTCGAGGACCTCGGCGAGACCGGTAAGAAGCACGCCAGCGGCGACCGTCGCGAAGGTGGCCGTGGCGGCAGCCGTGGCGGACGCTCCGAGGGCGGACGCGAGGGTGGCGGCCGTAACCGCAACCGTCGTCGTGGCGGCTCGGGCGGCGGCTCGGGCGGCGGCTCGGGTGAGGGCCGTGGCCCCCGCAGCGACGCCCCGCAGCAGTCCGGCGACGCCGCCCCGAAGGCCGAGGGCGACCGCCCGAAGCGCAACCGTCGTCGTCGCCGTCGCGGCGGCTCGGGCGGCGGTTCCGGCGAGGGCCAGGCGCCCCAGACGCAGCCCGCCGCCGAGTAAGGCAGCACTTCAGACATCGAGGCCGGGTCGCTCCGTCAGGGGCGGCCCGGCCTTCGTCGTCCTCCGACCGGGTGGGGCGAGAACAGGGACGATGCTCCACGGACGATGCGGGACAACGGCGCCGTCGGATCGCGACCGGGTACCCTCGTGACCCATGCAGGCCTCGAGCGACGCAGCGGTGACCAGCGACGACCGCGACAACGTGGGTCCCACGGTCGCGGTCATCGGCGAGAACGTGCGCCGAGAGCGCCGGCGCCAGCAGCTCAGCGTGCAGGCGCTGAGCCAGCGCGCGGGGGTGAGCTTCGGCCTGATCAGCGAACTCGAGCGAGGCCTCGGCAACCCCTCGGTGCTGTCACTGCACCGCCTGTGCCACGCGCTCGATGTGCCGCTGCACCAGCTGCTCGCGGAGCCGGGCGGCGACTCGATGGTCGTGCGCGCGGACGAGCGGCACATCCTGCCGACCTACGACAACGCGGACACCGACCCGACCAGGCGCGTCCACCGCGAGCTGCTCACGCCGCGCTCGCGCTCGAACCTCCAGCTGATCCGGAGCACGCTCCCGCCGGGCTTCACGAACGAGGGCACGCCCTTCCGGCACGTCGGCACCGAGTCGGTGGTCGTCGAGACGGGAGTGCTCATCGTCCAGCACGGCGACAGGCGCATCGAGCTGATGCCCGGCGACACGGTGACGTACGGATGCTCGACCGCGCATTGGTGGGCGAACGGCGCGGAGTGCGACACCGTGGTGCTCGGAGCGGTGAGCCCCTTCGAGGAGTGAGCCTCGGGTTCGCTCCCGTTCGGCGGGGTCCGGCTCGCCTCAGTCCCGCTCGGGGCCGGTGAGGCGCGCCTCGAGAAGGCGAGCGAGCTCGCGCACCGGATCGACGCCGTCATCCACGCGCAGGTCGATCGCCACGTCGGGCGGCCAGGCGGCCTCGTCGGCGCGCATCGCGACGAGCAGCGCCGCGCTGCGCGGACCCCGGCTGTCGCCTCCGGCGCGCTGGCCCGCGGCGAGCGACATCACGAGAGTCCGCGCAAGGCCCGCGATCGCGCCGGGGGTGACCCGGTGAACCTGCTCGCCTGAGGCGTCCACGTACAGCTCGCCCTCCTCATCGGCGTGGGGCGTGCCGAGGGTGGCGAGAGGCGCGCTCGCCGCGTCGAGGACCTCGGGACCGGCCAGGTGGTTGCCGATCGCGATCCAGCCGCTGCCGATCCGCTCGCCCGCCCAGTCAGTGCAGCCCTCACCCGTGTGCCAGGCGACGCTGCCATCGATCGACAGGGCCGCGACCTGCCTCATGCCGCGCCCGGGGTCGGCGGCGAGCGCCGCCTCCACCGCCGCATCGACGCCGTTCCCCGCACGCATCCCACCCAGCACGGCACCTCGCAGCGCGGGGTCGACCCAGGCCTGCGAGGCGACGACACCGAGCGAGGGATCGAGCGCGGGAACGACCGCACCGCAGGCGTGCCCGCCGGTGGCGCACGCGATGCCGAGCGCCCCGGTCGCGGGGTCAGTCGCGAGGACCGTGTACGTCATCGAGGCTCCTTGATGCCCTGGTAGGTGGTGCGTCGGGACCGGCGGAGCCGAGGCGCCGCCCTGTGTGAAATCTATGTTTCGTCTTCCGTCAGACCGTTGTCTGCGACACCAGACTGCCACATACTGATCGCGGCATCACCATATTGATTGAAAGTCGGGAGAAGACAGTGAAGAGAATCACCACCCTGGCGGCGGCATCCGCCACGGTCGTGCTCGCGCTCAGCGCGTGCTCGTCCGGCGAGGCAGTCGACATCGGCGCGTCCTCGTCGTCGTCCGCCGAGGCCGGCGACACGACCCTGGTCGCAGCGATCGCGGGCGAGCCCGACCAGCTCGACCCCCACGTCACCTCGGCGTACTTCTCGTTCGAGGTGCTCGAGAACGTGTACGACACGCTCGTCGAGCCAGACGAGAACCTCGAGATGCAGCCGGCGCTCGCCGAGTCGTGGGAGATCAGCGAGGACCAGCTCCTGTGGACCTTCCACCTGCGCGAGGGCGTGACGTTCCACGACGGCTCGGAGCTCACCGCCGACGACGTCGTGTACTCGTACGACCGCATCATCGACGAGGCGCTCACCCCGTCGTGGCGCTTCGCCGCGATCACCGAGGTGACCGCGGTCGACGACCTCACGGTCGAGATCGAGGTGTCCGCGCCGACGCCGAACCTGCTCGCCCTCATCGGCGGCTACAAGGGCATGGCGATCGTCGAGGAGTCCAACGTCGAGTCGGGCGAGATCACGACCAACCCGATCGGCACCGGCCCGTTCGAGGTGGCCGAGTACACGAGCGGCGACCACATCACGCTGAACGCCAACGAGGACTACTGGGGCGGCGAGCCGAGCGTCGACTCGGTCGAGTTCCGCTTCATCTCCGAGGGTTCGACCGCGATCACCGCGCTCCAGAACGGCGAGATCGACTGGACGGACTCCGTGCCGGTCCAGCAGGTCTCCACGCTGCTCGAGGACGACAGCATTGAGATGACCGTCGCACCGAGCACCGACTACTGGTACCTCACCCTCAACCAGGACCGCGAGCCCTGGGACGACGTCCTCGTGCGCCAGGCCATCGCCTACGCGATCGACCGCGACGCCATCCTCGAGGCCACCACGTACGGCACCGGTGTGCTCAACCAGCTCGCGATCCCCGAGCAGTCCGGGTTCTTCACCGAGTACGACACGTACTCCTACGACCCCGACAAGGCGCAGGAGCTCTTCGACGAGGCCGGCTTCACCGGAGCGACGCTCGACTTCCTGGCCACCTCCGACTACCCGGAGACCGTCACCACGGCCCAGATCCTCGCGGACCAGCTCGAGCCCTACGGCATCGACGTCGAGATCCGTACCCTCGACTTCGCGACCTGGCTCGAGGAGGAGGGCTCGGGCAACTTCGACATGTTCATGCTGTCGTGGCTCGGCAACCTGGACCCTGACGACTACTACTACGCCCAGCACCACAGCGAGGGGTCGTACAACTTCCAGGGCTACTCGAACGCCGAGGTCGACGCGCTGCTCGAGGCCGGTCGCACCGAGACCGACACCGAGACCCGCAAGGAGATCTACGCCGAGGCCGCGACGATGATCGCGGACGACGTGAGCTACCTCTACCTCTACAACCCGGCCGTCATCCAGGCCTGGTCCCCCGAGCTGACCGGGGTCACGGCGCGCGCCGACGGCGCGATCCGCTTCCGCGACGCCGAGATCGCGGGCTGACCTATGGGGACGGTCCTGACCCATCCGACGACGCGGTTCCTCGTCCGCAGGCTCCTGCACTCCGCAGTCGTGCTGCTCGGGGTGGCCATCGTGGTCTTCTCGCTTCTGCAGCTCGTGCCCGGCGATCCCGTGCGGATCGCACTCGGCACGCGGTACACGGAGGAGAGCTACGAGGCGCTGCGCGCGGCCTCGGGTCTGGACCGTCCCCTGATCGTCCAGTTCCTCAGCTATCTGGGAAGCGCCCTCACGGGCGACCTCGGGGTGAGCTTCCGCTCGGGCCAGCCCGTGACGCAGCTCCTCGGGGAGCGACTTCCCGCCACGATGTCGCTCGCGCTGGTCGGCATCCTCATCGGCCTCGTCATCGCCGTCGTCGCCGGCATCTGGGCCGCACTCCACGAGGGCCGCCCCTCCGACGCCGTGGTCCGCGTCGGCAGCCAGTTCGGCGTATCGATCCCCGACTTCTGGATGGGCCTGCTGCTCATCACCGTCTTCGCCGCCACGCTCGGAGTGCTCCCCTCGTCGGGCTACGTCCCGATCGGCGAGGATCCAGGCGAGTGGCTGCGCCACGTCATCCTCCCTGCGTCCGCCGTGGGGCTCGTCGCCGGCGCGATCATGACGCGCTACGTGCGCTCCGCAGTGCTCGACGTGGTCGCGATGCCGTTCGTGCGCACCGCTCGCTCGAAGGGCCTCGCCCCGCACATCGTCACCTTCCGCCACATCGTGCGCAACGCCCTCATCCCCGTGCTCACGATCGCGGGCATCCAGTTCGCGACGATCCTGGGCGGCGTCATCGTGGTCGAGGTCGTGTTCGCGTGGCCCGGCCTCGGCAGCCTCGTCTACAACTCGGTCGAGACCCGCGACTACCCGCTCATCCAGGGCGCCGTGCTGCTCATCGCCGTGATCTTCCTGGTCGTCAACCTGCTGGTCGACGTCCTCTACGCCGCCATCGACCCGAGGATCCGCCTGTCATGAGCGCCGCCACCGACACGACCTCGACCACCATCGCCGCGCCCGCGCCGTCCGACTCCGGCCGCATCGCCGCGTGGCGGCTGCTGCTGCGCAACCCGGTGACCGTCGCGAGCGCGGTCGTCCTGCTCGCCGTCATCGTCATCGCCTTCTTCGGCCAGGCGCTCGCGCCGTACGGCATCAACGACATCGACGTCCCGAACGCGCTGCAGGGCCCCTCGAGCGCGCACTGGTTCGGCACCGACGACCTGGGGCGCGACGTGCTCTCACGCGTGCTCGTCGCGACCGCGGTGTCGCTCAAGGTGGCCGTGGTCTCCGTCGGCATCGCGTTCCTGCTGGGCGTCACGGCCGGGGTCGTCTCCGGATTCGTCGGCGGCTGGTTCGACACCGTCATGATGCGCGTCGTCGACGTCATGTTCGCCTTCCCCGTGATCCTGCTCGCCCTCGCGATCATCTCGATCCTGGGCCCTGGCATCGGGACGACGATGGTCGCGATCGGAATCGTCTACACGCCGATCTTCGCGAGGGTCGCCCGCGCGAGCGCGCTGTCCGTGAGCGTCGAGCCGTTCGTGCAGGTGTCGCGGACCATGGGCACGCCGTCGCGGACGATCCTCGTGCGCCACGTGCTGCCGAACATCACCGCGCCGATCATCGTCCAGACCTCGCTGTCACTCGCGTTCGCGATCCTGTCGGAGGCCTCGCTGTCCTTCCTCGGCCTCGGTGTCCAGCCGCCCGACCCGTCGTGGGGCCGGATGCTCTACGACGCCCAGGCCTTCCTGGGGCAGGCGTGGTGGCTCAGCGTCTTCCCGGGCGCGGCGATCTTCGTCACCGTGCTCGCCTTCAACCTCGTCGGCGACGGCCTCAGGGACGTCCTCGACCCCAAGCAGCGCTCGATCATGGAAGCGAGGGCCCGCCGATGAGCAAGGTGCTCACCGTCAGCGACCTGTCCGTCTCGATCGGCCGAAGATCGATCGTCGAGAATGTGTCGTTCGACGTCGAGGAGGGCGGCACGCTCGGCATCGTCGGCGAGTCCGGCTCGGGGAAGTCCATGACCGTCCTCGCCGCCACGGGCCTGCTCGACGCCCCGGCCTCCCACGTGTCCGGCTCGAGCCGCATGGGCGACCTCGAGCTCGTCGGCGCGGGCCCCAAGGCCCTGCGATCGGTGCACGGATCGCGGGTCGGCTTCGTCTTTCAGGACCCGTCGACGTCCCTGAACCCGCTCCTCACCCTCGAGCGCCAGATCACCGAGCCGCTGCAGGCGCACCGTCGGATGACCCGACGGTCGGCGCGCACGCGTGCGCTCGAGCTGCTCGAGGCCGTGGGCATCCCCGACCCCGAGTCGCGCCTCGGCGCCTACCCGCACCAGCTCTCGGGCGGACAGCGCCAGCGCGTGATGATCGCGATCGGCATCGCATGCGACCCCGCGCTGCTGGTGGCCGACGAGCCGACCACCGCGCTCGACGTCACGACCGAGGCGCAGATCCTCGAGCTCGTCCGCGACCTCCAGGAGCAGCGCGGCACGGCAGTCGTGTGGATCAGTCACGACCTGGGCGTGATCGGGCAGCTCGCCGACGATGTCGCCGTCCTCAAGCAGGGCGCGATCGTGGAGCATCGCCCGATCGTCGACGTGTTCAGCACGCCCGAGCACGACTACACGCGCACCCTTCTGGACGCGCGCCCAATCGTGGGCAGGTTCACCCCGCCCACGACCGACGAGGACGCGCCGACGGTGCTCGAGGTGGAGCACCTGGACGTGCACTACCCGATCGTGACGCCCCAGGGCCGCTCGACCGTGCACGCGGTCAAGGACGTGTCGTTCTCCGTGAAGCGCGGCCACACGCTCGGCATCGTCGGCGAGTCGGGCTCGGGCAAGTCCACGATCGCGAGCGCGCTGACGGGGCTCGTCGCCCCGTCGGGAGGCACGGCGGTACTCACCGCAGGACACGAGGACGATGCGCCGGTCGAGCACGACGTCCTGGCGGCGAAGGGCAAGGCAGCCGCGCCCGTGAAGCGGCGCCTCGCGATGGTCTTCCAGGACCCGTTCTCCTCGCTCGACCCGCGCCGTTCGGTCGCCGACGCGATCGGCGAGCCGCTCATGGTCCACCGCCTCACGGCGCCGGGGGCGGCTCGCCGCTCGCGCGTCGAGGAGCTGCTCGAGCTCGTGGGTCTGTCCACCGAGTTCGCCGATCGCTTCCCCCACGAGCTCTCGGGCGGCCAGCGGCAGCGCGTCTCGATCGCGCGCGCCCTTGCGCTCGAGCCGGACGTGCTGATCCTCGACGAGGCGACGGCCTCGCTCGACGTCTCCATCCAGGCGCTCGTGCTCGACCTCATGCGCCGCCTTCAGGACGAGCTCGGCCTCACCTACCTCTTCATCGCGCACGACCTCGCGATCGTGCACCAGATGAGCCACGAGGTGCTCGTGCTGCGCGGCGGCGTGGCGGTCGAGCATCGCCCGACCGAGGAGCTGTTCGCGTCCCCGCGCGAGGATTACACGAAGGCGCTGCTCGCAGCGATCCCACCCGAGCGCCCCCGCGCGGCACAGTCCCAGGCACAGTCCCAGGCGCCGTCTCAGGCACAGTTCCAGGCCCCCGCCGAGTGACGGGGAGAGCCCCGACCCCGATCGACGCGCTCGCCGACCGCTGGACCTCCCGTGTGCTCGCGTGCGCTCCCGCCGACGCGATCGTGGCGGGAAGGCGGCCCGCGACCCTCGACGGGCTCGGAGCCGGACCCCGAGAGGATCTCGCGGACCACGCGGCGCGCACCCTGAGGGAGCTCGCACGCCTCGACCCCACGGACGACGTGGACGAGGTCACCCTCCGCGACCTCGCCGCGGACCTGCGCCTCCGCGCGGGCGAGCGCGAGGCCGGCCTTCACCTCGCGGAGATCGATCCCGTCACGAACCCCCTCGCCACGCTTCCCCGGGCGCTCGGTTCCCTCCCCCGCGCCACGCGCGATGACGAGGCGCGCCTCGTCGCGTTGATCGCGAGCCTGCCGAGAGCCGTCGACGACTGGACGGACGCCATCGCGCATCAGACCGCGACGCTCGCGGCGCCCTCGCGTGCGCAGGTGTCGACGCTGGTCGCCCAGGCTCGCGCGCTCGCGAGAGAGGACGGACCCCTCGCTTCCGCACTAGGCGTCGCGGAGGACCTTGCTGTGCTGGACTCGGTGCGGAGCTGCCTGATCGCCGCCGCCGCCCGGCTCGAGGAGACGGTCCTGCCGCGCGCAAGGAGATCGGCGGCAGTCGGCCCCGACCTCTACCCCGTCGCGGCGGAGCGACACCTGGGCATGAGGATCGATGCCCGTGAGACCTATGCGTGGGGCCTCGAGGCGCTGGCCGCGGCCACAAGTGCGCAGACAGAGGCCGCCCACGAGCTGGGAGCCTCCTCGATCGAGGAGGCCACCGCGGTCCTCGCGGAGGACCCGAATCGGCACCTGGAAGGAGCGGATCGTGTCACGGCCTGGCTTCAGGAGACCGCCGAGGCGGCGATAGACGCCGTCACGGGCACGCACCTCACGGTCGCGCCCGGACTCCGCCGCCTCACCGCGCGCATCGACCCCGCGAAGCGCGGCGGCGCCTTCTACACGCCGCCCTCACCGGACGGGACCCGACCGGGCGCGATCACCTGGCCAGCGGACGCCGGCGCGGGCACCTTCGCGCCGTGGCGCGAGCGCACGACCGTCCACCACGAGGGAGTGCCTGGCCACCATCTTCAGATGGGCGGCACCGCGCTCGCGAGGGATCTCAACGACTGGCGCGCACTGCTGGCCGGAAGCGCCGGCCATTCCGAGGGCTGGGCACTGTACGCCGAGGCGTTCATGGACCGGCTCGGGCTGCTGCCGGACCCCGCGGACAGGTTCGGGATGCTCGACGCGCTGCGGTTCCGCGCGGCCCGCGTCGTCATCGACATCGGCCTTCATCTGGGCCTGCAGCGACCCGGCGGCGGCGGGATCTGGGACCGGGACCACGCCCGCGCGACGCTGCGGCGGTCCACCTCGATGCCCGACGCGTTCGTCGACGCGGAGGTCGACCGCTACCTGGGCTGGCCAGGTCAGGCGCCCGCCTACGCGATCGGCGCGAGGGTCTGGCACGACGCGCGCGATGCCGCGCTCGCCTCGGGGATCACCGAGCGCACCTTCCACGACCGGGCTCTCGCGCTCGGCTCCGTCCGCCTCGACACGTTCGCGGCGACCACGCTCAGCCCCTGAGCGCCTCCAAGGCCTCGAGCACCTCGGGCGAGGTGAGATTCTCGCCCAGCCGGTTGAGCTTGCCCGTCCCGTGATAGTCCGAGGACCCCGTCCGGAGCAGCCCGTAGCGCTCCGCGAGCGTCGCGAGATGCGTGCGAGTCGCGTCGTCATGGTCGCGGTGATCCACTTCGAGCCCCGCGAGGCCCGCCTTCGCGAGCTCGGCGATCGCCCAGTCGGGGACAGTCTTCCCGCGCGCGTGCGCCCCGGGGTGCGCGAACACCGAGACCCCGCCCGCGGCGCGGATGACGCCGATCGCCTCCCCGACCTCGGGCGCGTAGTGCGGCACGTAGTACGGCGATCCGTTCTTGAGGACGTGCGCGAAGACCTCGTCCCGCGTGCGGAAGGCCCCGCGTTCTACGAGGGCGTCGGCGATGTGCGGCCTGCCGACCGTGGCGGACACTCCCGCGCGTGCCTCCACGTCCTTCCAGTCCAGCGGGTAGTCGACCGCGATGCGCTCGACGATCTCCCTGGCCCTTCCGACCCGGGCCTCCTGGGTCCTCGCGAGCATCTCGGTGAGCGCCGCATCGTCCCTGCGCGGCCAGTAGGCGAGCATGTGCACCGACACCCAGCGATGCCGTGCGGAGACCTCGATCGCGGGCACGAGCCTCAGCCCGCTCGCGTCGGCCTGGGCCTGCGCCTCGTCCCAGCCATCCATCGTGTCGTGGTCCGCGAGCGCGACCACGTCGAGGCCCGCCTCCGCGGCCTCGCGCATCACCTGCGCGGGCGAACCCGTGCCGTCCGAGACGGTCGAGTGGAGGTGCAGGTCGATGCGCATATCGCCACCCTAGGACGTGCGCCTCGGACGACGCGGCAGCGGGCTTGGGGGACGGGTCCCCGACCGTGCGGGGCGCGGGGCCCGGAATGAGACGATTGCTCCATGACTGACGACAAGGATGACCTCAACAAGGCACGCACGGGACGCCCCAACTCGGCGGCGTTCAAGGAGTTCCTCGCGGGCGGCTGGGCGGAGCCGGAGACGGACGCGACGACGCTGATCGCCGCCGCTCCCTACGCGGCCGAGCGCCGCGCGCGCCTGAGCGAGATGTTCCCGGGCAAGCGCATGGTCGTGCCCGCGGGAGACCTCAAGGTGCGCTCGAACGACACCGACTACCGCTTCCGCCCCACCTCCGACTTCGCCTACCTCACGGGCCTCGGCGCTGACCACGAGCCCGGCGCCGTCCTCGTGATGGAGCCGACCGACGCGGGGCACGACGCGACGCTGTACCTCATCCCGCCCGCCGTCGCCGGGGACGAGGGCTTCTACTCCGACCCGCGCTCGGGCGAGTTCTGGATCGGCCGCCGGCCCGGCCTCGCCGAGTTTCAGGCGATGACGGGCATCGCGACCGCGGACCTCGCGGACCTGCCCACCGACATCAAGGTCGCGAAGCACCCCAAGAACAAGGTCGCCGTGGCGCTCGCAGAGATGAAGTTCGTCAAGGACGAGTACGAGGTCCAGCAGCTGCGCGACGCCGTGAACGCGACGATCGCCGGCTTCGAGCGGGTCGTGCCCGAGCTGCCCCGCGCGACCGAGCACAAGCGCGGCGAGCGGGTCATCGAGGCCACCTTCGACGGGCTCGCGCGCGAGGAGGGCAACGGGGTCGGCTACGAGACGATCGCCGCCTCGGGCCCGCACGCCACGACGCTGCACTGGATCCGCAACGACGGCCAGGTGCGCCGCGGCGACCTCCTGCTGCTCGACGCCGGCGTCGAGATGGAGAGCCTCTACACCGCAGACGTCACTCGCACCCTGCCGATCGACGGCACCTTCTCCCCCGTGCAGCGCGAGATGTACGAGATCGTGCTCGAGGCCGCCGACGCGGGCTTCGCGGTCGCCAGGCCGGGCGCGCGCTTCCTCGACGTCCACGAGGCGGCCATGGAGGTCATTGAGAGGCGGCTCACCGAGAAGGGGATCGTGCCCGACCACGAGGACCCCGAGGCCAAGCTGTTCCGCCGCTGGATGGTCCACTCGACCTCGCACCACCTTGGCATCGACGTCCACGACTGCGGGCTCGCGAGCCGCGAGCACTACATGGAGGGCGTCCTCGAACCCGGCATGGTCTTCACGATCGAGCCCGGCCTGTACTTCAAGGCCGACGACCTCACTGTCCCCGCGGAGCTGCGCGGCATCGGTATCCGCATCGAGGACGACGTGCTCATCACCGAGGACGGCTACGAGAACCTCTCGGCGGCCCTCCCCCGCGAGCCCGACGCGATCGAGGCCTGGATGGCGCGGCTCGCGCGCTGACGCCAAGGGACCACGGTCCCAGCCTTCTGTGCACCTGTCTAAAACAATGGGAGGCGGGGTCCGACCAGCCCCTCACCTCACCAGGAGCCTCATGTCCCACCTGCAGCACACCACTCCGCGCCGACCCACGACGACTGCGCGGTGGCTTGCGACATTGGCGCTCACGCTCCTCCTCCTGGCGTTCGTGCCGTCGCCCGCGCTCGCGGACGACGCGGGACTCACCGGAGGAACGGAGGCGGCCCAGGAGGCCGGGCTGCCCGCCGACGCCGACCTCGTGCTGTTCTGGGGCGACGGCTGCCCCCACTGCGCCGCCGAGAAGGAATGGCTCGCGGAGTACCAGGCCGCCCACCCCGAGATCGTCGTCCAGAAGTACGAGGTCTGGTACGACGCAGACAACCAGGCGCTCATGATCGACACCGCCGCGGCGTACGGGATCGAGATCACGGGAGTGCCGCTCACGATCATCGGCGATGAGACGTGGGCCGGCTGGTCGGATCCGATGGAGGACACCCTCGCCGCAGCGCTCGCGCCCGCGCTCGACGACGGCGGCGCGCTGGTCGACGACCCCGACGCTTCCGCGAGCGGGGACAACGTCATCGACGTCCCCCTTGCGGGAGAGGTGGACCTCGACGAGCAGAGCCTCCTCGTCTCCACGCTCATCATCGGCTTCGTCGACGGCGTCAACCCGTGCTCGCTGTGGGTGATCTCGGTGCTGCTCGCGATCGTCCTGCGCACCGGCAGCAGGCGCCGCGTGATCGCGATCGGCAGCACCTTCCTCGCGGTGACCGCGCTCATGTACGCGCTGTACATGGCCGCCTTCTACTCGGTGCTCACGGTCGTGGGCTGGATGGGGTGGATCCAGGTGCTCGTGGCCCTCGTGGCGGGCATCTTCGGCATCGTGAGCGTCAAGGACTACTTCGCCTTCAAGCAGGGGCTGTCGTTCACGATCTCCGACTCGGCGAAGCCGGGGATCTACAAGCGGATGCGCGCGGCCGCGTCTCACGAGGCGCTGCTGCCGGCCCTCGGCGCGACGATCGTCCTCGCGGTCGGGGTGAGCCTGCTCGAGACGCCGTGCACCGCCGGCTTCCCACTGCTGTGGACCGGGCTGCTGCAGGCCAACGACGTGGGGCCGATCGAGACCGTCGGGCTGTTCGTCGCGTACATGATCCCGTTCCTGCTCGACGAGCTCGCGGTCTTCGCAATTGCGATCGTCACGATGCGCGCGACCAAGTTCCAGGACAGGCACGGAGAGCTGCTCAAGCTGTTCGCGGGCGTGACGATGCTCGTCCTCGCCGCGGTCATGCTGCTCGACCCGACGCTCATGAACAGCCCGTGGGTCGCGCTCGGCCTGTTCGCCGGGGCCTTCGTGCTCGCCGCGGCCATCCACCTGGTGACCTTGAGGATCAGGGCACCGCGGGACTGAGCACGCCGGACCGCGTCTTCCCGGACCAGGAGGCCTCCCCAACCGCGCCGCATCGTCCCGGGACTATTCGCACCCCGCGAAACGTTGCCTCCTCGGATCCCCGACCGAGAGGCCACCCATGCCCGTGAAGCTGTCCCTGCTCGACCTGGCCGCCATCCCGCCCCACGGGACGGCGCGCGACTCGCTCGCTCACTCCGTCGAGCTGGCACGCGCCGCCGAGGAGACCTGCTACGCGCGCGTCTGGTATGCGGAGCATCACGGAATGGACTCGATCGCGTCATCGGCCCCGGCCGTGCTCGTGGCGCACGTCGCGGCGCACACGAAGACGATCCGGCTGGGCTCGGGCGGGGTGATGCTCCCCCACCACTCGCCGCTGACCGTCGCCGAGCAGTTCGGCACGCTCGCCGAGCTGCACCCGGGGCGCATCGACCTGGGACTCGGCCGCGCGCCGGGCGGCGACCGCGCCATCTACCGGGCACTGCGCTCCGATCCCGCCGCCGCGGACCGCTTCTCCGACGATGTCGAGGAGTTGCGAGGCCTGCTCGCCGGCGAGCAGCGCCAGGATGGGATCCGCGCCACGCCCGGCGCGGGAACGCGCGTGCCGCTGTACATCCTCGGCTCGTCGCTGTTCGGCGCGCACCTCGCTGCAGCCCTCGGTCTGCCCTACGCGTTCGCCTCGCACTTCGCGCCTCAAGCGCTGCATCAGGCGGTGTCGGTCTACCGCGACTCGTACCGGCCGTCGGAGGACCACCCTGAGCCGTACGTGATCGCAGGCTTCAACGTGATCGCCGCGTCCGACGGCGACGAGGCGCGCGAGATGTTCGCCGCCGCCCGCCGCGAGCGCGTGCGTCGCCTGGTCAAGCGCGGCCCGGCCGCCCCCGCGTACACGGACTCCGAGATCGAGGACTTCCTGCGCTCGGCGCAGGGCCAGCAGATCGCGGCGATGATGTCCCGCTCGGCCGCGGGCACCCCCGAGGAGGTGCGAGGCGCGCTCGAGGCCTTCGCCGAGGAGGCCCGCGCCGACGAGATCATCACGGTGCATGCGGCGCTCGACGCCGACGCGCGCGTGGAGTCGGTGAGGCTCACGGGCGCGGCCGTCTCGACGGCGTAGGAGAGATCAGACCGACGGGGTCGGCGCCAGGGCAGCCGCAAGGGACGCGAGCGTCTCGCTCGTGCCGGCGTCAATCTTGACGTCCGCGCGCCGGTCCCCCTTGGTGGGACCGCGATTGATGATGACGATCGGCATGCCGCGTCGGGAGGCGCGCTCCACGAGACGCACTCCCGAGTTGACCGCGAGGGACGACCCGGCGACAAGCAGCGCGCCGGACTCGTCCACGATCCGCTCGGCCTCCTGAGTCCGCTCCCGAGGGACGAGCTCTCCGAAGAACACCACGTCGGGCTTGAGCACCCCGCCGCATACCGTGCACGCGGGCACCTTCACGCCGTCCCAGGTGCTGGGCAGCACGTCCCCGTCGGGGCCGAGCTCGATCGCCTCCGGGACGGCCAGGACAGGGTTGTCCTGAGCGATGCGTGCGGCGACCTCCTCGCGGGAGGTCCGCGCACCGCAGTCGAGGCACGTGACCCCGCGCATATCGCCGTGCAGCTCGACGACCCGGCGCGAGCCAGCGCGCAGATGGAGACCGTCCACGTTCTGCGTCACGAGGCCATTCACCACGCCTACCCGCTCGAGGGCCGCGAGCGCCGCGTGCCCGGCATTGGGGCGCGTGCCCGCGAAGGTCTTCCAGCCCAGGTGCGAACCGACCCAGTAGCGACGCCGCTTGTCCTCATCGCCCACGAAGTCCTGAGCGGTCATGGGGGTGCGGCGGCGCGATTGCGGTCCGCGATAGTCGGGAATCCCTGAGTCCGTCGACAGGCCCGCACCGGTGAGCACGCTGATCGAGCGCCCTGCGAGCGCCGCGACCGCACGCGCGACGGGCTCGGTCCGCTCCTCGCACTCGAGGCCCTCGATCGCCACGCGCTTCTCCCTCGTCTCGCCGGCAACGCCCCAGAGTGTCGCGCCGGTCCTCCGATGGTCGCATGGCCAGCGCCACCCTGGACGCACGCGGCACTCAGGGCAGCGGAAGCGGCTCGATCCGTGGGTACACCTCGAGCTCGGGGTAGACCATGATCCCCGAGCCATGCGACTTCTGCGCCTTCCAGTGCGCCGCGAAGCACGGGGCGATCGCGCGCCACAGGTACTGGCGCTCCGTAGGTGGCTCGCCGCGGCCGTACCACTCGTTGACCGAGTAGGCCACGATGTCCGCGAGCTGGATGATCTCGCGATCGAGCGTGCTGTAGTGCGAGTCGATCCACAGCGGCTTGTCGAGCACCGGCTCGAACCGGGGCCGGTTCCGCTCCTTCTTCTCGAGCTCGGCGCGGGCCGCGTACATCGCGCCCGACTTGAAGTAGGCCTCGTGCTCGTCCTGCTGATCGGCGACGAAGAGCGCTCCCTCGCCCTTGTTCACCTGATCGAGGACGAGCGCGACCCGCTCGTACAGGCGCGTGTACGCGACGGCGAGGGGGTCGATGTCCTCGCCGGACTGGCGCAGCGCCACCTTGTCGATGACGGCGGTGAAGATGAGCGGCTTGAACTTCGCGAACACCTGCGCCAGGTCGATGAGCATCCGATCCATGACCACGGGATCGTCGGCCTCACGCCACCCCTCGGGCAGGAACCGCACGCGCTCATGCCCGTGCAGGCGCGCCGAGTGGGTGAGGAACCTTCCCTTGATCTCCGAGCGTCCCCAGTCCTCGGCCCCGACGCTCGCCGGGAAGTACCGCCGCTTGATCCCGATCAGCTCCCGCGCGAGCACCTCGCGCGACGAGTCGTGGATGCCCACCGCGGCGAGCACGAACAGGTCGCTCGGGGTGCCGTGCGAGGAATGGCGCGGCGCGCGCGCCGCCGTGTCACCGCATTCGTCGATGTAGAACAGCAGCATCGTCGCCTCCTGGTCGTCTCCAGCCTAGGAGTCCACCAGGGACGATGCGAGGGCTGGGCTTCGCCCGATGCGGACACCTTCTGACACGTCGTGGATCGCGAACACGGCGTGTAGGCCCCGACGCGCCGAGGTAACCGAAAGCGACGTGTCAGAAAGCGTCCGGGCACGCGCACATCGAAGCGCGTCGGCGCGCGTCAGGCCGCGCGCTCGGCGAGCATCTTGATGCCCAGCCGCATCTGCTCCGGCGGAAGGTAGAACGGCAGCCGGAAGTGACCGGCGGCGGCCCCCGGGATCACCTCGAAGGCCGAGCCGGGCGCGACGGGGGCGCCCGCCGCATCGGACCTCTCGGCGAAGCGATCGGCGCTGCCCTCTCCGAGCTCGACCCACAGCGACGGCCCGCCGTCGGGCTCCTGCCACGACCAGTCGAGCCCGTGCTCCGCGACCGCGCCGCGGGTCGCGTCGAGGGAGGCCCTCAGCTCGCCGATCCGCCACTCGAGGGTCTCCTCGTAGTGCTCCTTGAGCAGGCGCGCCGCGATCCGCTGGAACATCGCCGGGGAGCCGAGGTCCATCGCGGCACGACGGTGGCGGAGCTGCGCCGCAAGCGTGGCGTTGGTGTGAAGCCAGCCGATGCGCAGACCACCCCAGAACACCTTGGACATCCCGCCGACGGTGATGACGGAGGCGCCGGACCCGTACGAGGCGAGCGGGCGGCGAGGCCGGCCGTCGAGCGCGAGGTCGCCGATCGTGCGGTCGTCGATCACGGTGGTGCCGACCGCCTCCGCCGCGTGGAGGACCTCGAGGGCGGACTCGTCGCTCATCGCGGTGCCGGTCGGGTTGTGGAACGTGGTGAGGTACGCGAGGTCGGGGCGGCTCGCGCGCAGCAGCTTCGCCGCCGCGGTCGCATCGAGGCCCTCGTCCCGCATCGGCAGGGCGAGGGGGCGGGTGCCCGCGGCGTGGACGGCATCGAACACACCCGGATAGGTGATCGACTCGAGTGCGACGGGCTTCGCGGGGCCGCCGAGCATCGTCACGACGAGCCACACGGCCTGCTGCGCGCCCGACGTGATCACGACCTCGTCGGGACGCGCGGGGACGCCCTGCACGCGCAGGTGATCGGTCACGGCGAGCACGAGGTCGCGGTCGCCGAGCGCCGCGTAGCCGTTTCCGACCGCGGGACTGCCGCCGATGAAGGCCGGCAGGTCCGACAGCGCGTCCGTGACGATCGGCGCGGGCGGCGGCGAGGCGGTGTTGAAGGCCACGAGCGGCTCGTACCGGCCGGTGAGGATCTTGCTGAAGCGGTCCTGGGCGGACAGCGCCATGACGCCGCGCGACAGCGAGCCCAGACGCGGGGCGGCGCCGGGCTTGACCTCGAGCCAGCCCGACTCGCGCAGCTGCTGATATGCCGCCGTCACCGTGTTGCGGGACAGGTGGAGCTCGGTCGCGAGCGCGCGCTCCGAGGGCAGGCGCGTGCCGTGCTCGAGCGAGCCGGACTCGGCGAGGGCGACGATCGCGTCGGCCAGCTGCTGGTACAGCGGGCCGCGACCCGACTGCCAGTGATCGAGCACGGCGGTCAGCTGTTGGGCGGCGGTGAGCATGGAGCCATCGTGCCGGATATTGGCACCACGCATCAAGTGCCACACGGAAGCCTTCTGGCTCTTTCGATCAAGTGCCAGTCGCGTCACGCTCGTACCCATGGACACCCTCGACCGCATCGCCACGCACCCGACGTCGCTCGCCAGGAACCGCGAGCGCATCGCCATGCTCACCGAGTCGGCCCGCCGGGCCGGCACCTACGTGGCAGGCGCGCGCCTGCGCAGGGTGTTCCCCCACGCTGACGCGGTGGCCGCACTCGACTCCTTCCGCAGGCCGCTGCAGGACGACTCGCGGACTCCGATGGAGGTCCTCCGGGAGCTCGACACCGTCGGATCTCCCGCGACGGTCGTGCAGCACCAGGGCCGCTACTTCGGCTTCGTGAACGGAGGCGTCGAGCCCGCCGCCTCCGGGGCGGCCGTCCTCGCGGGCGCCTGGGATCAGAACGCCGCGCTACCCGTGATGTCGCCCGCGGCCGCCGCGCTCGACGAGGTGGCTGCCGACTGGATCGTCGACCTGCTCGGCCTGCCCCAGAACGCCACGGCCAGCTTCTGCGCGGGAGCGACGATCGCGAACCTCACGGCGCTTCTCACCGCGCGCGACGCGCTGCTGCGCCGCTCAGGCTGGGATGTCGCGACACAAGGCCTGGCCGGCGCGCCGGGGCTGCGGATCGTCGTCGGAGCCGAGGCACACTCCTCGGCGCTCAAGGCGCTGCGACTCGCGGGCTTCGGTTCCGACTCCTTCGAGGTGGTCCCGACCGACGCGACCGGCGCGATCGACGCCGAGGCCTTCCCTGCCGACCTCGACGATCGCACGCTCGTCGTGCTGCAGGCAGGCAACGTCAACACGGGCGCCTCGGACCCGTTCGACGCGATCATGGCGCGCGTAGGCGCGAGCGGCGCGTGGGTCCACGTCGACGGCGCCTTCGGCCTGTGGGCCGCGGCCTCCCCTCGGCGAAAGGGGCTGGTCGCGGGCGTCGAGCGCGCCGACTCGTGGGCCGTCGACGCCCACAAGTGGCTCAACGTTCCGTACGACAGCGCGCTCACGATCGTCCGCGACCGGGAGGCGCTGCAGCGCGCGATGAGCTCGGACGGGGCCTACCTCCCGAGCGACGAGGGGCGCGCCCCGATGCGCCAGGGGATCCAGATGTCCCAACGCGCTCGCGGCGTGGAGGCGTGGGCCGCGCTGTCCGCGCGAGGACGGGACGGGATCGCCACACTCGTCGACGACCCATGCGACCTCGCACGGCACTTCGCGACGCTGCTTGAGGCGGAGGGGGTCCGCCTGCTCGCCCCCGTGGTCCTCAACCAGGCGCTGGTCGCCTTCGGGGTCGAGCCCGGCGCCGAGCCGGACGCGTCGACGACCGCCACGGTCCTCTCACGCGTGCAGGAGGACGGCACCATGTGGGCCGGGTCGACCACATGGCATGGCATTCACGCGATGCGGCTGTCGGTCTCCGATGCGGCCACCACCAGGGACGATGTCGAGGCCTCCGCGCAGGCCATCCTGCGGGCCTGGAGCGCGGTCCGGCACGCCTAGGGCCGACGCGACGGGCGGCGGGAAGCACCCTCGCGCGCCCGTCGCGCGGCTACTGTAGGACCATGAGCAACGGGTCCGAGCGCGTCTACGTCGCGAGACTGGCCGGCACCACCGTGTTCGACCCGTTGGGCGACGCCGTGGGTCGCGTCCGCGACGTCGTGCTGCTCGTGCGCCGCAGCGGCGGTGCTCCCACCGCGGTGGGCCTGGTGGTCGAGGTCCCGGGTCGCCGTCGCGTGTTCATGCCGCTGACCCGCGTCACCTCGATCTCCCCCGGCCAGGTCATCTGCACCGGCGTCATCAACCTGCGCCGCTTCCAGGCGCGGCAGGCGGAGACCCTCGCGCTCGCCGAGCTGTTCGAGCGCAGCGTGCGCCTCAAGTCCGACGGCGGCACCGCGCTGATCGAGGACCTCGCAATCGAGCCCGACCGCACGCGCACCTGGCACGTGACGAAGCTCTACGTGCGCCGCGCCGAGCGCCGCAAGGGCGTTCTCGGCATCTCGCGCCGGGGCGAGGCCCTCGTGGTGGACGTCGACCAGGTGACGGGGCTGTCGACGAAGGACAAGAACCAGGGCGCGGCGCTCGTCATCGAGTCGTTCGAGGACCACAAGCCCGCCGACCTCGCCGCGGCCCTCATGGAGATGTCGCCCGCGCGCGCCGCCGAGATCGCCGCGGCGCTCGACGACGAGCGGCTCGCGGACGTCTTCGAGGAGATGCCCGAGGAGGACCAGATCACGCTCCTCTCGACGCTGCGCTCCGAGCGCGCCGCGGACGTCCTCGAGGCGATGGAGCCCGACGACGCGGCCGACCTCCTCGGCGACCTTCCCGAGACCCAGGCCGCGGCGCTGCTCGAGCTCATGGAGCCCGAGGACGCCAAGAACGTCGAGCAGCTGCTGGGCTACGAGGACGACACCGCCGGTGGCCTCATGACCACCGAGCCGGTCATCGTGGGCCCGGAGACGAGCGTCGCGGCGTGCCTCGCCGCGGTGCGCCGCCAGGAGCTCCCGCCCGCGCTCGCCTCGATGGTGTTCGTGGTGCGCCCGCCGAACGAGACGCCGACGGGACGCTTCATCGGCCTGGTGCACATCCAGCGCCTTCTGCGCGAGCCGCCACACGATGCGATCGGCACCTACGTGGACCCTGCGATCGCGCCCCTCGACCCGTACGACCGACTGCCCGAGGTGGCGCGGCGCATGGCCGCGTACGACATCCTCGCGCTGCCCGTGGTGAGCTCCGAGAAGCGGCTCCTCGGCGCCGTCTCGATCGACGACGTGCTCGACCACCTGCTCCCGAGCGACTGGCGCGACCACCTCGACGACGACGAGGACACGGAGGCCGCCCATGGCTGACTTCCGCCTCGACAAGCCCAAGGGCGACGAGCGGGGGCTGTTCTGGCGGAAGTCCCGCCCGTCGTCGAGCCCCGATCGTGCGGGCCAGATCTCCGAGGGCATCGCGCGGTTCCTCGGAACGCCCCGCTTCATCTTCTACCTCACGGTGTTCTGCGCGGCATGGCTCGGGTGGAACACCTGGGGTCCCGAGGATCTCCGCTTCGACTCCGCGGAGTTCGGCTACACGCTGCTGACGCTCATGCTGTCGCTTCAGGCCTCGTATGCCGCGCCCCTGATCCTGCTCGCGCAGAACCGGCAGGACGACCGCGACCGCGTGGCCGCCGAGCAGGACCGCCAGCGCGCCGAGCGCTCGCTCGCCGACACCGAGTTCCTGGCCCGCGAGGTCGCGGCCCTGCGCCAGGCGATCAACGAGACCGCGACGCGCGACTTCGTCCGCTCCGAGCTGCGCGCACTCCTGGAGGAGCTGCGCGAGGAGGACGAGGACGACGCCGGCGACGAGGACAGGCCCCGCAAGAAGCGGCGCTGAGCGCGGGCCGCGGCCCGCGCATCGACCCCTCCCCCTGCATCGTCCCGGCCACCGCATCGTCCCGGGCATGACGGAGGGGCCGCCCGCACCGGATCGCTCCGGTCCCCCGCGGACGGCCCCTCCGGGCCTGGATACGGCTACTTCTTGTCGCCCTCGGCCTTCGCCAGGGCGGCACGGGCGGCACCGAAGTCGCCCATCGGCACCTCGTCCTCCGAGGTCCCGGCTCCTGCCGCGACCTTCTGAAGCACGTCGGCGAGGTCGACGCCGGTGAGCGCCTTGATGGTCGCGATGCCCTGGGACAGCGCATCGGTGCTCATCTGCGTGACCTTGCTCGCGCCGTCCGTCGAGACGACGGTGAGCGAGTCGATGTCGCCGATCGGCTTCGCAGACTCCCTGACCACCGAGGGCAGGCCCTCGAGCGTGAGGTCGATGAGGCCGGCCTGCGGGTAGTTCTCGTAGGCCTGCTTCTTGGCGTCGACGCCGGCCGCCTCGGCCAGACCACGCGCCTTGATGACACCGGCCTCCGCCTCACCACGGGCCTTGATCGCCGAACCGTCGGCGTCACCCTTGGCGGCCTCCGCCTCAGCCTCGGCCAGACCGCGCGCCTTGGTGACGGCGGCGTCCGCCTCACCGCGACGCTGCGCGACCGCGGCGTCCGCGTTACCGCGGGCCTGGTTCGCCGCCGCCTCGGACTCACCCTCGAGGCGCTCGGCCTTGGCATCCGCCTCGGCCTTCGCGACCCTCGCGGCCGCCATCGCGTCCGCCTCGACGCGCGTGGCGTACGCACGGGCATCGGCGGGCTTGCTGACCTCGGACGCGAGCCGCATCTCGGTCACCTCGGCGCGCTTCTGCTCCGCGATGCGCTCCTGCTCGAACACGAGCACCTGCTGCTCGGCCGCCGCGATCGGTCCCGCCGAGTTCGCCTTGGCCTCGGCCGTGTCGGTGTCCTGCTTGATCTCGGCCACACGGAGCGTGAGCTCGCGGTTGGCGTCCGCGATGGCCTGCTGGGCCTTCGCCTTCGCCTCCTCGGACTCGCGCTGGGTGTTCGCCTCGGCGATCTCGGCGTTGCGTCGCACAGCTGCGGCCTCGATACGGCCCAGGTCGTTGATGTAGCCGGACGGCGTCGTCACCGACTGGATGTTGAGACCCTCGAGCACGAGGCCCCACTCGGCACAGGCCTCGCCTGTGACGCGCAGCACGCGGTCCTTGAGCGTCTCGCGGTCGGAGTTGATCTCCTCGACCGTCATGGTGCCGACGATCGCGCGCATGTCACCCTCGATGTTCTGCGTGACGAAGTCCTCGATGTTCTTCGGGTTCACGTTGAAGCGCTCAGCGGCATCGCGGACGGCGCGCTCGTCGCCGCCGACCTTGACGTTGGCGACGCCCTCGAGGTTCACGAGGATGTTCTGGCTGGACGGCGACTCGCGCACCGTCCACGCGATCTGACGGGTCTCGAGCGACATCGACGTGGACTTCTGGACGAACGGCCAGACGAAGACGCCGCCTCCCCCGAGGACCACGCGAGACGGGACCGAGCCGCCGTCGGCCTCCTTGGACTTGGAGCCCGAGATGATCAGCGCCTCGTCAGGGTCGGAGACCTTGTAGCGGGACACGATGGCACCCACGACCGCCAGCGCCGCGACGACGCCCCCCACGATCGCGATGAGTGTGATGCTTGGCATGAGCTGCCTTTCTGTGTGACCGGCTCAGTCGGTGAGCCGGGAGATGGTGACCTGGGTGGTGGAGATGACCGCGTCGATGACGACCTTGTCGCCCTCGCGGAAGTCCTCCTGGGCGCGGAAGTGCATGCGCTTGCCCGAACCCAGGAAGGTGACGGCGACCGTGCCTGCCATGCCGGCCTCGCGCGGCGCCTCGACCACGACCGCAGTGGAGCCGACGAGCTGGTCGAGGCTCGCGGCACCGGCGGGCTGCTCCTGACGCCTCGCGACGTGCACCGTCGTCCAGGCGAGGCCCCAGCCGAGCACGGCGCCGACGGCGCCGATCACGATCGAGACCCAGGCGGCCGCGTCGGGCCACAGCCCGAGTGCCGCGGCCCCCAGGAATCCGAAACCCGCGAGCGTGCCCGCGATCGACGTGGATGACAGCGCACCGTCGGGCACGAAGTCGAGCGCCACGTCGAACAGGTCGCCGATGATCAGCGACAGCAGCGCGATCGCGAGCCCCACGAAGCCGATGACGAGATAGGTGGTGACCATGTCGCCCCTCACTTTCCCCCACCGGAGGAGCCCCGTGCCCTCCGCCTGAAAGAAAAGTACCCGAGTGCCGAATCACCCCGATACGGCCCCGGGGATGATTTCCTCGCGCGTCGATCGGCCCCCGGGATGACGCCCTCATCAGGCGCGATCCTTCCCGGGGAGGAGGGGCCCTGCGGCCGCGACCTGGACCCCTGCACAACGCCTACGATGGAGGCCATGTCTGCAGTCCCCGCGCTCGAAACCGCCCTGTCGAAGGTCATCGACCCAGAGATCCGCCGCCCGATCACCGAGATCGGCATGGTCAGATCGATCGACCTGGACGATGCGGGCCTCGCCGTGATCGGCATCGACCTCACGGTCGCCGGCTGCCCCATGAAGGGCCGCATCACCGAGGACGTCGAGACCGCGGCGCGCTCGGTCGAGGGCGTCACCGACGTGCGCGTCGAGCTCGGCGTCATGTCCGAGGAGCAGCGCGACAGCCTTAAGACGCAGCTGCGCGGCGGCAAGCCGGAGCCCGTCATCCCGTTCAACGAGCCCGGATCGATGACTCGCGTCTACGCCATCGCGTCGGGCAAGGGCGGCGTCGGCAAGTCGACCGTCACCGCCAACCTCGCCGCGGCGATGGCCGCCGACGGGCTCAAGGTGGGCGTGCTCGACGCCGACATCTTCGGCTTCTCAATCCCAGGCATGCTCGGCGTCGAGGGCCAGCCCACGCGCCTGGACGACATGCTGCTGCCCCCGATCGCGCACGAGGTGAAGGCCGTCAGCATCGGCATGTTCGTGCCTGCGGGCCAGCCGGTAGTGTGGCGCGGACCGATGCTGCACCGAGCGATCGAGCAGTTCCTCGCGGACGTCTTCTGGGGGGACCTCGACGTCCTCCTCCTGGACCTCCCGCCCGGGACCGGCGACATCGCGATCTCCATCGCGCAGTTCCTGCCGCACGCGGAGATCGTCGTCGTGACCACGCCCCAGTCGGCCGCGGCCGAGGTCGCGGAGCGTGCAGGGTCGATCGCGACGCAGACTTCGCAGTCCGTCGTCGGCGTGATCGAGAACATGGCGTGGCTCGACCAGCCGGACGGCACGCGCCTGCACGTCTTCGGCGAGGGCGGCGGCGAACGCGTGGCCTCCAACCTGTCGGCCACGCTCGGCACCGACGTGCCGGTCCTGGGTCAGATCCCCCTCGACATCGCCGCGCGCCAGGCGGGCGACGACGGCACGCCGATCGTGATCTCCGACCCCGACTCCCCCGCCGCCGTCGCGCTGCGCGGCGTGGCGACCAGGCTCGCAAGCCGACGACGCGGCCTCGCCGGTCGCTCGCTCGGCGTCACGCCCGTCTCGCGCTAGAAGCGGGCCGACTCAGGCCGGCTTCGCGGCAGTTCCGATTCCTACGGAGCGATCTCGGCTTCGACTCCCGGTCTTAGCCAATCGTTGATCCGCTCAATATCGGCATCGAAGTTGCGTCTCTCTTCGGCGGATACGGCGTCACTGCCGATGGTTCCGCGCAGGCGCGCCTTCTCCCCGAGTCGTATCGTCCAGTGGGGCTCGCCGACCGCGAGCGGGCGCTCAACGGAAACTGCATGTGGCCCGTCAGTGCGTAGGACGTGCACGCGCGGCACGACGAACACCCATTGCAGAAACACTACGAATCGATTCCCAAGGTAGACGAGAACCTGAGGCGCTCGCCCTGAGACGACTCGGGATCGTGCCGCGAAGCTGATGGCAAACCCCGTGAGCAAGGGGAAGCCAAGGAAGCCCAGCAACAGGCCTTGTACGTACAACTTTCCCCGACCATCGTCGAGACCGATGCCCAACACCACGAGGCACCCGAGCGCCATCAGAACGAACCAGCGCGCCGCGCTTCGCCATGCGGGAGCTATCGCGGACGCCTGGGCGCGCGTGTCGATACCGACCCATCGGCGCGACCAGGAGGCGATCATGGCATCACCCTAGGGCGCGGCACGACTGCGCCAACGCCACCGGGTGGAATTTCGACTAGCGGGATTAGTCGCGACTCCCCGTCCCGCCTGCCTAGTACCCCGCGGGTCGGGACGGGCGGGGCTCGTCGAGCTCCCGCGGGCCCCAGCCGACGATGATCGCGGCCACGACGCCGCTCAGCAGCACGCCCGTGGACACCATCGGAAGCCCGAGCGCGGCCATGAGCGCATCGTCGAAACCGGGCCCGGAGACCCCGAGCACATCCTCCAGCAGCCCGGATCCGGCCGAGTTCACGGCCCCGGTCACGATCATGAGGTGCACACCGAGAGCGGCCGCGACGAATGCGGCCGCCTGGTCGAGGAGACCCCGCTCGGGGCTGAGGTACCTGACCGTCGCGCCGACCGCGGCGGTGACCAGGAGGCCGAGCAGCACGTAGGCCAGCAGGTTCGGATCGCTCGGCACGAGCACGGACAGCAGCAGCCCGACGGCCACGGCGACGATGAGGCCGGCCGCCAAGGCGCCCATGCGGTTCTGTCGCCACCGGTCCAGGATCGACCGCGGCGCGCCCGGGGGAACGGTCGGGTTCTCGTCCGTCTCGACACTCGCCTCGCCCGACTGGACAGGATCAGATGCGGCTGACATGACTGCTCCGTTCGATCAGAAAGCCTGATAACTCATGCTCTCACGCCTGGATGGACGCGGGTATCGCTGGCATGATGGGCAGGGTGAACGTCGCAGCCGACTCCGCCCCCACCTGGGTCGAGGCGTGGACGCCCGCGGAAGGGTCGAAGCGCGCATCAGCCCTGCTGAGAGAGACGTTCGGCGCCGAGCAGCCCTCCACGTGGAGGGCCCCCGGCCGCGTAACCGTCATCGGGGAGCACACCGATTACTCCGAGGGCCTCGCACTCCCGACCGTCACGCCGCACGCGGTGTACGTCGCCGCGTCCCCCCGGGAGGACCGGCGAGTGCGAGTCGTCTCCGATCAGGGCGGGTCGCTCGAGGGCCCCGGTGCGATGTGGGAGGGCACGCTCGACGACGATCCGCGCGAGGTGAAGGGCTGGCCACAGTACGTCATCGGACTCCTGTGGGCGATGCAGGAGCGCGGCTACGACGGCCCCGGCATGGACCTCGCGTACGTCTCCTGCCTGCCCTCGCGAGCCGGCCTGGGCTCGTCCGCCTCGATCCTCGCCGCGACCGCGCTTGCGGCGAACGACCTCTGGCGACTCGCGCTCGACGGCGACGAGGGCCACGCCGAGCTCGCGGACGCATGCCTCGACGCGGAGAACCTCGCGGTAGGCACGCTGTGCGGCGCGCTCGACCCGCACACGATCCTGCGCTGCGACCACGAGCACGCGCTGCTGCTCGACTTCGCCCAGCACCCGACGGGCGCACAGCCGTACCCCATGTACTTCCGCGACTACGGGCTCGGACTGCTGGTCATCGACACCGGCGTGCCGCGCGGCGACGTGCAGCAGCTGTTCCGCACCCGGCGCGCCGAGGTCGCCGCTGCCGCGGCCGCGCTCGGCTCGCAGACGCTGCGCGAGGTCGCCGACGCCCCCCTCGCCGCGCGCAGGGTCGAGGGTGTCTCCGATCCGGTGCTGCGCCGCCGCGCGCGCCACGTCACCGCGGAGATCGAGCGCGTGCGGCTCGTCGTCGACGAGCTCAGCGGCACCGGTCCCGCCCACGAGCGATTCGTGGCGATCGGCAAGGCGATCTACCGCTCGCACGCGTCCCTCGAGCTCGATTACGAGGCCTCGGACCCGACGCTCGACTACGCGGTCGAGGCGGCGTTCAAGGCCGGCGCTCTCGGCGCGCGCGTGAGCGGCGCCGGCTACGGCGGCGCGGTCGTCGCGCTCGTACGCAAGGCGCAGGCGCGACTCGCGGCGCAGCATGTCGCCCAGGCGTTCGCGGACGCGGGCCGCTCCGAGCCGCGCTTCCTCTGGGTCTGACCCGCCGCGCCGAGCCCCGAGGGGAAGCCCTACAGCGCGTAGTCGACGACGAGAGGCGCGTGATCCGTCCAGCGCGCGTCCCACGAGGCCTGGCGCGCCACGTGCACGTCGGTAGCGGCGTCGGCGAGGACGCGCGAGGCGAGCTGGTAGTCGATCCGCCAGCCGGCGTCGTTGTCGAAGGCCTGACCGCGCTGCGACCACCACGTGTAGGGGCCGGGCTTGGGACCCTCGAGCGTGCGGTGGACGTCGACCCATCCGGCCTCGAACCAGCGGTCCAGGTAGGCCCGCTCCTCGGGAAGGAAGCCCGCTGACTTGAGGTTGCCCTTCCAGTTCTTGATGTCGTTCTCGGAGTGGGCGATGTTGATGTCGCCCATGACGACGACGCGCTCGTGCTCGGCGAGCAGGGTCTCGAGACGCGCGGTCATGGCGTCGAGCATCGCGTACTTCTGGTCCATCTTCGGCGTGCCGACGGTGCCCGAGTGCATGTAGACGGACACGACGCGCACCGGCCCGGCCGGAGAGGCGGCGGTGCCCTCGATCCAGCGGCCGGTGTGCACGGGCTCGTCCATGCCGTCGCCGAGCGCGTCGGCGCCGACCAGAACGTCGGTGAGCGGCTCGCGGCTGAGGATCGCGACTCCGGCGCGGCCCTTGATGAGGCACGGGTCCTCAACCACGTGCCAGCCCTCGCCCACGAGCTCGGCGGTCGTCTCGAGAGGCGCGCGCACCTCCTGGAGGCAGACCACGTCGCAGCCCGACGGGTCGAGCCACTCGTGCATGCCCTTGCGCGCGGCGGCGCGGACGCCGTTGACGTTGACGGAAGCGATTCTCATGGCCACGAGGGTACCTGCCATCACTGACGGCGAGGCCCCGCTCGCGCCAGGCGAGCGGGGCCTCGTGGTCGTGTTGCGGCGAAGTCCGCCGCCGCATCGTCCCTCTCGGGTGAACGTCAGCCGAGGGCCGCGCGCTCCGCGGTCTCGACGACGTTCGCGAGCAGCATCGCGCGCGTCATCGGGCCCACCCCTCCCGGGTTGGGCGAGTACCAGGCGGACCTGGCGACGGCGTCGGCCGAGATGTCGCCCGCGACGCGGCTCTTGCCGGTCTCGGGGTCCGTCACGCGGCTGACGCCGACGTCGACGAGCACGACGCCGTCCTTGACCATGTCGCCCGAGACGATGCCGGGCACGCCCGCGGCGGCGACGATCACGTCGGCGCGACGGGTGTGGGCGGCCAGATCCTTCGTCCCGGTGTGGCACAGCGTCACGGTCGCGTTCACGGCCTTACGGGTCAGCAGCAGTCCGATGGAGCGGCCGACCGTGGTGCCGCGGCCGATGACGACGACCTCCTTGCCGTTCAAGGAGATCCCGTGGCGCTCGAGCAGCTCGATGATGCCCTTGGGCGTGCACGGCAGGGACGACGTCACGTCCTCGGCCACGCGCAGCACCAGGCGACCGAGGTTGGTCGGGTGCAGCCCGTCGGCGTCCTTGTCCGCGTCGATTCGCTCGAGGATCGCGTTCGTGTCCACGCCCTTCGGGAGCGGCAGCTGCACGATGAAGCCCGTGCACGCCGGGTCCGCGTTGAGGCGGTCCACTGCGGCCTCGATGTCCGCCTGGCTCGCGTCGCCGGGAAGGTCCTCCCGGATCGACGCGATGCCCACCTCGGCACAGTCCGCGTGCTTGCCGTTGACGTACCAGGTCGAGCCCGGGTCGTCGCCGACGAGCAGCGTACCGAGGCCGGGCTTGACGCCGTGGGAGGCGAGCACCGCGACGCGGTCCGCGAGCTCGGACTTGATCGCCGCAGCGGTGGACTTGCCGTCGAGCCGCTGCGGCGCAGTCTCCGCCGCCATTACTGCTGGAGGCCCTCGTAGAGCGGGAAGTCGGCCGCGAGCTTCGCGACGCGCGCACGCAGCGCCTCGACATCGGCGCCGCCCTTGAGCGCGGTCGCGACGACCTCGGCGACCTCGGTGAACTCCTCGGCGCCGAAGCCGCGGCTCGCGAGCGCAGGCGTACCGATGCGCAGACCCGAGGTGACCATCGGCGGGCGGGGGTCGTTCGGCACCGCGTTGCGGTTGACGGTGATCCCGACCGAGTGCAGCAGGTCCTCGGCCTCCTGGCCGTTCATGGGCGAGTTGCGCAGGTCGACCAGCACGAGGTGAACGTCCGTGCCGCCCGAGACGACGTTGACGCCGGCCTCGATGGCGTCCGGCGCGACGAGACGCTCGGCGAGGATGCGCGCGCCCTCGAGCACACGCTCGTTGCGCTCCTTGAACTCGGCGCCCGCGGCGGCCTTGAGGGCCACGGCCTTCGCGGCGACGACGTGCATGAGCGGTCCACCCTGCTGGCCGGGGAACACCGCGGAGTTGAGCTTCTTGCCGTAGGCCTCGATGTCGCGCGACAGGATCATGCCCGAGCGGGGACCGCCGATGGTCTTGTGGATGGTCGTGGAGACCACGTCGGAGTGCGGCACCGGGCTCGGGTGCAGGCCGGACGCGACCAGACCCGCGAAGTGCGCCATGTCGGTCCACAACTTCGCGCCGACCTCGTCGGCGATCGCGCGGAATGCGGCGAAGTCGAGGTGACGGGGGTAGGCGGACCAGCCGGCGATGATGACGTCGGGACGGTCGGCGAGCGCCTGCTCGCGCACCTTGTCCATGTCCACGAGGTGCGTCGCGTCGTCCACGCCGTATGCGGAGACCTCGTAGAGCTTGCCGGAGAAGTTGAGCTTCATGCCGTGGGTCAGGTGACCGCCGTGCGCGAGCGAGAGGCCCATGATGCGGTCGCCCGGCTTCGCGAGCGCGTGGAGGACGGCCGCGTTGGCCGTCGCGCCCGAGTGGGGCTGCACGTTCGCGTACTCGGCGCCGAAGAGGCTCTTGGCGCGGTCGATCGCGATGTTCTCCGCGACGTCGACCTCCTCGCAGCCGCCGTAGTAGCGGCGACCGGGGTAGCCCTCGGCGTACTTGTTCGTCAGCACGGAGCCCTGGGCCTGGAGGACCGAGCGGGGAACGAAGTTCTCCGACGCGATCATCTCGAGGTAGGTCTGCTGGCGGCCGAGCTCGCGGTCGAGGACCTGGGCGATCTCGGGGTCGAAGTCCTGCAGCGTGGCGTTCATCACCGCTGCGGTGGCGCTGGAGTCGGTGCTCATGGCTTTCCTCTCTGAAGGCGGCCGGGGGCCGCCGGGATTGTCCGGTGACCTTGGCCCAGGCGTACGACCATCAGTCTGAGAAACGTGTCGCTCCCTCGTGGTGACCCACTGCGCCAGTCACGACGGTGGTCAGTTTAGCAACGGCTTGCCCCTACGTCACGGGGCCGCCGAGGGTCCACGTGGCATGGTCTCCGGCGGGGCCTCGTCCACGGTGGCCTTCTGGATCTCGTCCTGGACGATGCGGTCCAGCGCATGCTGGAGCCGCGTCCCGTGCTCGCCCCCGATGCTGTCCCGGATCCGGTCCCACCGCCGCTGATACTGGTCGGAGAACCGGTGGCGGGCGCGTGCCATCTTCTTCTCGTCGTAGCGGCGACGCGCCCAGAACGACGTGGGCTTGGCCAGGCGGATCGCGGCGACGAGCGCGACGAACGGCACGACGATGCCGACGAGCCCGACCTTGAGCTTGCCCTTGAGGACCGCGACCATGACCCACGCGAAGTGGAAGGCGAGGACGATCGCGACGGCCCACGCCGACTCCGTCGTCTGCTCCTCGAGGCCGAAGACGTTGACCTGCATGAGCATCGCGGCGCCGATCACGGCGGCGACCATCACCGCGTCGATCGACTTGCGCCCCTCAGCGGACCAGTAGACGTCCTCGAGATGCAGCCACAGCGCGAACTCGTCGAGCGCGAGCGCGGCCCCCGCGCCGAACAGCGCCGCGAGGATCTCCACCCACGGCGACTCGGGCGAGTACCGGAACTCGATCAGCCCCGTCACGAGCACCAGGACGATGCCCCAGACCTGATGGTGGACGTGGACCCCGCCCAGGTGGATGTTGGAGATCAGGCCACCTTGCGCGTCGTCCCCGGCCGTCGCATCGTCCGTGCGCGGGGCGTTCGCCGCCTCGAGCTCGCCGGCGCGGATGCGTCGCGTGACCCAGCGGGTGAGCGCGAACGTGAGCACGAAGGCGATCATCAGCCACAGGGCGGGTGCCCGCCCCGTGTCGACGAAGACCTCCTCGTACCAGGACATCAGTCCACGGCGGAGTCATCCACGATCGCGCCGGACTCGAGGATCTTGCGCAGGTAGGCGTACGTGAGGTCGCCCGACACCTGGTCGAACTGGTGCTCGTAGCCGGCCTTGTTGTACAGCGCGATGTTGTGCTTGGAGTTCTGACCGGTGAAGGCCCACACCTCGGACGTGTTCTCCGGGAGGTATCCGAGCACCGCGAACACGAGCTGCGCGCCGATTCCCTGGCCCTGGAGGTCGGGGGCCACCGCGAGCCGGCCGATGGTCGCCTTGGTGCCCTCGATGCCGACGCGGATCGTGCCGACCATGCGCGGGCCGATCCACGCGCCGAGCGTCACGGTCGAGCCCGACTCCATGTCCTCGATGAGCTCCTCGAGGGTCTGGGTCAGCGCCGGGATGTGCGCGTCGTTGTACAGCTGCGCCTCCACGACGAACGCCGCGCGGCGCAACGTGAGCACCTCGCCGGCGTGGCCCGCGTCGACCTGGTCGATCCTGACCTCTGCATCCTCGCTCATAGCCCTATGGTGACAGGTCACAAGGCCCCGCCACCACCCCGGGAGTCCCGGTTCGGAGGCGGCACCCAGGTTCACTACGCTGGGAGCATGAGTGACGCCCTCGAGATGAACCGCTACGTGCTGAGCCTGTCCTGCCCCGACCGCCCCGGCATCGTCCACGCGGTCTCGGGAGTGCTCGCTTCGCACGGCGGCAACATCACCGAGTCGCAGCAGTTCGGGGACGCCGACACCGGCCTGTTCTTCATGCGCGTCGAGTTCGAGGTCCCCGCCGTCCAGGACGACCTGCGCGCGGAGTTCGCGGTGCTCGGCGAGCGCTTCGAGATGACGTGGCGCCTGGACGTCGCGGGTCGCCGGATGCGGACGATCGTCATGGTCTCGAAAGCCTCGCACTGCGTGAACGACCTGCTCGTGCGCGAGCGCGCGGGCACGCTCCCCGTGGACATCGTCGCCGTCGTGGGCAACCACCCGACGCTGCAGTCTCTCGCCGAGTTCTACGGCAAACCGTTCCACCACATCCCCGTCACCGCGGACACCAAGCCCGAGGCCGAGGCGGCCGTCCTGAGCCTCGTGGACGAGCTCGACGCCGAGCTCGTGGTGCTCGCTCGCTACATGCAGATCCTGTCGCCGGAGATGTGCGCCGCCCTCAAGGGACGCGCGATCAACATCCACCACTCGTTCCTGCCGAGCTTCAAGGGCGCCCGCCCCTACTTCCAGGCGCACGACCGCGGCGTCAAGCTGATCGGCGCGACCGCGCACTACGTCACCGCGGACCTCGACGAGGGCCCGATCATCGAGCAGGACATCGAGCGCGTGGACCACTCGTACACGCCCGAGTCCCTCACGGCGACGGGCGCCGACGTGGAGCGCCGCGCGCTCGCCCGCGCAGTCCGCTGGCACGCGGAGCACCGCGTCCTGCTGGACGGCCACCGGACCATCGTCTTCAAGTAGGACCCAGCCGGGGCATCGTCCCTGCCGCCCGTCCTGGGCGTCGTCAGCGCCCTGCATCCATGCACTCCGCACGGAATCGCGCGCGACACGCCGGCGTGTCGCCGCTCGTGTCGGCGTGTCGACGGGGTGTCGGCCTCAGATCCGTGCGGAGTGCATGGCGAGAATGGACGATGCTGGGGCCGGGATCAGGCCGGGGCGCTCCAGCCGCACGCCTCGAGCGCGCGCAACGGGGTGACGGTGGCCGCCTCGACGACCGCCTCGCGCGGGAGGCCCATCTGCTCGCAGACCTCGAGGGCGTGCGAGAGCACGAGCGTCGAGCCCGCGAGCGTGTCGGTGCCCGTGAGCAGCGCCTTCCCGTCGGCCACGGTGACCTCGAGCTCGCCGAGCATGTAGGTGCCCTCGGACGATGCTGCGGCCGCCATGGCGTCGGTCATCAGGACGACGCGCCCGGGCGCCGCGGCGAACAGCAGCGCGATCGACTCGGGCGCGACGTGGAAGCCATCCGCGATCACCTCGATGAAGACGCGCTCGTCGGCGAGCGCGGCGCCGAGCGGGCCCGGCGCACGCCCGGAGATCGGCGGCATCGCGTTGTACGCGTGGGTGATCAGCCGGGCGCCTGCGTCGAAGGCGGCCTTCGCCTGCGCGGCCGTGCACTCGGTGTGACCCACGGCGACCACCACATCTTCCGAAGCGAATCGCTCGATCGCCGCGAGCGCGCCCGGAAGCTCGGGGGCCATGGTGATCTGACGGATCGTCCCCTCGGCCGCGTCGAGCAGCCGCGACACCGCGTCTGGCGTCGGTTCGATCAGCGCGTGCGGCGGATGCGCGCCCTTGCGCGACGGCGCGAGGAACGGCCCCTCGAGGTGGATGCCCAGCAGATCGGGGTCCTGCGCCATCGCCTCGCGGACCACGGCGACTCGCTCGACCATCGCGTCGAGCGGCTCGGTCACGAGCGAGGCCACCATCTGGGAGGTGCCCGTCGCCTGGTGCGCCTTGAGGGCGGCAAGAGTTCCCTCGACGGACTCGCCGAACGCGTGCCCGCCGCCGCCGTGGCTGTGGATGTCGATCAGTCGCATGTGTGTCCCTTCAGCGATCGTAGAACGCGCGGCGCGGGCGGAGGGGACGGTCCGCCCGGACGCTCAGATCCCCTGCCAGTCCGGCTTGTGCGCGGTGGCCCACCGGTAGTAGTCGAGGTTCTTGAGCTGCGAGGCGGCGGCCTCGTCGACCAGCACTGTGACATGGGGGTGGAGCTGGATCGCGGATCCCGGCATGGACGACGACACGGCGCCCTCGACCGAGGCCGCGAGCGCCTCGGCCTTGCCCTCGCCGAAGGCGAGCAGCACCAGATGCCTGGCGCGCAGGATCGTGCCGAGCCCCTGCGTCACGCAGTGGATCGGCACCTCGTCGAGCGAGTCGAAGAAGCGCGCGTTGTCGACGCGGGTCTGCTCGGTGAGCGTCTTCACGCGGGTGAGCGAGCCGAAGGACGAGCCCGGCTCGTTGAAGCCGATGTGCCCGGTGGTGCCGAGCCCGAGCAACTGAAGGTCGACGCCGCCCGAGGCCGCGAGGAGCGACTCGTAGCGCTCCCCCGCCGTCTGGATCCCGTCGAGCGAGCCGTCGGGCACGTGGACGCGCGACGGATCCGCACCCACCCGGTCCTGGAACTCCTTCGTGATGACGGAGCGATAGCTCTCGGGGTGCTCCACGGGCAGGCCGACGTACTCGTCGAGCGCGTAGGCGCTCACGCGAGAGAAGTCGAGCCCGGCGTCCGCGCGCGCGCCGAGCGCCTCGTACACGGGCAGCGGCGTGGAGCCCGTCGCGACGCCCAGCACCGTCTCAGGATTCGCGTCGACGAGGCCGCCGATGTGATCGGCGACGAGCTCTCCCGCCGCCTCCTTGCTGTCGACGAGGATGACCTCAGCCACGTCCAGCTCCTCTCATGGCCGCGCCGACGGCGGCGACCGGGATGTCGGGGTCGAGCACGCGCACGCGTGCGGTCAGGTCCACCGAGGCGAGGAACGAGCTCTGGCGCTCCCACCCACGGATGACGCGCCTGGCGCCCTCGAGCAGGGGCTCGCCCATGCGGGTGAGGCCGCCGCCCAGCAGCACCTCCTCCACGTCCAGGGTCAGGACGAGCAGGCGCACCGCCGAGGCGACTCCGTAGAACAGGCCCTCGCGGATCGCGGCGGCGCGCTCGTCGGAGTCGGCCGCGGAGAGCACCTGCGCGGCGGGAGCGCCGCCGGCCTGAAGCGCGATGCCGCTGCCCGAGGCGTAGGTCTCGAGCCCGCCAGGGAGAGAGTCGGGCCCGAGAGGTCCATGGGGGTCGATCGACACGTGGCCGATCTCGCCGGCAGCCCCGCGGGCGCCGCGCCACACTTTGCCGTCCAGCACCAGGCCCGCCGCGAGACCCGTGCCGAGGTTGAGATACGCGACTGACCGCAGGCCGCCGTCGGCCGCAACCCACGCGCCCACCGCTCCGGCGTTCACGTCGTTGTCGACCACGGGCCGCACGCCCCAGGCGTCCGCGAGCGCGCCCGCGAGATCCAGGCGCGTGATCCCCAGGTTCTGCGCGTGGCTCACCACACCGTCCAGGACCGACCCAGGGATGCCGACGCCCACGGAGTCCGCCTCCGTGACGGCGATGCCAGCGTCGGCGCACACCAGGCTGATCGCGGCGAGCGCCTGGGCGACGACCTCGTCGTCACCCTGCCCCGACGGCAGCACGTGACGATGCAGCACGCGGCCGTCCTGGTCGACGAGCACTGCGTCGGACTTGGTGCCGCCGATGTCGATGCCGAGGTGGAGGCTCATCGGGCCACCGCCTCGAGCAGCGCGGCGCCCATGAGGCGCGAGGCCCCCGCCGTCGACACGTCCGCATAGCCCGCGTCGGGGTCCGCCCAACCCATGTCGACCGCGAGGGTCGGGCCAGCGGCGCGGAACGCGTCGATCGCCTCACGCGCGAACGCGTGACGGTGGTTGTCCTTGCCGACCACCACCGCGAGCACCCCCGGGGGGACCGCGGCGATCGCGGCCCGCGCATCGTCCTCGGGTCCGAGCGTCGCAAGCGGCTCGACGCCGACGGCGAAGGGCCCCCACGGGCTCGCGCCGACCGCGATGTTCGCGGCGGGGTCGAGCCGGATCCACGCGAGCTCGCGGCCACCCGCGAGCAGGTCGAACGCCGCCTCCGAACGACCGACCGCGGCGGCAGCGCGCGCGGCGTCGAGCCCCGGCACCTCGCCTGCGATCAGGTCGTCGGGCACGGCGAACGAGGAGCGCGCGGCTGCGAGGCGCGCGCCGATCGCACGTACCCGGTCCGCGGCCGTCGCGAGGTCCTCGGCGGCCAGGGAGCCGGAAGCGAGCGCCGCATCGATCGCCGCGACGATCTCCTCGATCTCCTGGTCGGTGTTCCGTGTGCCGAGGCAGAGCAGATCGCAGCCGCCGTCGACCGCGAGCACCGCGGCCGCCGGCACTCCCCTGCCGCCGCTCGCGCCCGCCATGTCGAGCGCGTCGGAGACGACGACGCCGTCGAAGCCGAGCTCGTCCCGCAGCAGTCCGCGCAGGATCGGGCGGCTGAACGTCGCCGGAGCCTCGGGGTCGAGCGCGGGCACGAGGATGTGCGAGGACATGAGCGTGTCGGTGCCCGCCTCGATCGCGGCGACGAAGGGCGCCAGCTCGCGGGCGCGCACCGTGGGGGCGTCCGCGGTGACGGTCGGCAGCGACACATGACTGTCCTGCGCGGTGTCGCCGTGGCCGGGGAAGTGCTTGGCGCACGCCGCGACCCCCGTCGACTGGACGCCGCGGATCCAGGCGGCGCCGTGGGCGCCGACCTCGGTCGGGTCCGAGCCGAAGCTGCGCACACCGATCACCGGGTTGAGCGGATTGGAGTTCACGTCCACGTCCGGGGCCATCGTGAGGTCGACCCCCGCCGCCCTGAGCTCCCACCCGACCTGCGCGCCGACGCGCTCGGTGAGCGCCGCATCGTCCAGGCGCCCGAGGACCGCGTTGCCGGGGAACGGCGACCCCTCCGACTGGTAGAGGCGCGACACGTCGCCGCCCTCCTCGTCGATCGCGATGATCGCGTGCGGGTTCGCCTCGTGGATCGCCGCGCACAGCGCGCGCAGCTGCTCAGGCGAGTGGACGTTGGTGCCGAACAGGCACACCCCGCCCAGGCCGTCTCGGAGCCGCTGTGCGAGCCAGGCCGGCAGCTCGGGCCCCTCGAAGCCCGGCAGCAGCACGGTGAGGGCGTTCACCCCTTCACCGCCCCGCCGACGAGGCCCTGCGCCATGCGACCCTGGACCACCATGAAGAACACGATCACCGGGATCGCGACCAGCACCGAGCCGGCCATCACCTGACCCCACTCGGTGACGCCCAGGTTCGACGTCTGCGCGAAGTCGCGCAGCCACAGCGGCAGCGTCGCCTTCTCGTTCTCGGTCAGGATGATCGACGCGAGCGCGAACTCGTTCCACACCTGCACGAACGCGAACACCCCGGACGCGACGAGGCCCGGCGCGAGCAGCGGGAACGTGACGCGGCGGAACGCGCCCATCCTCGTGCAGCCGTCGATCATCGCCGCCTCCTCGAGGTCCACCGGCACGCCGGCGACGAAGCCGCGCAGCATCCAGGTGGTGAAGGGCACGACCATCGCGAGGTAGATGACGGACACGCCGAGCACCGAGTTCAGCAGGTTCGCGGAGGACAGCATCTTGTACTGCGCGATGAACATCGCCTCGGCCGGAAGCATCTGGACGATGATGATCGCCAGCACGAACGTCTTGCGGCTGCGGAAGCGGAAGCGCGCGATCGCGAACGACGCGAGCGTGGCGAACGCGACGCACACGACGAGCACGAGCGCCGTGATCGTCACCGACATCCCGAGTCCCGCGAGGAAGCTGTTGTCGGCGAGCACCGCGGAGTAGTTGCCGAACGTCGCGTTCGTGGGGAAGAACGTCGGGGTGAGCCGGTTGATGGAGCCAGGGGTCTGGAAGGACGTGTTGATCATCCAGTAGACCGGGAAGGCCCAGATGGCCGCGAGCAGGACCGCGAGAGCGGCGCCGCCGCCGCGAAGCATGGTGCGGGTCATGACTCCTCGTCCTCCTTGAGCATGCTGCGCACGTAGCCCCAGCTGATCGCGATGGTCAGCACCATCACGACCATGGCCGCGGCGGACGCCATGCCGAACTGGCTCTGGCCGATGCCGAGCCCGTAGATGTACGTGCCGAGCAGGTCGTACCGCTCGCCGGCGGCTCCGAAGTCCTGCAGCAGCTGAATCTGCGCGAACACCCTGAGGTCCCAGATCAGCTGCAGGAGCAGCAGGATCACGAGGACGGGACGGATGATCGGCATGATGATCATGCGCAGCGTCTGGAAGCCGTTCGCGCCATCGAGCTGCGCGGCCTCGAGGACCTCCTCGGACACCTGCGTGAGGCCTGCGTAGACGGAGAACGCGACGAAGGGCACGGACGCCCACACGATGATGGTCATCGCGACCGCGAAGAAGCTGAGCGGCTCGACGAGCCAGTTGTGGCCGACCATGTCGACGCCGGGAATCTTGGACAGGACGTAGTTGACCACGCCGTTGCGGTCGTCGATCAGCCAGTTGGCGACCGTCATCTGCGCGACGATCGGCATCGACCACGCGAGCAGCATCGCGACCTGCAGGACGATGCGGGACCAGGTCGGGATCGCCTTCATCAGCAGGGCGAGCAGGATGCCGATCACCATGGTGATCAGCGCGGTGAGCGCCATGAAGGCGACGGACCGGATCGCGATGGTCCAGAAGACCGAGTCGGTCAGCAGGGTCACATAGTTCTGCAGGCCGATGAAGGTGGCGGGCTGGCCGAACTGCTGCGCCAGGCCGTACTCCTTGAAGGAGTTGATGATCTGCCAGGTCACCGGGTAGCCGAGTCCGACCAGCAGGGTCAGGACGGCGGGGACGATGAGCCAGTGGGGAAGGCTCGAGCGTCGGCGGCGACGCGAGCGGGTGGGTGCGGAAGTCTCGTGGGGCGCGGGCTCCGTGCCGATCGAGTCGGGGGCCGGCGCGGGGGAAGTCATGGTCACGACTGCCTCTCGGGAGTGGTCCCGGGGTCGGTCCGGCGCGCGTGGGGGCACGGGCGCCGGACCGACCGGCGGGGGTTGCTGCTAGCCGTTGATGAGCTCGTTGATCTTGGCGTCCGCCTCAGCGGCCAGGGTCGCGACGTCGCCACCCTCGGCGACCGCCTGGAAGTAGTCCTCCATGATCCCGGCCTCCTCGATGCTCGCCCAGCCTGCGGCGGCGGGGGTGAGCTTCGCGTTGGACGCGGCCTCGAGCGCGATCGCGTTGACGCCCTCGAAGTAGCTGTTCTCGGCGTAGATGTCGGCGAAGTCGAGGTTCGCCGGGCCCATGCCGTTCTCCGCCAGCATCGTCTGGTAGTCGTCGGAGAAGATGATCTCCATCAGGTCCATCGCGCCGTCCTGGTGCGTCGACGCGGCCGAGATGCCGATGTTCGAGCCGCCCGCGAACACTGGAGCGGTGCCGCCGTCGACGCCCGGCAGGGCGTAGACGCCGAAGGTCTCGGGGTTCCAGACGTAGCCCTCGGTCTCCTCGTCGTAGTCACCGAGCGTCCAGGTCGCCCAAGAGGGCGCCATGGTGGACGAGGCGGGGGTGCCGGAGAGGAACTCGTCGTTGATCGCCGAGTAGGTGGTCGTGTCGTCGTCCGTGGACTGCGCGACGTTCGCGGTCTCGAAGAGCTCCTGCCACTGCTCCATGCCCGCGACCGACTCGGCCGAGGACAGCGACGCGGTCCAGGAGGAGCCGTCGTAGGTGGCGATCTCGCCGCCGTTGGCGAAGATCCACGAGATGCCGGAGCGCCAGTCGCGGCCCGCCAGGTAAGCGCCGCCGAGGCCCTCGTCGAGCATCGTCGCGTTCACCTCGGTGTACTCCGCGAGGGTGGTCGGCACCTCGACGCCGGCTGCCTCGTAGATGTCCTTGCGGTAGAACACGGCACGCGAGCCGAAGTAGTAGGGCAGGGCGTAGACCGAGTCACCGATCGAGCCGGCCTCGACGAAGCCCGGGAGGAGCGAGTCGCCGCCGAGGGCGTCGTACGAGTCCGTCAGGTCGGCGAACGCACCGACCGTGGTGAAGGTCGCGGCCTGGGTGTTGCCGACCTCGAACACGTCGGGCGTGTTCTCCGAGTCCGGCAGCGCCGTGGTCAGCGACGAGATCAGGTCGCCCCAGCCGATCTGCTCGACGGTCAGCTCGCCGCCGTTCTCCTCGGTGTAGGTGGTCTTGAGGTAGTCGATGAGCGTGTCAGGGGTGTCGGTGCCGGCCAGCCACAGCGTGATGTCCTCCGCGACAGGCGCAGCCTCGGTCGCCTCGGACGACGCCGACTCCGACGCGTCGGATCCCTCGGACGACGAGCAGCCCGTGAGGGCGATGGCTCCGGCGGCCACGAACGCGGCCGCGGAGAGCGTGGTCTTCTTCATTGCCTGTTCCTTCTGTTGGTTCCGTACGCAGCCCCGTCGGCTGCGACCCTTGGCGCCGGAGATCATGAGACCCCCAGCTGGCCCGTGAGGACCATGACGGCCGCGCCGAGGACGACGATGTCGCGCCCCAGGGCGGTCATCCGCACCGACAGGTGGCCGTGGACACTGGCCATCGTGCGGTTGCGGAGCGTGTGCACGGTGCTGTCGAGCAGCGGTCCGTCCAGCACATCGAGGGGGCCGCTCAGCACGACCTCCCCCAAGTCGAGCGCGCCCACGACGGGCGCGAGTGAGATGCCGAGGCGTTCCCCCGCCTCGACCAGGATGGCGGCGCGCGCGGCGTCGTCCGCCGCGGCGTCGAGGCGTTCGGTGAGGCGCGGGATCGCGAGCCACGTCTCGAGGCAGCCGTCCTTGCCGCAGGCGCAGCGCTCACCGCCGTCCGTGCCGACGACGACGTGGCCGATCTCACCCGAGCCCGAGGCCGCGCCGCGGATGAGCATGCCGCCGAGCACGATGCCGGCGCCGACGCCTCGACCGACGCGGACGAGCATCATGTCCTCGCCCGCTCCCCCGAAGGTGCGCTCGGCGAGTGCGGCGGTGTTGGCGTCGTTCGCGACCTGCACCGGCAGACCCGAGCGGTCCGCGAGGATCATCTGCAGCGGCACGTCCTCCCAGCCGAGGTTGGGCGCGCGGAGCACGGTGCCGTCGGCGGAGACGATGCCGGGCGAGCCGACGCCGACGCCGAGCACGGGCGCCTGGGCCGCGGCGACGAGGGCGTCGAGCACCTGACCCGCCGCCTCGATGGCGGCCTCGCCCGCAAGGCCCGCGACGTCGAGCTCCTCGCGGTGCAGGACCGTGCCGTCAAGGTCCGTGATCACGCCGCGGAAGAGCGCGTCCTTCGACAGGTCGAGCGCGAGGATCGCGAACCCGGCGCGGTTGATGTCGAGCAGCGTGGCGGGCTTGCCGGGGCGCGAGTCGGCGCGGACGCCCAGCTCGACCACCAGGTCCTCGGTGATCAGGTCGGCGACGAGGTCGGAGATGGTGACCCTGGTGAGGCCCACCTCTCGGGCGACGTCCGCGCGGCTGAGGCCCTCGGCGCGGTAGAGCGCCTGAAGGACGAGCGCGCGGTTGTGACGACGCGCATGCTCGGGGCGGACCCGCGATCCGGGGCGCACGGTGGACGCGAGAGCAGTGCGACGCTCGCTGCGCGTCGAGGCCCCCGTGGGGGTGATGTCCGCCGTGGTCATGTTTGTTAGTAAAGGTTACTAACGAACATCGCGCAAGACCCCTGAGTGACGAATCGGTGAACCGTTACCGTTCCGTGATGCTCTCCCGATGGCGTGTGCGACGGCCGCTCGGGTCCCGACGCCACCGCCCCCTGGCATCGTCCCTGCGGCCCTGGCCCCGGCCCCGGCCCCGGCCCCGGCCCCGGCCCCGCATCGTCCATGCGTCCTGGAATCGCATGGCGCCCGGAATACGCCCGATCTTCGGCCCAGGTGCGATTCCAGGACGCACGAGAGTCCGGATGGGCAAGGGCGAGGCGGGGACGACGCGGCCACCGGCGGCATCCCTACGCGCCAGGGCCCTTGCGCAGAAGCAGAGAAGCCCCGGGCCATGCGGCCCGGGGCTCCTCGAATCGATCTGTGGCGGGTCAGACCTTCGCGGTCGGCAGCAGCCCCAGCTCGCGCACGGTGTCCCGCTCCTCGACGAGCTCGGCGACCGAGACGTCGATGCCTGCGCGCGTGTAGTCGTCGAGCTCAAGGCCCTCGACGATCTCCCACGCGCCGCCCTTCGACACCGCGGGGAACGACGAGACGAGGCCCTCGGGCACGCCGTAGGAGCCGTCCGACGGTATGGCCACGGAGGTCCAGTCACCCTCGGGGGTTCCATTGACCCAGTCGTGGAGGTGCGCGATGGCCGCGTTCGCTGCGGACGCCGCGGACGAGGCGCCGCGCGCCTCGATGATCGCCGCGCCGCGCTTGGCGACGGTAGGCACGAAGTCGTCCTTGACCCACGCATCGTCCGCGACGACCTCGGGCGCCGGGCGCCCGCCGATCGTGGCGTGCGTGATGTCCGGGTGCTGCTTGGCGGAGTGGTTGCCCCAGATGGTCATCCGCTCGATCTCGCTCACCGGCGTCGACGTGCGCATCGCGAGCTGCGCGAGCGCCCGGTTGTGATCGAGGCGCATCATCGCGTTGAAGCGCTCGGCCGGCACGTCGGGCGCGTGCGCCGACGCGATCAGCGCGTTCGTGTTCGCGGGGTTGCCCACGACGAGGATCCGCACGTCGTCAGCCGCACCGGCGTTGATCGCCTCGCCCTGCGGTCCGAAGATCCCACCGTTCGCCGCGAGCAGGTCGCCGCGCTCCATGCCGGCACCACGCGGGCGTGCACCGACGAGGAGCCCGACGTTGACGCCGTCGAACGCCTCCTTCGGGTCGTCGAAGATGTCGATCCCCGCGAGGAGAGGGAAGGCGCAGTCCTCGAGCTCCATCGCTGTGCCCTCGGCCGCCTTCACCCCCTGCGGGATCTCGAGCATGCGCAGCCTGACCGGCACATCGGGTCCGAGCATCTGCCCTGACGCGATGCGGAACAGGAGGGCGTAGCCGATCTGACCGGCGGCGCCGGTGACGGTGACATTGACAGGAACAGCATTCACGGCGGTGTGACTCCTCGGGGAATGGAGTGATGACTGTGGTGCAGAGCCTACGCCAGGCGCGCCGCCAGGTTCTCGTCGAGCGTCGCGAGGAACTCCTCGGTGGTCTGCCACTCCTGGTCGGGACCGACCAGCAGCGCGAGGTCCTTGGTCATGCTGCCGCCCTCGACGGACTTGATGATGACGTCCTCGAGGGTCTCCGCGAAGCCCGTGACCTCCGGGGTGCCGTCGAGCTTGCCGCGGTGCTTGAGGCCGCCCGTCCACGCGAAGATCGACGCGATCGGGTTGGTCGACGTCGGCTTGCCCTGCTGGTGCTGACGGAAGTGGCGGGTCACGGTGCCGTGGGCGGCCTCCGCCTCGACGGTCTGGCCGTCGGGCGTCATGAGGACCGACGTCATGAGGCCGAGCGAGCCGAAGCCCTGCGCGACGGTGTCGGACTGGACGTCGCCGTCGTAGTTCTTGCAGGCCCAGACGTAGCCGCCCTCCCACTTCATCGCGGCGGCGACCATGTCGTCGATCAGGCGGTGCTCGTACGTGAGGCCCGCGGCCTCGAAGTCCGCCTTGAACTCCTTCTCGAACACGTCGGCGAAGATGTCCTTGAACGCGCCGTCGTAGGCCTTGAGGATCGTGTTCTTGGTGGACATGTAGACCGGGTAGTTGCGCTGCAGGCCGTAGCTGAACGAGGCGCGCGCGAAGTCCTCGATGGACTTGTTGAAGTTGTACATGCCCATCGCGACGCCGCCGCCCTCGGGCATCTTCACGACCTGGTGCTCGATCGGATCCGAGCCGTCCTCGGGCGTGAACGAGATGGTCACGGTGCCCGCGCCGGGGACCTTGAAATTGGTCGCCTTGTACTGGTCGCCGTGCGCGTGACGGCCGATGATGATCGGCTTCGTCCAGCCCGGCACGAGTCGCGGGATGTTGGAGATGATGATCGGCTCGCGGAAGACGACGCCGCCCAGGATGTTGCGGATCGTGCCGTTCGGCGACACATACATGCGCTTGAGACCGAACTCCTCGACGCGCGCCTCGTCGGGCGTGATCGTCGCGCACTTGACGCCGACGCCGTGCTGCTTGATCGCGTTCGCGGCGTCGATCGTGATCTGGTCGTCGGTCGCGTCGCGCGACTCGATGCCGAGGTCGTAGTACTCGAGATCGACGTCCAGATACGGGTGGATCAGGCGGTCCTTGATGAACTGCCAGATGATCCGCGTCATCTCGTCGCCGTCGAGCTCGACGACCTTGCCTTCGACCTTGATCTTCGCCATGCGCTCTACCTCACGTGAGTCTCGGGAACGATGCCCCAAGGCTAGCCCACCGGGTGGGCCCGGCGTTGCGGTGCGTCCGCCCTGCGACACGGCCCCTGACCTGCCAAGATCGAAAGTGACACGCAGACGCGCGTGCATGAACCGTGAAGGGTGCCCGACATGAGCGAGCCTGAGATGGACAAGCCGCAGACCAGCCCGGTGTTCGACGACGCCGGCGGCGACGCTGCGAGGATGAGCCCGCCTGCCGAGGCCCCTCCCGTGGACGATGCTCCCGGCAACGTGGCCGCCGCCCGGGACCCTCAGGGACCCTCACTCGTGTCACGCATGGCCGCCGAGGCGGTCGGCACCTTCATCCTCGTCTTCATGGGCGTCGGCGCGGCCCTGTTCTCCGGCGTGCTCGGCTGGGACACGATCGCGGTGCCGTTCGGATTCGCGCTCGGCGTGATGATCGCCGCGCTGATCTTCGGAGGGGTGTCGGGCGCGCATCTCAACCCCGCCGTGACGTTCGGGGTGTGGCTCTCCGGCCGCCTCCCGGGCCGCGACGTCGCGCCGTACATGGTCTCGCAGGTGATCGGCGCGGCCGCGTCGGCGGGGCTCTTCGCGCTGCTCATCTCGACCAACTCGCTCTACGACACGCTGGGCACGACGCGCGAGGTCATCGGCTCGGCGTCCAACGGCTACGGCGAGCACTCCCCCACCGAGTTCGGCGTCCTGGCCGGCGGCATCATCGAGATCGTGATCGCCGCGCTGCTCGTCGCGGTGGTCCTGTCGGTGACGTCCGTGAGGAACGAGACGGGCCCCATCGTGGCGCCCTTCGCGATCGGTCTGACGGTCGGCTTCCTCGTTCTTATCGCGATCCCTTTCACGAACGGCGCGCTCAACCCGGCACGCGCGACCGGCACCGCCATCTGGTCGGAGTCGTGGGCCATCCAGCAGGTCTGGCTGTTCTGGGTGGCGCCGCTCATCGGCGCCGCGATCTCCGGCGTGCTGTTCCGGGCGTTCGGCCCGAAGGAGGACCTGCTCGCCTACGCGGACATGGTGGACGAGCTCGATGGTGCCGCCATGGAGGGGAGTGCCGTGGCGTTCACGCGGGTCGAGGTCATCGAGACGACCGAGCTCAGGGACTGAGCGCGGCGCATGCGCGAGGGGCCGGCCGCCATGAAGGCGGCCGGCCCCTCGCGTGTCCAGGCTCGACGGACGGCTGCGCTCAGAGCGGCGCCGTGAGCCCCAGGAACGCGAGCGCCGCTCCGAAGACCAGCAGGATCCCCACATCGATCGCGCGACGCCGCACGGCGAACGAGCGTCCGACCGGCAGAGCGATGCGCGCCGCAGCGCCCAGGAAGCACGCGCCGGCCATCACGAGCACGGCGACCTGCGCGCCGGCCACGAGGGACAGCGCGACCGCGCCGACGACACCCGCGAGCGTCGACACGGCGACGACTCGCGGCGTGTCCGGCTGCTGATAGCTCATCGTCGGCCCTCCAGCCTCGTCACGATGCCGAGACCCGGCCTCAGTGGAAGAAGTGCCGGGTGCCGGTGTGGAACAGCGCGATCCCGGCCGCCTTGGCGGCCTCGATCACCTCGGCATCCCTCACGGAGCCTCCCGGCGAGACCACGGCGGTGACACCCGCATCGAGCAGCACCTGGAGGCCGTCGGCGAACGGGAAGAACGCGTCGGACGCCGCGACCGAGCCGCGGACCCTGTCCTCGCCCGCGCGCTCGACCGCGAGGCGGCACGAGTCGACGCGGTTGACCTGGCCCATGCCGATGCCGACGGCCGCGCCGTCCTTGGCGAGCAGGATCGCGTTGGACTTCACCGCGCGACACGCGCGCCACGCGAACTCGAGGTCCGCCATCACCTCGGCGGACACCGTGCCGCCGGCCACCTGCTCCCAGGACGATGCGGCGTCGCCGGGCGCGTCGATGCGGTCGGTGGCCTGCACGAGGAGGCCTCCGGTGATGCGGCGCCACTCGCGGGGCAGCGAGGCGTGGGCGAGCTTGAGCAGGCGGATGTTCTTCTTCTGGGAGAGGATCTCGAGGGCCTCGGGCTCGAAGGCGGGCGCGACGACGACCTCGGTGAAGATGTCCTTGATCTGACCCGCAGCCTCGGCAGTGATCGTGTCGTTGGCGGCGATCACGCCGCCGAACGCCGACACCGGGTCGGTCGCGTGCGCACGACGGTGCGCCTCGGCGATGTCGGAGCCGACCGCGATGCCGCACGGGTTCGCGTGCTTGATGACCGCGACGGTCGGGCGCTCGTGGTCATACGCCGCGCGGACCGCCGCGTCCGCGTCCACGTAGTTGTTGAAGCTCATCTCCTTGCCGTGCAGCTGCTCGGCCTGCGCGAGTCCGCCGGAGACCAGCGGATCGCGGTAGACGGCCGCGCTCTGGTGGGGGTTCTCGCCGTAGCGCAGCGAGCCGATGCGGTCGAACGACGCGGCGATCCAGCCCGGGTTGCCCGCATCGTCCGCGTCGGGCGCGACGACGTTGCCCATCCACGAGGCGACGTGGATGTCGTACTCGGCCGTGTGACGGAACGCCTTGGCGGCGAGCGAGCGGCGCTGCGCGAGCGTGAAGCCTCCCCCGGAGACGCCCTCGGCCACGGAGGCGTAGTCCGCGGGGTCGACGACGACCGCCACGGAGGCGTGGTTCTTCGCGGCCGCGCGCACCATCGACGGGCCGCCGATGTCGATCTGCTCGATCGTGTCGTCCTGGGACGCTCCCGCAGCCACCGTCTGGGCGAAGGGATACAGGTTGACCACGACGAGGTCGAACGGCGCGATGTCGAGGTCCTCGAGCTGCGCGCGGTGGTCCTCGAGCCGGCGATCCGCGAGGATGCCTGCATGGATCCTCGGGTGCAGCGTCTTCACGCGTCCGTCGAGGCACTCGGGGAAGCCCGTGACCTGGTCGACCGGGGTGACGGCGATGCCCGCGTCGGCGATGCGCTTCGCGGTCGAGCCCGTCGAGACGATCTCGACCCCCGCCGCGACGAGCCCCGTGGCGAGCTCCTCGAGCCCGGTCTTGTCGTACACCGAGATGAGCGCCCTGCGCACGTCCTGGCGGTCCGTCATCATGCCTCCTTGGGCTTGTCGTCCAGGCAGCCGAGTCTCGCGACCCGACCTTCGAGAGTCCATCCGTCGCGCACCATCCGGCCGATCGTGTCGACGACCAGGCTCCGCTCGATCACCTTGATCCGCGAGTGCAGCGACTCCTCGCTGTCATTGTCCCGCACGTCGACCGCGGCCTGCGCCAGGATCGGTCCCGTATCCACGCCTGCGTCGACGAGCATCACGGTGCAGCCCGTGACCTTGGCGCCCGCGGCGAGCGCGTCCCGCACCGCATGCGCGCCGGGATACGACGGCAGCAGCGCCGGATGGGTGTTGACGATGCGGTTCGGCCAGCGGTCCAGTACGGGCGAGCCGAGCAGCCGCATGAAGCCCGCGCAGACCACGAGGTCCGGCTCGAACGAGCCGATGGTGCGGGCGAGCGCCTCGTCCCACGTGGCGCGATCGGGGAAGTCGGAGGGGCTCACGGTGGCGGTCGCGATGCCGGCTTCGCGGGCGATCGCGAGCCCTCCCGCGTCCGCGCGATCCGATACGACGGCCACCACGCGGGCGCCGAACGCCTCGTCGAGAGTCGCCTCGAGGAGTGCTCGCATCACCGTGCCTGTGCCGGAGACGAGCACGACGATCCGCTGAACAGGCATCCGGTTTGTCACAGGCCCGAGCCTATCGGCATGCTGGTATCCCTACCGAAGCCAAGGAGCACCGTGCCCGAGCCCGATCCCCGCACCCAGACGCCCCTCACCCCCGCCCTGCGCTGGTCGCGTGCGCTCGGCGTCCTGGTGCTCGGCCTCGCGATGCTCCTGCTGCTCGGCTTCCCCTGGACGCTCGGCGCGCTCGTGCTCGGCCCGGTGACGACGATCGTGGGAATCGTGGTCCTCGTCGCGAAGGGGTCTGCCGACCTGGGGGCGTGGGCGCGCGCCAACGCCGTGATCGGCGTGGTGCTCGGCGCCTTCTCAGGGATGTCGGCGGTGGGGATGCTGATCCTCTTCGAGCCGCTCACCGAGCTCGACTCGTGTCGCGCGCGGGCCATCACGACGTCGGCGGAGGACGCATGCCAGGCTGACTTCGACCAGGCCTACGAGGATCTGCTGAGCCGCTACGGCGTCGAGCTGCCGACCGCCGGCTGAGGCAGGTCCACCGGCTCGGACGGCGCGTCGCCCCGATGGCGCCACCCTGCCAGCCCGGCCGCGACACCACCGACAAGCACGTGCCCCGCGAGCAGGAGCCCGGAGATCGCGCCTGCCGCGGCCCACACCGGTGGTCCGACCTCTGCGAGCCGGCCCGAGCCGACCGCGCCCGCCGCGAGCCGCATCGTCCCTGCCGCGACCAGGAGCGTCACCACGGCTGACGCGCCCAGCGCCACGAGATCCTCGCGCCAGGTGCGGATCCTGCGCCGCATCACGATCCTCACGGCCGCCCCCATCGCCACGAGCACGACGGGCGTCCACACCAGCAGGCCCCCCGACGACTGCGGCAGCGCGGCGAGCAGCGGGACCTCCGGCAGCGCGCCGGTCTCGATCGCCGCGGGCGCGTAGACGCTCCCGTCACCGACGCCGAAGCCCACCCCCGAGACCCACGCCATCATCCAGATGACGAGGGTGGGCACATAGGCCAGCTGCGCGATCGCCAGCACGGTCGATCCGACGGCGCCGGCGTCGAGCGCCGTCACGGTCTCCGCCATCGTCGCGGCGCCGCGGATCGCGCCGACCGCACCCGCGCCCGCCGCGAGCACGACGACCAGCGCGAGGCCCGACAGCGCGGAGCGGACTCCCGTCCGCACCGACGGCGGGACCAGGTCGATCGCGTCGATCGTGAGCCCGTAGGCGCGCACCCGGCCCGCGAAGATGCCCGGCGCGCTCACGAGGAGCGCGCCGAGAACGGCGCGGACGATCAGGGCGGAGGGGTCGTCGGCGTCCCTCCATGCGAATGAGGCCACGAAGCCGGCGAGCGTCGTGAACGCCACGATCGCGAGGCCGACCGCATCCCACGAGCGCAGCAGGAACCGCTGCGCGGTCGCGACGAGGATCCCCAGGATCAGCAGGGTCAGCCCGAGCGGGACCAAGGAGTAGGTGCCGAGGGAGGTGGCCGCGGGCACTCCCAGGCCCAGGAGCCAGATCCGCATCGCCGCGAGGATCCCCGCACCCCAGTCGGTGTCGGTCCCGTCGGCGGGCGCGGTCGCGAGCGCCGCGAGCGTGGGCGCGACCACCACCAGCAGGGAGACTGCGGCGGCGATCGCGCCGGTGACCAGGCCGCTCGCCCAGCCCGGCAGGTCGCCCGCGAGGCTACGGGGCGCGCGGGAGCCGGCGGAGGAGGCAGTCATGACATCCATGGTCGCCCGCGCGGGACCCGGTTGGCCGGACCGCCACGCGCTCCTGTTCCTGGCGGACGCGCTCGCGCGAACGGCCCGCATCCCCGAGGGGAGCGGGCCGCTGCGGAGTGCGAGAAGGGCTAGCCGAGGATCTCGCGCATGAGCTGGGCGGTCTCGGACGGCGTCTTGCCGACCTTGACCCCGGCGGCCTCGAGGGCCTCCTTCTTGGCCTGCGCGGTGCCGGCAGAGCCCGACACGATCGCGCCGGCGTGGCCCATCGTCTTGCCCTCGGGCGCCTCGAAGCCCGCGACGTAGCCGACGACCGGCTTGGAGACGTGCTCCTTGATGTACGCCGCCGCGCGCTCCTCGGCGTCGCCGCCGATCTCGCCGATCATCACGATCGCGGCGGTGTCGGGGTCGTTCTCGAAAGCCTCGAGGCAGTCGATGTGGGTGGTGCCGACGATCGGGTCGCCGCCGATGCCCACCGCGGTGGAGAAGCCGATCTCGCGCAGCTCGAAGAGCATCTGGTAGGTCAGAGTGCCCGACTTCGAGACGAGGCCGATCTTGCCGGGACCGGTGATCGACGCGGGCGTGATGCCGACGTTCGACTCTCCCGGCGTGATGAGCCCGGGGCAGTTGGGGCCGATGAGGCGCGTGCCCTTGGACTGAGCGTAGGTGAAGAACTCGGCGGTGTCCGCGACGGGCACGCCCTCGGTGATGATGACCGCGAGGGGCATGCCCGCGTCGACGGCCTCCATGACGGCCGACTTGGTGAAGGCGGGCGGCACGAAGAGCACGGAGACGTCGGCGCCGGTGGCGGCCATCGCCTCGGCGACCGTGCCGAACACGGGGACGGTGACGTCACCCGGGAACTCGACCTCGGCGCCCGCCTTGCGCGGGTTGACGCCGCCGACGATGTTCGTGCCCGAGGCAAGCATGCGCTGGGTGTGCTTCATGCCCTCGGAGCCGGTCATGCCCTGGACGATGACCTTGGAGTCCTTGGTGAGGAAGATCGCCATGTCTGTCTCTCCTTATGCGGCGGCCAGCTCGGCGGCCTTGGCCGCGGCGCCGTCCATGGTCTCGACGATGGTCACGAGCGGGTGGTTGGCGGCCGCGAGGATCGCGCGCCCCTCCTCGACGGCGTTGCCGTCCAGGCGGACGACGAGCGGCTTGGTCGCCTCGTCGCCGAGCGTCTGGAGCGCGCCGACGATGCCGTCGGCGACGGCCACGCACGAGGTGATGCCGCCGAAGACGTTCACGAACACGCTCTTCACCTGCGGGTCGTGGAGGATGACGTCGAGGCCATTGGCCATCACCTCGGCGGAGGCGCCACCTCCGATGTCGAGGAAGTTCGCGGGCTTGACGCCGCCGAACTGCTCACCCGCGTATGCCACCACGTCGAGCGTCGACATCACGAGGCCCGCGCCGTTGCCGATGATCCCCACGGATCCGTCGAGCTTCACATAGTTGAGGTTCATGTGCTTCGCCTTGGCCTCGAGGGGGTCCGCGGCGGCCTTGTCCTCGAGCGCGGCGTGGTCCTCGTGGCGGAACTCGGCGTTCTCGTCGAGCGACACCTTGCCGTCGAGGGCGATGACCTCGCCGTCGTCCGTGAGGACCAGGGGGTTCACCTCGACGAGCGTCGCGTCCTCGTTCTTGTAGACGTGCCACAGGCGGACGATGACGTCGGCGACCTTGGTGCGCAGCTCCTCGGGGAAGCTCGCGGCAGCGACGATCTCAAGCGCCTTGGTCTTGTCGATGCCCTCGATCGGGTCGATGGCGACCTTCGCGAGCGCCTCGGGGCGCTCGACCGCGAGCTCCTCGATCTCCATGCCGCCCTCGTATGAGCACATCGCGAGGTAGCGACGCTCGGCACGGTCGAGGAGGACGGAGAAGTAGAACTCCTGGGCGATGCGGGCACCCGCGGCGATCATCACGCGGTGGACCGTGTGCCCCTTGATGTCCATCCCCAGGATCGCCTCGGCGGCGGCCTCGGCCTCCTCGGGCGAGTGGACGACCTTCACACCTCCCGCCTTGCCGCGGCCACCGGTCTTCACCTGGGCCTTCACGACGACGGTGCCGCCGAGCTCGTCGGCTGCCGCGCGCGCCTCGGCAGGGGTGGTGGCCACGATGCCCGGCAGCACGGGGACCCCGTGCTTCTCGAAGACATCACGGGCCTGGTACTCGTACAGGTCCATCGTTGGTCCTTTGCGGTCGGGGACGCCGAAGCACGGCGGTGGGGTTCGACGGGCCCAGCCTAGTCCGGCAGGTGCGAAGGTTCGCAAGAGGTAGGCGGCGCGAGTCGGGCGCCCGCCTCCGATCGAGGCTTCTTCGCACCGAGGCGCCGCGACTTCCCGTCGCACCACGCACGGCTCCTCCGCCGGCTCGCGCGACCCCTCAGCCCGGCGTCTCGCCCGGCGCGACGAAGCCGCTCTCGTACGCGGCGATCACCGCCTGCGTGCGGTCCCGCACGCCGAGCTTGGTGAGGATCGACGCGACGTGGGACTTCACGGTCTCGACGGCCAGGAACATCTCGGCGGCGATCTCGCCGTTGGACCTTCCCCTCGCGAGCGCGCGCAGGACCTCCTGCTCGCGCTCGGTCAGCTCCGGAAGGGTGACCCCAGGCTCGCGCGCGGCGAAGCGCTCGATCACGCTGCGCGTCGACGCGGGGAACAGCAGCGACTCCCCCGCGGCGACCACCCGGACGGCCTCGATGAGCTCCGGCGGCGGGACCCGCTTGAGGACGAAGCCCGACGCACCCGCGCGCATCGCGTCGAAGACGTACTCGTCGATCTCGAACGTCGTGAGCACGAGCACCGCGGTCGAGCCGCCGGAGGCGACGATGCGGCGCGTGGCCTCAAGACCATCGATGCCGGGCATCCGGATGTCCATGAGGAGGACCTCGGGCCGCTCGCGTGCCGCGAGCGCCACGGCCGCCTCTCCGTCGCCCGCCTCGCCGACGACCTCCCAGCCCGCCTCGGAGCCGAGGATCGCCTTGAGACCCATCCGCACGAGCGGGTCGTCGTCGACGATCGCGATCCTCATGGGGCCACCCTCTCACGCAGGCACGCCCACGGGCAGGCGGGATCCCCGCTCTCGGCGAGGTCCGCACCGAGCGGGATCAGGGCGAGGACCTCGAAGCCCTCGTCGGTCGGTCCGATGCGCGTGCGCCCGCCGAGCAGGGTCACGCGGTCGCGGATACCGGTCACCCCCCGACCCGTCGAATGCGGCGCCGTCGGCGGCGCCGTCGCCCTGCCGTTCACGACCGAGACGCCGACCGCATCGTCCTCGCGCGCGACGGACACCTCGATCGGCGCTCCCGGCGCGTGCTTGGCGGCGTTCGTGAGCGACTCCCGCACGATCCCAAAGACCGTCCGGCCCACCGCGGGAGGCACCTCGGGGGCGTCGATCGAGACGCTGACCTCGGCGCCCCCGCGGCGGGAGGTCTCGACGAGACCGGCGATGTCGTCGAGCGTCGGCAGCGGCGCGCGCTCCGCGGCCTCGTCACCTCGCAGGTGCGCGATGATGCGGTCGAGCTCGCCCATGGCGGCGCGGCCGCGCTCCTCGATGTTGCGCAGCGCCTGACGCGCGAACTCCGGGTCGGAGTCGAACACGTGCGCCCCGGCGCCCGCCTGCACGATGTTCATGGTGATCATGTGGCCGATGCTGTCGTGCAGCTCCTGGTCGATCCTGAGCTGGGCCTCGGCCAGCTCGGCGCGCTCGGTCGCGGCGGCGACCTCGTCGCGCCGGCACGGACCGAGCGCCCACCGGGCGAGAGAGCGGTGCAGCGTCGTAAGACCGCGCGCGGCCAAGGTGAGCGCCGGCGTGATCAGCACCGCGAGGGGCAGGCCCGCGTAGCCCCATCGCCACACGCCGGACTCCCAGAACGGCGGGGTGGGAGTGATCCCGATGTCGACCGCCCCGAACTCGTAGGCGGCCGTCCACGCCGTCACCGTGAGGAGCGACAGCGGCACCACGAGCGCGACGAGGGCGACCGCGAAGCCGATCGGGCCGATGACTCCGCGCACGCACGCCCACGCGAGCACGCGCCACGCCGCGCCGTCATGGGCGAGCGCGAACGTCCAGCGCGCGGGATGCGCGAGGACCGCTCCGCCCTCGGCGGGCCGCGGGATCCTCTCCTGCGGTGCGATCGCCTCGCCCAGCAGCGCGTTCACCTGGGCGCGCTCGATCACCCCGATGCCACGCATGGACAGCTGGGCGGCGGCGAAGATCGCGAACCCGACCCACACGATGACGAGCCCGAGCGACAGCGCGTACATCGTGACGGCGTAGGTGAACCACAGCACACCCATGGGCAGGCCCAGCAGCAGGAAGGTCAGCTCACCCGCGGTGCGCGCACTGTACGGCGCGGCGAGGTAGCGAAGGAAGCTCATGCGGCCATCGTGCCTGTTCCATGCGGCCGGGCGCCACGCTCGCGCGACGGTTCCCGCCTCCCCCATCCGGGGGATCCCTCCGGGGAGTCCCCGACACGGAGGGACCGCGAACCCCTCGCGCGAGGGTCTCGTTTCGCTCTCGCGCGGGCTGTGGGGCCGCGGGGCGCGGCGCGACTGTGGACTCAGTGGCGCCGGCCCAGCGCGCCGCACCCAGTGGAGGGGACCACATCATGACCATCGGACTCACCGGGCGCCTCGCCCGCAGCTCGGCCTCCCGGCCATGGCTGACCATCGGATTGTGGGTGCTTCTCGTCGCCGGCGCGTTCGCTCTGTCGGGAAGCCTCGGCAACGCACTCGTCCAGGACGACAGCAACCTCGTCGCCACGGACTCGGACACCGCCGCGGAGATCGACGAGCGCGAGCGAGGCGGCGAGGAGGGCCCGGTCACCGAGACGATCGTGGTCAACGCCGTCGACTCGGCCTCGGCAGGCGCACTCGCCCAGGCCGGAGAGGACGCGGTCGCCGCAGCCCTCACGGTCGAGGGCGTCGACTCGGCCTCGGTCTCGCCCGCACCGTCAGCGTCGGGCACGAGCCTGCTTGTCGACGTGACGGTCGCCGCCGATCACCCCGACGCCACCGGCGAGGAGCTGCTCGCCGCGACCGACACGCTCGAGCGTGAGGGGATCGAGTTCCTCAGCTTCGGTCCGCTCACGGGGGAGGCGATGTTCGACGGGCTCGCGGAGGACACTCTGGTCCGCGGAGAGCTGATCGGCGTCGGCGTCGCGATCCTCATCCTCATCGGCGTCTTCGGCGCCCTGGTCGCGGCGGGGATCCCGCTGCTCGTGAGCCTCGTGTCGATCACCACCGCCATCGGCGCGACCGCCATGATCGGCTCCGCATTCGACCTGTCGTTCTTCATCGTCAACATGATCACGATGATGGGCCTCGCGCTCGGCGTGGACTACACGCTCGTCGTCGTCCAGCGCTTCCGCGAGGAGCTCGCCAAGGGGCGCTCCCCGCTCGACGCTGTCGGCGTCGCCGGCGGCACCGCGAACCGTGCGGTCCTGTTCTCGGGCCTCACCGTGCTCGTCTCGCTCGCGGGGATGCTCCTTGTGCCGAGCACCATCATGCGCAGCCTCGGCGCGGGCGCGATGCTGTCGGCGATCATGGCCGTCGTCACCGCGCTCACCCTCCTGCCGGCCGTCCTGCGGCTGCTCGGGCACCGGGTCAACAAGGGCCGCGTGCCGCTGAGCCGCGGCGGCGGAGAGCCCCGCGTGTGGCGCGGCGTCGCACGCACGGTCACCGGCCGTCCGATCGTGAGCCTCGTCGGAGGGCTCGCAGTGCTGATCGCGCTCGCCGTGCCGTTCGCCTCCATGCGGCTCGCCTTCCCCGGTCTCGAGTCCCTTCCCGAGGACAACGAGTTCCGCGTCGCGCAGGAGGTCCTCGTCGAGGACTTCGGCTACGGTGCCGAGACCACCGTCGTCGCGATCGAGAACGCCACGGACGATGCGGTGGCCGTCGAGGAGCTCGCCGCCTGGATCGACGATTCCGCGGCCTACGCGCAGACGACGGTCGACTGGCGCGGCGACACCGCGTTCATCGACGCCAAGGACGTCTTCGGCGGGGCCGACGAGCGGGCCGAGGAGGCTCTTGCCGACCTGCGCGAGCACATCGACGGCACGGGCCTCGAGGCGTATGTCGGCGGCGCTCAGGCCGAGTCGACCGACTTCACGTCGATCGTGACCGACGCGACGCCCTGGGTGCTGCTCGCGGTGCTCGGTGCCTCGTTCGTGCTGCTGCTCGTCGCCTTCCGCTCGATCGTCATCCCCGCGACCGCGATCATGCTGAACCTCCTCAGCGCGGGGGCGGCCTACGGGCTCATGGTCGTGGTGTTCCAGTGGGGCGTCGGCGCAGATCTGCTCGGCATGCCCCAGACGGACGCGATCGCACCCTGGATCCCGCTGTTCCTCTTCGCCGTCCTGTTCGGCCTGTCGATGGACTATCACGTGTTCCTGCTGACCCGCATCAAGGAGCGGCACGACGCGGGCGACACCACGAAGGTCGCGGTCGTCCACGGCCTCAGCCGCACGGGCTCTCTCATCACTGGGGCCGCGCTGATCATGGTGGCCGTCTTCGCGGGCTTCGCCCTGGGCGACCTCGCGGAGTTCGCGCAGATGGGCTTCGGGCTCGCCGCGGCGGTGATCCTCGACGCCACGATCGTGCGCACGATCCTGGTGCCATCGCTCATGACGCTGCTCGGACGCTGGAACTGGTACCTGCCGCGCGGGCTGCAGTGGCTTCCCGAGATGCGGATCGAGGTCGAGCCCCACGTCGATACCGAGTCGCCCGAGCCGGAGCTCGTACCTGCCAGGTGAGCCGCGACGCACGAGCCCTCGATCCGAGGAGCCGCACAAGGGCCCCGGGGAGCGACTCCCCGGGGCCCTCCCGCGTCCGCGTGCGAAGGCAGGGCACAGCACAGCCAGAAGCGTCGGCGCGAGACTTCCACCGATGGTGCGGGGCGGCGTTCATCACGATTTCCTGAGGATCACGGTTGATCTGTCATCCTGTGTCGCATCAGCGCTAAGGTGACGCCGATACCAGGACGGACGCAGCGCCGTCGGGTCAGATTCCGGGGGGAACACCATGACGATCGATCTCACACGCCCGCGCGAGCGCGCCCTCGCGCTCGCCACCGCCGCGACGCTGCTCGGGACGGGCCTCACCGCGGTCACAGCCGCGCCCGCGCACGCCGCGACGCTCGAGGCCTACGACGCGGACTCGTGGGCCGCGGCGGTGCAGGCCGCGATCGACAACGACGGCGCCGACACGATCCTCATCACGGCCGACTTCTCCGCGCCCGGGGACGCCTGGTACACCGAGCACGAGGACCTCACGATCGACGGCCAGGGGCACACGGTCACGTGGGACGGCACGGATGAGGGCGCATTCATCCAGGCGCACGCCTACACGACGCTGGACGCCAACCTCACTCTGCGGGACATCACGATCGATGGTTTCGGCTCGGAGGGCCTGTTCGCGTTCAGCCTGGACGCACGGCAGGCCGTCGTCGTCGAGGACGTCACCGTGCACCAGGCCGACGGCGCGCGGCCGTTCTTCATCTACGCCGACGGCACCGCCACCATCACGGACTCCGAGTTCAGCTACACCGGATCGAGCACGACCGAGGCCGCCGTGATCGAGACCTATCTGAGCGAGGTCGGCGAGGTCACGATCCAGAACTCGACCTTCAGCTACCAGAACGCGACCGACTGGGGCGCGCTCCAACTGCTCGACGTCGACGCCACGGTGACCGGCTCCAGGTTCGACTCGAACAGGTCCGCGGTCGACGGCGGCGCGATCAACGCCGAGGGCGAGGGCAGCCTCATCGTCGAGGACTCCACGTTCGAGGACAACACCGCTGACGAAGCCGGCGGGGCGATCTACTCCGAGGTGCCGCTCACGGTGACCGGCAGCACGTTCACCGGCAGCAGCGCCCTCACCGGCAGCGCGATCGCCGTGGGCGACGCGAGCATGTCCATCACGGTCACTGGCTCGTTCTTCAGCGGCAACACCGACTCGAGCGTCCTGAGCGCCTATGGGCCCGTGGCCATCGACTCCTCCACGTTCGCCGACAACTCCACCGCGGACTCCACGGGCCTGCTCGAGATCGTGTCCGACGACTTCGTCGACCACCTCATCACCAACTCGACGTTCGTCGGCAACGACACCGGCTTCGGCATCGTCGTCGCGTCCTCCGAAGACACGATCTCCCTCCTGCACAACACATTCGCCGACAACACCAGCCCGAACGTGGCCGACGTCCGCGCCTTCGCCCCGGACGTCACGCTCATCGGCAACGTCTTCGCCTCGACGTCCGGCACTGCCAGCTGTCAGATCGACACCAGCGAGGGAGCGATCACGGCGTCCAACTTCGACGTCGACGGCACCTGCACCGACGACTGGTCCGGCACGGGCGACATCGGCGACGGCCTCGATCCGCTGCTTAAGGCCCTCGCCGACAACGGCGGCTACGTGCCCACGATGCTCCCGACGGACGGCAGCCCGCTGATCGACGCCGTCCCGGCGACGTACGACGTCGACGTCGATGCGCGCGGGATCACGCGCCCCCAGGGCCAGGCGAACGACATCGGCGCGGCGGAGGTCGCGGTCCCCACGGCGCGCGAGGAGCTCACCGCATCCATCGAGGCAGCGGTCAAACTCCGCGACGGCTCTCTCTCGCGCTTCCTCACCCCGACGCAGAACCGCTCTCTCAAGAGCGACATCGCCGACGCCAAGGCGCTGCGCGCGAAGGGCACCTCGAAGGCACGCGCCGCCGAGGCGAAGGCCCTGGCTGAGACCGTGTCGAAGCTCAAGGCACGTGCGATCACCAAGCGCACGGCATACCGCGAGCTCACGACCACGATCGAGACTGCCGTGAAGTTCAGGAACAGCGCACTCGCGAAGAACCATCTCTCCACGGCGCAGAAGCACAAGCTCAAGACCGCCGTGGTCGAGGCGAAGGAGACCAACCGCTATGCGGGGGCGTCCACGATCCGAAAGACCGACAGCGATCTCGCGGAACTGGTCACAAAGCTGAAGAAGAAGGCAAAGGCCGCGCGAGACGGCTGAGCCTCCACGCGCCATCCGGCCCCGTGTGCCGCCGGGGGTGCGCGTTCATCATGATTTCCTGAGGATCACGGTTGATCTGTCATCTTGTGTCGCATCAGCGCTAGGGTGACGCCGATACCAGGACGGACGCTTCGCCCGTCGGGTCGAATTCTGGGGGGAACACCATGACGATCGATCTCACACGCCCGCGCGAGCGCGCCCTCGCACTCGCCACCGGCACCGCACTGCTCGCCGCGGGCCTCACCGCGGTCACTGCCTCGCCCGCGCACGCGACGACGCTCGAGGCTTACGACGCGGACTCGTGGGCCGCGGCGGTGCAGGCCGCGATGGACAACGCGGGCGCCGACACCATCGTCATCACGGCCGACTTCTCGGCTCCCGGCGGCGAGTGGTACTACAAGCACCAGGACCTCACCATCGACGGCCAGGGACACACGGTCACGTGGGACGGCACGCGGATGGGGCCGTTCATCGAGGCCCACGCCTACACCACCCTGGACGCCAACCTCACGATGCGCGACCTCACCATCGACGGCTTCGGCAGCGACGGCGACTTCGGCTTCTCGCTCGACGCCCGCAAGGCCATCGTGGTGGACAACGTCACCGTGCATCAGGCCGACGACGCGCGCCCCTACTTCATGTACGTCGACGGCACGGCCACGATCACCGACTCGACGTTCGACTACACCGGCTCGAGCACCACGGCGATGGCGATCATGATGACCTATCTGAGCGACTCCGGCGAGGTGACGATCGAGGACTCGACGTTCGCGAACCAGAACGGGGAGGGCTTCGGCGCGCTCCAGCTGCGCGACATGAACGCCACCATCACGGGCTCGACCTTCGACTCGAACACGTCGAACACCTCCGCTGCCGCGGCGGGCAACGGAGGCGCGATCTACGCCGACGGTGAGGGAAGCCTCGCCGTCGAGGACTCCACGTTCGAGGACAACACCGCTGAGGGAACCGGCGGGGCGATCTACTCCGAGGTGCCGCTCACGGTGACCGGCAGTACGTTCACCGCCAACGGCGCGCTCACGGCCAGCGCGATCATGATGAACGACGACTCGGCCTCGCTCGACATCACCGGATCGCTCTTCACGGACCACCTCGACGCCAGCCTCCTGCAGGCCGGCGGGCGGGTGGAGATCGACTCCTCCACGTTCGCGTTCAACTCTGCGGGCGTCGGGACGGGACTGCTGTCGCTCGCCGCGGACGACGAGTCGGATCGCACCATCACGAACTCGACGTTCGTGGGCAACGAGACCGGCCTCGGCGCCGTCGTCGCGTCCTCGGAGTCCACCGTCGCACTGCTCCACAACACGTTCGCGGACAACGCGAGCCCCGGAGCGGCGGATGCACTCGTGACCGCGCGCTCGGTCGAGGTTGTCGGCAACGTGTTCGCGTCGACCGCAGGCACCTCGGCATGCACGGTCAGCGGCACCATCGACGACGCCGTTCACACCGCCGGCAACTTCGACGTCGACGGCACCTGCACCGACGACTGGTCCGGCACGGGCGACATCGGCGACGGCCTCGATCCGCTGCTTAAGGCCCTCGCCGACAACGGCGGCGACGTGCCCACGATGCTCCCGACGGACGGCAGTCCGCTGATCGACGCCGTCCCGGCGACGTACGACGTCGACGTCGATGCGCGCGGGATCACGCGCCCCCAGGGCCAGGCGAACGACATCGGCGCGGCGGAGGTCGCGGTCCCCACGGCGCGCGAGGAGCTCACCGCATCCATCGAGGCAGCGGTCAAGCTCCGCGACGGCTCTCTCTCGCGCTTCCTCACCCCGACGCAGAACCGCTCTCTCAAGAGCGACATCGCCGACGCCAAGGCGCTGCGCGCGAAGGGCACCTCGAAGGCACGCGCCGCCGAGGCGAAGGCCCTGGCTGAGACCGTGTCGAAGCTCAAGGCACGTGCGATCACCAAGCGCACGGCATACCGCGAGCTCACGACCACGATCGAGACTGCCGTGAAGTTCAGGAACAGCGCACTCGCGAAGAACCATCTCTCCACGGCGCAGAAGCACAAGCTCAAGACCGCCGTGGTCGAGGCGAAGGAGACCAACCGCTATGCGGGGGCGTCCACGATCCGAAAGACCGACAGCGATCTCGCGGAACTGGTCACAAAGCTGAAGAAGAAGGCAAAGGCCGCGCGAGACGGCTGAGCCTCCACGCGCCATCCGGCCCCGTGTGCCGCCGACCGGCGGTCAGACGTGAAGGAGCCCCGGGGAGATCTCCCCGGGGCTCCTTCACGCTCCGCTCAGGCGACCCCGAACTTCTCCGCGGTCTCGCGGATCGAGCGGGCCGACGCCTCGAGCGCGGCCTGCTCCTCCGCGTTCATGGGCACCGACGCGTGATGCTCGATGCCATGGCGGCCGATGACGGCGGGGAGGGACATGCAGACCTCGCCGACGTTCGGGTAATCGATGAGCGTGGACACGGGCATGATGCGGCGCTGGTCGCCGAGCACGGCTTCGACGATGCGCGCGCCCGCGACGCCGACCGCATAGTTCGTCGCGCCCTTGCCTTCGATGATCGTGTACGCGGAGCGCATGACGTCGTGGTGGATCTGCTCGCGCACCTCGGGGGTCATGACGACCTCGCCGTCGCGTCCGCGCCACTCCGTCAGCAGCTGGCCGCCGATCGTCGCGGACGACCACAGCGCGACCTCGGAGTCGCCGTGCTCGCCCGCGATGTAGCCGTGGACGTTGCCCACCGCGATGTCGCACTTCGCCGCGATCTGGTGGCGCAGGCGTGAGGTGTCGAGGGCGGTTCCCGAGCCGAACATCTGGGCGGGATCCATGCCGGACTTCTTGATCGCGGCGTACGTCACGACGTCGACCGGGTTCGTCACGAGGATGTAGATCGCGTCGGGCGCGACCTTCAGCAGCGGCGGCAGGACCTTGTCCATGAGCGAGATCGTCGCCCCCGCGAGCTCCATGCGGGACTGGCCGGGCTGCTGCTTCGCGCCGGCCGTGATCACGACGACGTCCGAGTCACGCACGACCTCGACATCGTCCGATCCGAGCACGGTCGCCTCGGGCATGAACTGGATGCCCTGCGCGAGGTCGAGCGCCTCCGCCTCGACCTTCGCCTTGTTGATGTCGTACAGGGCGACGGTGCGCGCGAATCCGCGCATCAGCCCTGCATAGGCGAGGGTCGAGCCCACCGCCCCGGCTCCGATGATCGAGACCTTGGACGTCTTGGATTCCATCATTCCTCCGCAGGTTCGGGGTCCGGGACGAGCCTACTCGGAATGCGGGTCCAAGGTCCCGCAGGGGACGCGTCGTCGAGGCGCCTCCCGGCTAGAGCTTCTCGAGGTTGTTGAAGCGCAGCACGAGGCGCTTGACCTCGCTGCCGAAGTCGACCTTCGCGACGGCATTGCGGCCCGAGCCCTCGGTGCCGACGACCTTGCCCATGCCGAACTTGTCGTGCAGCACGCGGTCGCCGACCTCGAACCCGGTGTCGCCCCCGCCCGAGCCCGGCGGGCTCGGCGGCACGCGTCGCGTCGACACCGCGCCGGCGCGCGAGTACGAGTTGCCGTCGCCGCGATCCTGGTTGCCGCCGTAGCCCATGCCTGACCACGCTCCCGAGCGCGACGAGCCGCGGTCCGAGCGCGCGCGCAGGGCCGCCATCGACGCCTTCGACTTCTTCCACTCCATGAGCTCGGAAGGGATCTCGTCGACGAAGCGCGACGCTCCGAAGTACTGCGGCGCACCCCAGCTCGAGCGCACCTCAGCGCGCGAGAGGTACAGCCGCTGGCGGGCACGCGTCAGCCCCACGTAGGCGAGGCGCCGCTCCTCCTCCATGTCCTTCACGTTACCCGACTCGATCGAGCGCATGTGCGGGAAGGTCCCGTCCTCCATGCCCGTGAGGAAGACGACGGGGAACTCGAGGCCCTTGGCGGTGTGCAGCGTCATGAGCGTGACGACGCCGCCCGTGCCCTCGGCGTCGGGGAGCTGGTCCGCGTCGGCGACGAGCGCGACCTTCTCGAGGAAGTCCGCGAGCGTGCCGTCCGGATTCTCCTCCGAGAACTCACGGCCGACCGCCACGAGCTCCATGATGTTCTCGATCCGCGTCTCGTCCTGCGGGTCGTCAGACGAGCGAAGGGTCGACAGCAGGCCGCTGCGGTCGGCGATCGCGTCGAGCACGCCCGCCGGGCCGTTGTCGACCGCGAGCGAGCGCAGGTCGTCCATGAGGGCGACGAAGTCCTGGATCGACCGCAGCGAGCGGGTCGCGAGGCCGGCCTCGTCCGCCTTGCGCAGGGCGGCACCGAAGCTGATCGGCGCCACGGCGTTCGCGCGCTGCAGGATCGCGACGGAGTCGACTGCCGCATCGCCGATCCCGCGCTTGGGGGTGTTGACGATGCGTCGCGTCGCCACGTCGTCGTCCTCGTTCACGACCGCCGCCAGGTAGGCGAGCATGTCCTTGATCTCCTTGCGCTCGTAGAAGCGCGTGCCACCGATCACCTTGTAGGGGATGTCGGCGCGCATGAAGCGCTCCTCGAGCGCGCGCGACTGCGCGTTGGCGCGGTACATGATCGCGACATCGGACGGGTTCACGTCGTCCTCGCGCATGAGGCGCTTGATCTCGTCGGCGACGAACTGCGCCTCATCCTGCTCGGAGTCGCCGGAGAAGCCCATGATGCGTGCGCCCGCGCCGGCGTCGGTCCACAGGTGCTTGGGTCGCCGGCCCTCGTTGTTCGCGATCACCGCGTTGGCGGCGGACAGGATGGTCTGCGTCGAGCGGTAGTTCTGCTCGAGGTGGACGATGTGCGCCTCCGGGTAGTCCTTCTCGAACTCCAGGATGTTGCGGATCGTCGCGCCACGGAACGCATAGATGGACTGGTCGGCGTCACCGACGACGGTCAGCTCCCCTGACGCGCCGACCAGCTCGCGCACGAGCACGTACTGGGCGTGGTTGGTGTCCTGGTACTCGTCGACGAGCACGTGGCGGAAGCGCGCGCGGTACTCCCCCGCGATCTCGGGGTGGTCCTGCATGAGGTGGACCGTGCGCACGATGATGTCGTCGAAGTCGACGGCGTGTGCCGCGGCGAGGCGGCGCTGGTACGGACCGTACGCGATCGCGGCAGCATGATCGATGCTGAACCGGCTCTTGCCCTCGTTGGCCGCGAGCGCCTGCTCGGGGCTGATGAGCTCGTCCTTGAACGTGCCGATGCGCCCCAGGATCGCCTTCGGCGTGAACTTCTTCGGGTCGAGCTCGAGCTCCTTCATGACGAGCTTCATGAGGTTGACCGAGTCGGCGGTGTCGTAGATCGAGAACGACGAGCGCAGACCCGCGGCCTCGTGGTGCTGTCGCAGGATCCTCACGCACGCCGAGTGGAACGTGGACACCCACATGTGGCGGGCCTCAGGGCCCACCAGCGCGGCGACGCGCTCGCGCATCTCCCCCGCCGCCTTGTTCGTGAACGTGATCGCGAGGATCTCGTGCGGACGCGCGCGGCCCGACTCGAGCAGATGAGCGATGCGGTGCGTCAGCACGCGGGTCTTGCCCGAGCCCGCGCCCGCGATGATCAGCAGCGCGTGGCCCTGATGCAGGACAGCCTCCGCCTGGGGAGGGTTGAGCCCCTCGACGAGCGCCGAGGTGGCGGGCTGGGTGGGCGCCGGGGTCTGGTCGGCGGGGTCCGTGAGATCGAAGAGCGCATCCATGACCGGGCCAGTCTAGGTGCAGCCTCCGACGCACGGAGTCGTGTCGGGGCCCGCGTCAGCGCGCGTCATCGGCGTGCTTCGAGTCCGGCTCGACCGGCGCGTAGTCGTCGACCAGGACGACGCGATCACGTCCCTCCTGCTTCGCACGGTAGAGCGCGTGGTCGGCCGCGGCGAAGCAGTCATCCGGGGTGCGGCCAGGACGCCCATGAGCGGCGCCGATCGAGACCGTGAGGGACGTCCCGCGGCCCTTGCAGGCGAGCTCCGCGGCGGCGACCTGCCTCCTCACCCGCTCGAGCACCTGCGGGACCTCGACGGTCAGCACGCGCGGGATGACCACGACGAACTCGTCCCCTCCCCAGCGGGACACGATGTCCTCCTCGCGGAACGAGTCGGCGAGCACGTCCGCCACGAGGCTGATCGCGGCGTCGCCGCACTCATGACCGAACGAGTCGTTGACATCCTTGAAGTTGTCGAGGTCGAGGACCGCGATCGCGTAGGACGCGCGCCCCTCCCGCGCGAGCCGCTCGAGCTGGTCGTATACGGGTCGGCGGTTGACCAGCCCCGTGAGCGGGTCGGTCGCCGCCTGGAGCTCGCCGAACCGTGCCACCCCCTCGAGGATCCGGCGCGTGGCGGCGAACCTCAGCTGCAGCACCAGGACCGCGATCATCCCCGTCGCCACCGTGAGCATGTTGCACGCGAAGGAGGCGATCTCGAGCCGAGCCATGTCGACGCCGAGCGCCTCCGGATGGCCCACGGGGACGATCTGGAGGACGACGAATGCACCGCAGATCAGGAACATGAAGCCGATCTTCAGGTACAGCGACTCGTCGAAGAGCAGCACGAAGAGTGCGAGCCCCACCCCGAGCAGCAGGAGGTCGAAGGACGCCTCCTTCGAGAACGCGAGGGTCAGGAGTATCGGCAGGGAGACATTCACGAGCAGGACGATGATGCCTGCAAGGAGCAGGGGCGCGAGGTAGCTGAGCACGAACGCCAGGGCGAGTACGACGATCGCGACCCCGGCGATGGCGCCGAACTGCGGCAGGTCGTTGCGCAGTGACATCGCGAGCACGCCGATCACCATGAGGATCGAGTACACGATGTACCCGCGGGCGAACTGCACCGTCCGCTCCCGCTCGAGCCGGGCCGCCGCTCGCGCCTGGGCGGGCGACAGCGCCACGGGCGCGTCACGGCGACCGCGGCGGCGGTCGAGGATCGTCCACGACCTCAGCTCGGAGAATGCACGGCGGTGCATCCCTCCACGCTAGGGGGAGGGATGACTCCGCGGACCCGGGCGTGACGCGCGTCACATCCCGCTTGCCCCGGATGTCCCTTACCAATATCTGGAACGACGAAGTTGCAGGAACGAAGCCCTCAATCCGACGCCTGTGGCACCTCGTCGCAGTCGGCCTCGCCGAGCACGACCACGCGGTCGCGACCCTCCTGCTTGGCGCGGTACAGGGCACCGTCTGCCGCGGCGATGACGTCGTCCGGCTCGGAGCCCTCGCGCCCCATCGCCGCGCCGATCGAGACGGTGACCGAGAGGAGCCCGCCTTCATGAGGGAGCGGGGTCTCCCCGACGGCCTCACGGAGTCTCTCAAGCAGCGGCTCGAGGTCGCCGGGCCGCATCCCGGCGAGCAGCACGAGGAACTCGTCCCCTCCCCAGCGGCTCACCAGGTCGGCATCCCGGAAGTGCACCCGCATCGTCTCCGCGACCTTCTGGATCATGCGGTCGCCACACTCGTGGCCATGCACGTCGTTCACCGTCTTGAACTCGTCGACGTCGACCAGCGCGATCGCATAGTCATCCCGACCCGAGAGCTCCTCGAGCCGCTGGATCATGGGTCGCCGGTTGAACAGGCCTGTGAGCTCGTCCGTGGTGGCCCGCAGCTCGGCGTAGCGCGCCACTCCGAGAAGGATCAGCCTGCTCTGCACGAACCGGACCTGCATGAGGGCGACGTCGACCGCGATGTGCGCGGCCATCGCCATGCGAATCGCCGCCTCGACCTGGGAGTTGAGCTCGCTGTCGAGCGGCACGAGCCCGCTGCCAGGCGGGATCAGGAGCTCCACGTAGAGGAAGCCTGCGAGGCCGAACAGCCCCATGGCCCATCGGGCGCCGTCCTCCTCCGGCTGAAGGAGGACGTAGGCCGCGAACAGGAGCCCGATGATGAGCAGGTGGGCGTTGGCGTCGGTGAAGACCGTGGCTGAGTAGAGGACGATCGCCACGGTGCCGACGAAGAACACCGCCATGCTCGCGAACAGCCGGTAGCCCTTGATCGCCGCGGCGAGCAGGCCGGCGTTGATGGCCAGGAGCACCCAGGTGCCGACCAGCAGGCCCCGACCCCCTGGCCCGTCGGCGAGCCCGTACACGAACCAGAGCATCGCGGCCGTCGCGAGGACATCGGCGGCCAGATACACGACGACGGCCCGGCCCAGGAAGCGCACGACCTCCGCCTGCCGCTCGAGCGCGCGCACAGGCGAGAGCGGCACCGGTGCGGCCCGCACGGCCTCCCGGCGCCGGTCGAAGAGGCGCGGGCGCGTCAGGATCCACCTCCCTGGGAGGTCTCACCGCGAGAGTATCCGAGCCGCCTGTCGCGCGTCATCGCTCCCCCTGGGCCGCACGAGAGACCAGTTCGATCCCCTCGCCGAGCACGACGACACGGTCCCGGCCTGCGGCCTTGGCGAGATACAGGGCACGGTCAGCCTCGGTGATCACCTCGTCAGGCGTCTCTCCCGGGGCCCCGAGGGCGGCGCCGACCGAGACGGTCACCCGGACCGACCGGTCACCGCACACGCGCGGCGAGCCGTTGACGGTCGTGCGCACGCGCTCGAGGACCGCGAGCACGTCCTGGCCCGAGAGATCCGACATGATCACGAGGAACTCGTCCCCTCCCCAGCGGCTCACCATGTCCGACTCGCGGAAGCGGCTCGAGAGGATGTCGGCGACCTCCTTGATGAGGCGGTCTCCGCAATCATGGCCGAGGCCGTCGTTGATCGCCTTGAACTCGTCGACGTCGATCACCGCGATCGCGTAGCCGCCCGCACCCTGCGCGGCGAGCTCCTCGAGGCGACGAACCATCGGGCGTCGGTTGTGGAGCCCTGTGAGCTGGTCGGTGTTCGCCCGCTTCTCCCCGTGCCGCGCGACGCCCTGCAGGATCCTGCGGCTGGAACGGAAGCGGTACTGCATGGCGGCGACCGCGATGCTCACATGTGCGACCACACACACGCGGACCACGACGGCGACGCCGACGAGGGCCTCGCCGTCGAGCGGAGCGAATCCTGCGCCGTAGGGGAGGCCGAACTCGACGATCAGATAGACCGAGACGGCCACGGTCGGCATGACGTATCGCATGGCGATCCGGTCGGGCGGAAGGAAGACCAGCGCAGCGAAGAACATCCCCAGCAGCAGGAGATGCGCCTGCGCCGCTGCGGAGAACACCAGCGAGTAGGCGAGGATCAGCGCCGTGCCGACGAAGAAGAACAGGACATTCGCGAGCACGTGGTGGCCGCGGAGCGAGGCGAGGAAGAGAGCCAGGTAGACGAAGACGACGATGCCTGTGAACAGGGCGAGCGGGGCGTAGCGCGGATCCGTCGCGAGGTCCCGCATCCACCACAGGAGCATGGACGCTGACACTGCCGACGACAGCATGTAGAACGTCACGAACTTCCCGACGAAGCTCTCGTCCGCGGCCTCTCGCGCAGCGACCTGCGCACGGTCGAGCGCGGGCGGCTGCGCATGCGCGCGGCGCCAGGCAGCGATCCATGCAGCCAGCACGCGCACCTCCGGAAAGGACTGGGGACGCGGTCGCGTCGCTCTCCCCCTCCCTATCGGCTCACGGGCGCTCGCGGGCGAGAGAACCGGTTTGAGGAATGCGTCACGCAGTCAGACGATGCGGCGCTGCGCGGCCCAATGAGCGAGCTCGTGACGGCTTGTGAGCTGCAGCTTGTGAAGCACCTTGCCCACATGCGTCTCGACGGTCTTGATCGAGATGAACAGCTTCTCCCCCACCTCGCGGTACGTGTAGCCGCGAGCGATCAGCCGCATGACCTCCTGCTCGCGGGCCGTGAGCTTGTCGAGGTCCTCGTCCGCCTGCGCGACCTCGCCGCCGGCGACGTTGAAGGCGTCGAGCACGAAGCCCGCGAGCCGCGGGGAGAACACCGCGTCTCCGGAGGCCACGCGTCGCACCGCATCGGAAAGCTCCGGCCCGGAGATCGACTTCGTGACGTAGCCGCGCGCACCTGCACGCACCGTCGAGACCACGTCCTCGGCGGCGTCGGAGACCGACAGCGCGAGGACCCGGGGCGGCTCGGGATCCGTGAGAATCTCCGCGAGCACGTCGAGCGCCCCGCCGCCCGTGCCCCCCGGCAGGTGGACGTCGAGGATCACGACCTCGGGGTGGGCCTGCCGCACCGCCGCGATCGCGGACTCGACGTCGCGCCCCTCCCCCACGACCTCGATGTCGTCGTCGAGCGACTCCCGCACGCCGACGCGGATCACGTCGTGGTCGTCCACGATGACGACTCTGGTGGTGCTGCTGCTGTCCATCATTCCTCCTGACGCGGCACGCTGATGGTGACCTCGGTGCGACCGCCAGGAGCGGACGCGATGGACGCGTCGCCGCCGTAGCGGCGGGCGCGGCCCACGATCGAGTTGCGGATGCCCGCGCGGTCCTCGGGGACCTGCGTCGGGTCGAAGCCGGGGCCCGAGTCCCTCACGAAGACCTCGTAGCGGTCCGCGGTGAGCTCGGCGTAGACGCTGATCGGCTCACTGCCGTGCCGCGCGGCGTTCTGGACGGCCTCGCGCGCGGCTTTCACCGCGGCCCGCAGCGCGCGCGCCGTCGGGGCGTCGCCGACGTGGACGACGTCCACGGTCACGCCGTGTGCGTCCTCGACCTCGGACACCGCCTGCTGGAGCGCGGTCGCCACCGAGTCGTCCTCGCTGCGGCGATCCTGATAGAGATACGCGCGCAGGTCACGCTCCTGCGCCCTCGCGAGTCTCGACACGGCATCGGGGTCGTTCGCCTTCGCCCTGATGAGGGTGAGCGTCTGCAGGACCGAGTCGTGCAGGTGAGCCGCGATCTCCGCGCGCTCGAACTCTCGCACGCGGCGCTCCCTCTCGACGCCCACCTGGCGGATCAGGCGCAGCCACCACGGCGCAAGGATGAGCGCGAACGCGACGAGGACGACCACGGGCATGAGGAGCACGCGGAGCACCGGATCATCGGAGAACTCCCACTGCGCGAACCACACGAGGGTCACGATCGCGAGGACGAGGCCCAGCACCACGCGCGCCCAGGCGTCCTTGGAGAAGAGTGCGACCACGTCGGGGCGCCGCGCGTCCGACTGGACCGCGCTCTCGAGCGGGCTCCACACGAGCACGAGCGAGGCGGCGAACAGGAACGCCGGGATCATCCATGGTGCGACGCCCATGAAGCCCCACCGGTGCGCGAGCAGTGTGAGCGCCATCGCGAGCAGCAGGCCTCCGAGCGTCGCCAGCCACCACCGCGACTGCGGGGCGCGGCGACGCAGCGGGGTCGCGAGGCGCTCGTCGGTCACGCTCCCATCGTGGCAGAGCGGTCCTCAGCATGTCGTCCCTCCTGCGACGGACCCCGACGCCAAGGATCCACGCGAAGATCAGGGGTCGTCTCAGGGGGATACCCAATAGCGTGGGCGAACCCCGCGGCGGGAGCATGGAGGCAGACACACGACCATGAGGGAGTCATCATGAGCCAGCAGGGAGAGCAGCCGCCCCGCGAGGCCGCGTTCTTCACGACCATCCGGTCGTGGGGCCTCACACGCGGAGACCACGGGATCCTCGGCGGCGTCGTCGAGGGCGTGGGCGAGCGCATCGGCCTCGCACGCGTGCCGGCCCGCCTGATCTTCGTCGTCATCGCGCTGGTGACGGCGGGCTTCGGCGTGCTCGCCTACGCCGCGGGATGGGCGCTGCTGCCCGACCGGCGCGGCAACATCATCGTCCAGAACTTCGGCCGCGGCATCCCCAACGTCGGCGCCCTGCTCGGCATCGCGCTGCTCACCCTGATCGGCCTCGGGGGGCTGCCCGACGGGCTCAAGCGCCTCGCACCGTGGAGCTGGTCCGAGGGCTGGCCGTGGGACGGCGGCTGGGGCGTCGGCGACACGCTCGCCATCGTGTGGTGGTTCATCGTCGTCGGCGGCCTCACGTGGCTCGTGATCTACCTCATCCGTCGCGGCCGGGACAGCGCCCCGAGCGCCGGGGCCCAGCCCGGGTCCGCCGCGAGCGACGCGGCAGGAGCGGCAGCGCCCTCCGCCTCCGAGCCCGTGTACGCCGCGCTTCCCGGGGAGGCTGGCCCTGCCGCCGCTCCGCCGTACGCGGCGACACGCGACCCGCACCCGGGGGCGGCACAGGCCGCTTGGGACGCGGACCGACAGGGATGGGACGCGCAGCAGCAGGCGCAGCGGCAGGCATGGCAGGCCCAGCAGGAGGCTCAGCGACGCGCCGCGGAGGCGCAGCGTCAGGCTCACGCCGCCGCGGTCGAGGCGCGGCGTCGGTCCCGCATCCCGGGTCCCGGGGCCGCCGGCTACCTCACGGCGCTCGCCTGGCTGGTCCTGTCGGGGGTCGGCCTGTGGATCGCCGAGCGGAATGACCTGCTCGCGGTGCATCCCCTCGTCGCGTGGCCCGTGGCCGTGCTCATCGGATGGGGAGCGATCCTCGTCGTCGTCAGCCTGCTCGGCCGTCGCCTCGGCTTCCTCGGCGTGCTGACCGTGCTCGGCGTCATCCCCGTCCTGCTGATCGGCTCCGCCGCGACCGGCCTGCGCGGCTACTGGGAGGAGGACCACTCCTTCCTGCCGCACTGGGAGCATGAGAACGACGCGGAGATCGAGGAGAACGTGAAGTCCGCCGTCGAGGGCTGGATCCAGGACAACATCGATCCGGAGTTCGAGATCGACGAGGGCGACGGCGAGGCCTCGGCCGAGACCGGGCCCGAGGCCGAGGCCGAGGCGAGCGCCGACCCCGAGGCCACGGTGGCACCCGTCCCGTACTTCGACGACTACTCGACGGTCGTGCTCCGGGGCGACTGCTACGACGCGGCCGCGAACCCGATGGAGAGCGAGGGTGGCAACGAGCAGATCGCGCTGAGCGCCCTCACCTCGGATCAGGAGCTGTCGCTCTCGGCCGAGAACACCCTCATCACGATCCCCTCCGGCACCGCGGTGAGCATCGTGACCGACGACAGCGCCCAGGTCGACGTCGAGTGGGCCGCGCGCGAGGTGTGGTGCTCGGTCGCAGGGTCCGACACGACTCTTGCCGCCGTCGCGACAGACGAGGACGCTCCGACGCTCACGCTCGTCGTCACCGACGAGGACGTCGCGACCGTCACCATCAACGAGATCGAGGAGTGAGACCGATGGACACCATCGCCCGTCCCCGCCGCAGCCCCGCCCAGCGTCTCGGCTGGTCGACCGTCGGCGCCGCATCGTCCGCCGTGGGCGTCATGGTCGCGTACGAGCTGTCCGGCTACGAGATCGACCTGGAGCTCATCGCGATCGTCGCGCTCGGCGCGCTCGGCGTGTGGTTCCTGATCACCGCCGCCGTCGCGGGCCGTCGCGAACGCACCCAGGCCCCCACCGCATCGTCCATGGGCGACGGAACCGCGCCCTACGCGGGCACGCCGGACGCCTAGCCCGCCGCCACCGTAGACGGCCCGCGACTCGTGGACCGTCCGGTGTAGGCGACGACGAGGCGGAACACCGCCCAGGCGACTCCTCCCACCGCGGAGGCGGTCATCACGAGGGCCATGTCGGGCTGGAACACCCACACGGTCGACAGCGGCGCCCCCATCCAGCCCGGTACCAGGAACAGCAGCACCCACGCCGCCACGGCGGTGGTGAGCAGCGGGAACCACAGGCTGAACAGTCCCGCCACGCCGGCCTTGGCGCGAATCTCCGCGCGGTGCCACCATGCCCACGCCATGCTCAGGAGGTACACGACCGGCAGGAGCGCAAGCCCGAGAAAGAGCGCCTTCTGCGACCAGCGCGAACCCTCGCCGGCGTAGTCCAGGCCCAGCGCGAGCGCGGTGATCCCGTAGCGCAGCTGCACGGTCTCGCCGAAGCCGACCCCACTGCCTCCGTTGACGAGGACCACGACGGCATCGCCCCCGGCGGGCCGCATCGTCGCCTGGGTCTCGACGCCGGGGATCGCACCGGTGTGGCCCGCGGTGCCATCGGCCGTGTCGACGTACCAGCCCAGTCCGTAGAACGGCGAGACGTCGCTCGCCGGCCGCAGCATCTCGGCCTTTCCCTCGGCGCTGAGCACGTCGTCCTCGCCGTTCATCATCACGACGAGGTAGGCCGCCACGTCGCTCGCGCTCGCGACGATTCCTCCCTGGGGAGCCGTCACGACGTCCGTCGGGCCCTCGGCGAGGGGCCCCTTGGTCCAGAACCACGGCACATGACCGGTAGCCATTTCCTCGTGGACCTCGCCGTCGGCGACGAAGCTGTGATCCATTCCGACAGGCTCAAGGATGTACTCGGTCACGTACGACTGGTAGTCGGAGCCGGACACCTCCTCGATGAGACTTCCGAGTACCTGGTAGTTGGTGTTCGAGTACTCCCAGACGGTGCCCGGCGCGTAGGCAGGCTCGACGTCGACGAGCGCGGCGACGGCCGCCTCGAGGCTGCCGGTCGACGCGCCACGGGAGGTGTTGCCCTGCAGCGTCGAGAAACCGCTCGTGTGGCTGAGCAGCTCGCGCACTGTGGGCTCGCCGGCCGGCGTCTCAGCCAGAGCGTCCAGATAGCTGCCCACGCCCGCGTCCAGTTCGACATCCCCTGCCTCGGCCAGCTGCATGACCGCGAGCGCGGTGAAGCTCTTGGAGATCGAGCCGATCCCGAAGGGCGAGTCCGGGGTGACGGTCTCGTCGGTTCCCGCGCGCATCACCCCGCGTGCGCCCGACTCGGTCAGCTCGCCATCGGTCACGACCGCGTACGCCATCCCAGGCGCGCCGGATGCGGGCATCTCCGCGTCGATGAACTCGTCGATCGAGCCTCTCGGAGCGGCCGTCGCGACGGCCGTGCTCACCGCGAGCACCACCACTGACAACAGGAGTCGCACGGGAAACCTCCGGGGCGGGTTGCACGGTGCTCCCGAGGCTAGCGACGCGAGACTGACCTGGCAACGGCATCGTCCCTCGCAACGTGGCCGTACGCGGGCACTCCTGACGCCTGACCACCCGTTCCGGAATGCTGTCCGGAGCAGACGCAGAAGGGGCGCCGTGCGCTGGATCTCCAGCGGACGGCGCCCCTTCTCATGCGGCTACTCCCACTCGATGGTGCCCGGCGGCTTGCTCGTGACGTCGAGCGTGACGCGGTTGACCTCGGCCACCTCGTTGGTGATGCGGTTGGAGATGTGCGCGAGCACCTCGTAGGGCAGTCGCGACCAGTCGGCGGTCATCGCGTCCTCCGAGGACACGGGACGCAGGACGATCGGGTGGCCGTAGGTGCGGCCGTCTCCCTGGACGCCGACCGAGCGGACATCCGCGAGCAGCACCACGGGGCACTGCCAGATCTCCTGGTCCAGGCCCGCCTTCGTGAGCTCCTCGCGCGCAATCGCGTCGGCCGCGCGCAGGATCTCGAGGCGCTCCCACGTGACCTCGCCGATGATGCGGATGCCGAGGCCCGGGCCCGGGAAGGGCTGGCGGCCGACGATCTCCTCGGGGATGCCGAGCTCGCGTCCCACGGCGCGGACCTCGTCCTTGAACAGCGTGCGCAGCGGCTCGACGAGCGAGAACTGCAGGTCGTCGGGGAGGCCGCCCACGTTGTGATGGCTCTTGATGTTGGCCGCGCCCTCGCCGCCACCGGACTCGACGACGTCAGGGTAGAGCGTGCCCTGGACCAGGAACTCGACCTCCTCGCCGTGCGCGCCGGCCTCCTCGACCACCTGTCGCGCGGAGTCCTCGAACACGCGGATGAACTCGCGGCCGATGATCTTGCGCTTGGTCTCGGGGTCGGACACTCCCGCGAGGGCGCTCAGGAAGCGCTCCTTCTCATCGCGGATGATGAGGCGGACGCCGGTCGACGCGACGAAGTCCTTCTCGATCTGCTCGACCTCGCCCGCACGCATGAGCCCGTGGTCCACGTGGATGCACGTGAGCTGGTCGCCCACGGCCTTCTGCACGATGGCCGCGGCGACCGCGGAGTCCACGCCGCCGGACAGCGCGCAGATGACGCGCTTGTCGCCGACCTGCTCGCGGATGAGCGCGACCTGCTCGTCGATGACGTTGGCGCTGGTCCAGTCCGGGGTCAGCCCCGCGACCCGGTACAGGAAGTTCTCGATCGCGGCCTGGCCGAGCGGCGAGTGCTTGACCTCGGGATGCCACTGGACGCCGCACAGCTGGGCGTCGACGTTCTCGAACGCCGCGACGGGAGCGCCCTCCGTGGTCGCGAGCACGGTGAAGCCCTCGGGCGCCTCGTGGACCGAGTCGCCGTGGCTCATCCACACCTCCTGCGTGGAGGGGCTTCCCGAGAGCTGGGCTCCCGCCTCGCCGACGTGCGCCTGGGTGCGGCCGTACTCGCGCAGCCCGGTCTTCGCGACCGTGCCGCCGAGCGCCTTCGCCATGACCTGGAAGCCGTAGCAGATGCCCATGACGGGCACCCCTGCCGCGAACAGGGCGGCCTCGTCGTCCAGGTGGGGCGCGCCGTCCTCGTACACGGACGACGGGCCGCCCGAGAGGATCACCGCGGCGGGGTCCTTCTCGAGCATCCGCGCGACCGGCATGGTGTGCGGGACGATCTCTGAGTACACGCTCGCCTCGCGGACCCGTCGTGCGATCAGCTGCGCGTACTGCGCGCCGAAGTCGACGACCAGGACCGGGCGGTGCTGGGTGGGGTTGCTCACGGCTTCACACTACCGGCGACCTCGTGCGCGATGCGGCGCTCGGCGAAGAACGACAGCAGGGGGACGATGCCTCCCGCGGCCATGTAGATCAGGCACCCGAGGCCCCACCTCATGCGCATCCACAGCATCACGACGGTGACGAGGTACACGATGTAGATCCAGCCGTGGATGATCGCGACCGCGGAGAAGAAGGTGTCCACGGGACCCTCGTCCAGACCGATCGCAGGGATGTACCTCAGCAGGCCGACGAAGACCGTGAGCAGGAAGGTGCCGGTGATGATCGCCATCACCCGATAGCGCTTCAGGTCTCCTGCGAGGCGCGGGTCCACCCCCGCGTCGTCCTGGGGGCTGGGCTGCACGGCAGGCTCGGTCACGTGTCCTCCTGGGCTCCGGGGTCCTCGTCCTCGACGGGACGCACGCGCCCATTGTCACGCATCCAGCGCACCGCGACGAACGCCGCGAAGGCGCCGAAGATCCACCACTCGACCGCGTACGCGGCGTTGCGGAAGTTCGTCTCGCGCGTCGGCTCGAGCGGCTCGAGCGCCTCCCAGCCGTCGATGCCCTCGTACGAGACGAGCACGGCCGTGTAGAGGGGCGACGGCCACTCCTGCGCGAACACCGAGGTCGCGACGGACCCGGCGACAGTCGCGCCGACGGCCGAGCCGGCCGTCGCCGATGCCGACGACTCGGCCGCGCGCAGGTACCCCTCGAGCTCGACGTCACCCGAGGGCACGTCGACCGACGGCGCAGCGTCGGCGTCAGCCCATCCGACGATCACTGCGAGGGTCGCGGGCTCGCCCGTCCCCGTCGCATCCGCGTCGACGAGCAGGGCCCGCACGAGGAACTGAGCCGCCTGGCCGTCGACCTCGCGCCCGGTGACGACGAAGGGCTCGGCATCGGCCCACCGGCCGGTCACGGTGACCTGCCGACCGATCTCCGCGCCCGAGGCGTCGCCGGGCAGCACCACCTCGGCGAGCGGCACCGCAGGGTCGGGGACGACGGTCCGACCGGTCTCGTGCGCGCGGGTCCACTGCCACCATCCGAGCGCACCCGTGACGGTGACGGCGACGATCATGAGGGCCACGGCGGCGCTCAGCGCGCCCCACCGCAGGCGCCCGCGGGTCCCGCTCACGCGTCCCCGTCGCCGGACGGGATCGCGTCGGTGCGGGGGAGGTCGCGGTCGGAGTCGGCGGACAGGTCGCTGACGGCGCGGAGGCACAGGCGGTTGCGCCCCGTCGACTTCGCCTCGTAGAGCGCCTCGTCGGCTCGCTTGACCACGCGATGGCTCCTCTCATCGTCCCGGCCATCCGCCAGGCCGATAGACATCTGCACCTCGTGCGAATGCCCCGAGCAGGGTATCGCGTGGCCCGCCACGACCACGCGCGCGCTCCATCACCTGGGCGGCGTCGTCGAGGCTCGTCAGCGGCATCACGAACACGAACTCCTCGCCTCCCCAGCGGCCGATCATGTCCCCGGCCCTGAGGTGCTCGCGCAGCCGGTGCCCCACGACCGAGAGCACGACGTCGCCGCAGGAGTGCCCGAACGTGTCGTTGATCCGCTTGAAGTGGTCGAGGTCGGCGACCGCGACGCAGTACGCGCCGGCGCCCGGCGCCGAGAGCGAGTCCAGCAGCTCGAGGATGGGGCGACGGTTCGGGAGCCCGGTGAGCTCGTCGGTGTTCGCGAGGTGCTCCGAGCGAGCGGAGGACGCCGCGACTGCGCGCCACGCGGTGCTCGCCCTCGTGTGCGTCGCGAGCGACACGATGGTCGTGGCGAGAGCGGTGAAGATCGCGTTGGCCGTGAACAGGACGGACCTCTGCTCCGGTGTCACGCCGAAGCGGTCGACCTGGTCGGGGAGCGCGAACTGACAGAACACGAAGACGCCGACGCTGAGGACGCCGAATCCCCACCGCAGCGCGCGCTGCCGATCGGTGAACACGAGCACCGCGAGCGCCCCGCCCGCGATGAGGAACAGGTGGACGCCCGACTGCCAGCCCAGCACCCACGCGGACACCACGATCTGCACGATCGCGAGCACGAATATCGCGATGGATCCGAACAGCACGTGGCCGCGACGCACCATCGCGATCGACCCGAGCGCGCCGACGATGCCGAGGAAGTCCATGACCAGCAGGCCCCAGAGCACGTCGCGCCACAGCGACGTGACCATCACCGCGTAGAAGACATCGACCACCGCGACGAGCCCGAGGACGATCGTGACGGCGCGGGCAACCTGGCCCAGATAGTTCTCCTGGCCCTGGACCCACGGGAGGACGGGCTCAGCCACCCGAGAGGCTCCGGTCGCCCGCCACCTCCGGGAGCCGCCGGCGCGCGCGTTCGCGCAGGGTCACGCCTCGGACCATGTTGCGCCCCTCGCGCTTGGCCTCGTAAAGCTGGCCATCCGCGCGAGCGATGGCGACGTCGACGGACCCGGGCTGATCGACCCTGACGGCGCCGATCGAGATGGTGACGTGCTCGGTCTCGTCATCGACCGTGATGGAGCGCTCGGCCGCGGCGCGGGCCCTATCGAGCATCGTGAGCGCGTCGGGCAGCTGCGTCTGGATCATGACCACCAGGAACTCCTCGCCGCCCCAGCGAGCGATCGCGGCCGCGCGCGGAAGCGCGGCGCGGATGTCGGCGGCGACCTCGCTCAGCACCTCGTCGCCCACCTGGTGGCCGAGCCTGTCGTTGATCTGCTTGAAGTGATCGACGTCGGCGATCGCGAGCACGTAGTCGCCTGTGATCTCGGCGGACTGGAGCTCGGGCTCGATGCCGCGCCTGTTGTACAGGCCCGTGAGCGCGTCCGTCACGGCGAGCAGGTGCGCCTCCGACAGGAGCTCCTGGTTCCGCCGACGCTCGCGCTGGAGATAGCTGTTGTTGAAGAACCCCGTGAGGAACAGGAAGAAGGCGACGTTCGCGAGGTTGTAGGCCGCGGCGACCGAGAGCCACCACGCGGGCACGTCGACGCGCGGCTCGGCGAACGCGGGCACGGCCACGAGCACCGCTGCGGTGAGCAACCCGACCACCGAGAACAGCAGCCCCCAGCGCCACCGCGTCGGCACGAACACCACGTAGATCAGGCCGCCGAGCAGCAGCAGCTGAACCTCGAACAGCGACCCCGCGGAGAACAGCACCGACAGGTACAGGTACTGGATCAGCGGCAGCGCGATCCCGAGCAGGCTCGCAGCGGCGAGCCGTCCCCGCCCATTGAGGAAGACGGCCACGTACCAGCCGATGATCATCGCGAGATGAGACACCGCGGGCGAGAGCGTGAGGGGCCACGACCCGACGGCGATGAGGAGGACCAGCGGGGCGTTGGTGACGGTCGAGATGAGGAAGAAGTGGTTGGCACCCTGCACCATGCGCACGTGATTCGGAGGCACCCGGTCTGCTCCGCTGTCGCTCAGGCGCGCGAAGGACGCGGCCAGGCCACTCCACGCGCGCGCTAGCAACACGACTCACCCCTCAGTCCTCAGCCCCCAAAGGGGCGGGTCGGCGCTCGTGCGAGCCCTCGCGCCTTGCGAGCGATTCTAGGGTCCGCGACTGACACGTGGCCAGGACGCGTCGCGTACCTCACACGCGCAGCACACGGTTGACGTGTCAATTCGTACGAATCGTCCCTGAGCACGGAGAAAGTACTCCGCGACGCGTGAACAGTGCTGAACACGTGCCATGCTTGAAGTCGTGTCTAGATCCATCTACATCGCCTCGACCGAAGGCGACACTGGCAAGTCCACCATCGCTCTGGGCATCACTGCGATGCTCTCTCGCACCGTCGGCCGCGTGGGGATCTTCCGTCCCGTCGCGCGCGTCGCCGACGGCTCCGACTATGTCCTCCAGCTCCTCCTCGGCCACGACGGCATCGACCAGTCGTACGAGGAGTCCGTGGGCGTCACCTACGACGACGTGCACGCGAACCCCGACGTCGCCCTCGCGACGATCGTGCAGCGCTATCACGAGGTCGCGCGCAAGTCCGATGTCGTCGTGATCGTCGGCACCGACTACACCGACAAGTCGGCCGCGGCTGAGTTCGAGCTCAACGCGCGCATCGCCGCGAACCTCGGCGCCCCGGTCGCGCTGGTCGTGCGCGGCATGGACCGCACGCCCGCGGAGATCGCGCAGACGATCGACGGCGCACACAAGGAGATGGAGAACAACCACGCCCGTGTGGCCGCGGTGTTCGCCAATCGCTGCGACGCCGACGCGGTCCAGGAGATCGCCTCGCTCCTGCCCGACGGCCTGGTCGGCGGAGCGCTTCCGGAGGAGCCGCTGCTCGTCGCCCCCGCGCTCGCCTCGCTCATCGAGGCCGTGAACGGCACGGTCATCTCCGGCTCGCCCGAGCTGATGTCGCGCGAGGTGTCGACGATCGTCGTCGGCGCGATGAGCCCCGAGCACCTGCTCGGACGGCTCAAGGAGGGCGCGGTCGTCGTCACCCCTGGCGACCGCTCCGACGCGCTGCTCGCGATCCTCACCGCGCACGCCGCGGGCGGCTTCCCCGCGCTTTCCGGCGTGATCCTCAACGGCGGCTTCGAGCCCGCCGAGCCGATCCGCCGCCTCATCGACGGCCTCGGTTCGTCGCTCCCGATCGCGACCACCGACCTGGGCACCTACGACACCGCGAGCACCTGCTGGAACACCCGAGGCCGGCTCTCGCGCGACTCGCAGCTCAAGGTCGACACCGCGCTCGAGATGTTCGAGTCGCACGTCGACACCGAGGCCCTCGCGCGCCTGCTCGACGTCGCGAAGACCGACGTCGTCACCCCGCTCATGTTCGAGAACCGACTGCTCGACCGCGCGCGCGGCTCGATGCAGCACATCGTCCTGCCCGAGGGAGGCGACGACCGCATCCTGCGCGCCGCGTCGACCCTGCTGCGACGCAACGTCGTCGAGCTCACGATCCTCGGTGACGAGGCGGCGATCCGCGCCCGCGGCGCCGAGCTCGGCCTGGACCTCGACAAGGCGCGCATCATCTCCCCGCATGACGAGGAGTACGTGTCCCGCTACGCGGACAAGTACTACGAGATGCGCAAGCACAAGGGCGCCACGATGGACGTCGCCCGCGACCGCGTCCAGGACGTCAGCTACTTCGGCACGATGATGGTCCAGGAGGGCGACGCCGACGGCATGGTCTCCGGCGCCGCGCACACCACGGCCCACACCATCACGCCGTCGTTCCAGATCATCAAGACCGTCCCCGGCACGTCCGTCGTGTCGTCCGTGTTCCTGATGTGCCTGGCCGACCGCGTGCTCGTCTACGGCGACTGCGCCGTGAACCCCGACCCGACGGCCCCCGAGCTCGCGGACATCGCGATCTCGTCGGCCGCGACGGCCGAGCAGTTCGGCATCGCCCCGAAGATCGCGATGCTGTCCTACTCGACCGGTGAGTCCGGCAAGGGCTCCGACGTCGACAAGGTCCGCGAGGCGACCGCGATCGTCCGCGAGCGCCGCCCCGATCTCCTTGTCGAGGGCCCGATCCAGTACGACGCGGCCGTCGATCCGTCCGTCGCTGCGTCCAAGGCCCCGGGTTCCCCCGTGGCCGGACAGGCTACTGTTCTCGTGTTCCCGGACCTCAACACAGGCAACAACACCTACAAGGCGGTGCAGCGTTCCGCGGGTGCCGTGGCCATCGGCCCGGTCCTGCAGGGACTCCGCAAGCCCGTCAACGACCTGTCCAGGGGAGCCCTGGTGCAGGACATCGTCAACACGGTGGCCATCACGGCCATCCAGGCACAGCAGATCGACGCGGAAGGCTGATCAGAACAGTGGCAGTGAACTACGAGGGGATCGCTCTGGTCCTCAACTGCGGGTCCAGCTCGGTGAAGTACCAGGTGGTGGACACGACCAAGGAGGAGCCGCTGGCCTCCGGCATCGTGGAGCGAGTGACCGATCACGGTGTCGCGATCCACGAGATCATCGACGTGCTCGGCAAGCCCGACTCGGGCGTCGACCTCAGCGCGCTGACCGTCGTCGGTCACCGCGTGGTCCAGGGAGGCGAGGAGTTCTCCGCGCCGACCATCATCGACGACGAGGTGGAGCGCGGCATCGCGAAGCTCTCCGTCCTCGCGCCTCTGCACAACCCGGGCCACGTGGCCGGCATCTCGGCCGCGCGCGCCCAGTTCCCGAACATCCCGCACGTCGCGGTGTTCGACACGGCGTTCCACACAACGCTCTCGGAGGCGGCGTACACGTACCCGCTGGACCTGCGCGTCGCCAAGGAGCACGGGATCCGCAAGTACGGCTTCCACGGCACCTCGCACGGCTACGTGTCCCGCGAGTGCGCCGCGCTCATGGGCAAGGAGCCCAAGGACGTCAACATCATCACGCTGCACCTGGGCAACGGCGCGTCCGCCGATGCCGTCCAGGGCGGTCACGCGGTCGACACGTCGATGGGCCTCACCCCGCTCGACGGCCTCATGATGGGCTCGCGCACGGGCACCATCGACCCCGCGGTCGTGTTCCACCTGCACCGCGCGGCCGGCATGTCGATCGACGAGATCGACACGCTCTTCAACAAGCAGTCGGGCCTGCTCGGCATGTGCGGCTACTCGGACCTGCGCGACGTCCACAAGGCGATCGACGAGGGCAGCCACGACGCGCGCCTCGCGCTCGACGTGTACACCCGCCGCATCAAGGGCTACGTGGGCCAGTACTTCGCGCTCATGGGATCCGTCGACGCGATCGTGTTCACCGCGGGCGTCGGAGAGAACGACGACGTCGTGCGCCTCGAGTCGCTCCAGGGCCTCGAGGGTCTCGGCATCAAGATCGACGAGGAGAAGAACGCGGGCCGCAAGAAGCAGGCCACGCTCGTCTCCGCCGACGACTCGAAGGTGCAGATCTGGGTGATCCCGACCGACGAGGAGCGCGAGATCGCGACGCAGTCGATCGCGGCCGTCTCCTAAGACTCGGCAGACTCACGAAGGCCCGTCCCGCAAGGGGCGGGCCTTCGTCGTCCCCGGGCACCGCATTGTCCCCGGCCCTGACCCGGGCTGCCAGCCCCCCTCCACCCCCCGTGCAGGCGGTACGAAAACGTCCACCAGGTGACGCGAGGGGTCCCAGAACGACCATGAGTGTCCACTGGGAGACATCGATCGCGCCGGTGCGCGCCAGTGGACACTCATGGTCGTCTCGCGGCCGGAGCTGCACGCCAGTGGACGATTCTGTACCGCCCGCGGGGCAGGGGCCGGGCCAGGGACGATGCAGAGGCTGGGACCGCGGCACCCGGGACCTCTCGCGCGTCGCAGTGGCGCGCCCGGGCATAGGTTGGAATCATGCTCGCCGCCTACGCCGCCCGATTCAGCCCCGACGACCCTGCCTCCGCCCTCGACATCGGGGATCGCCCCGCTCCCGAGGCGCGCGAGAACTGGACCACCGTCGACGTGCGCGCCGCGAGCATCAACCACCACGACCTCTGGAGCCTCAAGGGCGTGGGGCTCACGGACCGCCAGCTGCCGATGATCCTCGGCTGCGACGCGGCGGGCGTCGCCCCGGACGGCAGCGAGGTCGTCGTCCATGGTGTGATCGGCGCGGACGGCCACGGCGTCGGCCCGCGCGAGCCGCGCAGCATCCTCTCCGAGCGCTACGACGGCACGCTCGCCGAGCAGGTCGCCGTGCCCACCGCGAACCTCATCCCCAAGCCCAAGGAGCTCAGCTTCGAGGAGGCGGCCTGCCTGCCCACGGCGTGGCTCACCGCGTACCGCATGCTGTTCCACGGCGCGGACCTCAAGCCGGGCGACTCGGTGCTGGTCCAGGGCGTGGGCGGAGGCGTCGCGAGCGCGGCGATCTCTCTCGGCGCCGCCGCGGGGCTCGAGGTCTTCGCGACTTCCCGCTCCGAGTGGAAGCGCGAGGCCGCGCTGAGCATGGGCGCCGTCGAGGCGGTCGAGCCCGGCGACCGGCTGCCGACCCGTGTCGACGCCGTGATCGAGACCGTGGGCCGCGCGACGTGGAAGCACTCGATCGCCTCAGTCAAGAACGGCGGCACGATCGCGATCGCCGGTCACACCACGGGCGACCCCGAGCCCGCGCTCCTGACGCGCGTGTTCTTCCACGAGCTGCGGATCCAGGGCGTGACCATGGGCACCCGCAAGGACCTCGCCGCGCTCATGAGCTTCCTGGTGCGCACCGGGCTGCGCCCGACCATCGACCGGGTGATTCCGCTCGCCGAGGCTCGCGCGGCGGTGGACCGCGTCGCCTCAGGCGACCACCTGGGGAAGGTCGTCGTCACCGTCGGGTGAGGCTCGCGGGGCGCGCCAGCCTCAGTCGGCGACGAACCACCGCTGCAGCGCCTCGACGACCTCCGGGTGACCGCTGCCGCTTCCGAAGCTCCCCCATGGGTCGGGGGCGGCTCCCCTGAGCCACGCGAGGACGTCGGCAGGGTCCGCGTGCCCTCCCGCGTCGAACGGCGCCAGTTGCTGCTTGTCAGCTGGAGCCCCGTGGGGCACGCGCCGCCATCCGACGCCGTCTTCCGTGTCGACGATGATCCAGGTGGATGCACACTCGAGCGAGATGCATGCGCAGATCGACAGCGCGTGCCGCGCGCGTCCCTCCCACTCGCCCGCGGGATGCCGCCTCGCCGCCGCATCGAGCAGCGCCTCGACCTCCGCGACCGCGGGGTCCCACACCGGCTCATGCTTCGGGCGCCATCTGAACATGACCACACGGTAGACCCGGCGCGCGCAGCCCGGAAGGACGCCGCACGCGTCCGCCCCGAGGGACGGCGGTCAGAGCGCGCGCAGCCAGTCGCGGATCATCTGCACGCCACCCATGGTCGCCGCGTCGCCGTGCTCGCGGGCTGCAGTCCGCAGGTCGGCAATGGAGAGCCCCCACGCGCGCAGGTCCGAGGTGTGCCCGATGAGCCAGCGCTCGATCGCCTCGGGATCGGCCTCGGGATGGAACTGCACCGCGAGCCACGGCCCGAGCGCGAAGGCCTGATGCGCGTTGGCCTCATTGCCGGCGAGCAGCGTCGCCCCGAACGGCAGGTCGAAGGTGTCGGCGTGCCAATGGAGCACCGGATTGCAGTCGAGCGCCCGGAGCGACGAGGCGCGGCCAGCCTCGGTCAGGTCCACGGTGCCGAAGCCGACCTCGCGGTTCCCCGGGTTGACGGCGGCGCCCGCCACGAGCGCCATGAGCTGCGCGCCGAGGCAGACGCCGATGGTCGGCCGGTCCCGCCTCGCCGACAGCACCTCGCGGACCGAGTCGAGCACGGGGTACGTCTCCGAGTCCCCCGCGTCGATCGGCGCGCCCAGCACGATGGCGACGTCAGCCGAGGCCGCCTCCGCCACATCGTCCACACCGACGTCGAGGTACCGGACCTCGTAGCCGTGTGCGAGGATCTCCGCCTCCCACGTGCCCAGGTCCTCGAACGCGACGAAGCGGACGACGTCGCACCTCATCCCTTGAGCCCCTTGCGCTTCGCGATGAAGCCGGAGATCACCCGCCACCCGACCAGGAAGGCCGCGAGGACGGTGCCGGCGACGATCACGAACGACACCTGCACGCCCTGACCGCTCGCGAGCCTCAGCAGCATCCCCCAGGCGACCGTCGAGCCCCACACCATGAGCCCCGTCGGCTTCCACGCGCACGGGGCCTTCCAGCCGCGCGCGAGGGCCCACCCGATCCCGGCACCGACCAGGAACGGCCATGCGGTCGTCGCCAGCCCGCTCCCCCACGGCCCGAGGATGCCCTCGTCGTGGCTCGCCCGTCCGATGGCCGAGAAGAGGATGATCGCGCCCGCGTCGAGCGCCGCGGCGCCGGCCGCCGCCTGCCTGATGTTCATGCTCGTCAGTCTGCCGCACGGGGCCCTCGGAACGGGTCATGGCGGAGCCCCGACTACCCTTGTCGGGTGGCTCATCTTCTTGGCGCGGAACACCTGCACATCGACTTCGGCACCGGTCCCGTCCTGGACGATGCGACCATCGGCCTCGAGGACGGGGACAGGATCGGCATCGTCGGCGCGAACGGCGCGGGCAAGTCGACGCTCATGAAGGCCCTCGCGGGACGCCAGGAGGCCCACGACGGCCGCGTGACCACCGCGCGCGGCACGACGCTCGGGGTCCTCGACCAGTCGGACAGCGTCGACCCCGACCTCACGGTGCTCGCGGCGATCGTCGGCGACGCGGACGAGCACGAGTGGGCCTCCGACCCCCGCATCCGCGACATCATGTCCGGACTGGTGCCCGACCTCGACGCGGACGCCCTCGTCGGCTCCCTCTCGGGCGGCCAGCAGCGCCGCGTCGCGCTCGCCAAGGTGCTCGTGGGCGATCACGACGTCGTGTTCCTCGACGAGCCGACCAACCACCTGGACGTCGACGGCGTCGTGTGGCTCGCCGAGCACCTCAAGCGGCGATGGGGAGCCAACCGCGGCGCCCTGCTCGTCGTGACCCACGACCGCTGGTTCCTCGACGAGGTCACGAACCGCACGTGGGAGGTCCATGACGGCATCGTCGAGTCGTACGAGGGCGGCTACGCGGCCTACGTGCTTCAGCGCGTGGAACGCGACCGCATCGCCGCGGCGACGGAGCAGAAGCGGCAGAACCTCATGCGCAAGGAACTCGCGTGGCTGCGTCGCGGGGCCCCGGCCCGCACCTCGAAGCCCAAGTTCCGCATCGACGCCGCGAACGCGCTCATCGAGGACGTGCCGCCGATCCGCGACTCGATCCAGCTGCACCGCATGGCCGCGTCGCGCCTGGGCAAGGACGTCGTCAACCTCATCTCCGCGGGCGTCACCTATGGGACCGGGGACGACGCCAAGGAGGTGCTCCACGAGGTCGACTGGAACATCGGCCCGGGCGAGCGCACCGGCATCCTCGGCGAGAACGGCGCAGGCAAGTCGACGCTCCTGAAGCTCATCACGGGCGAGCTCGAGCCCACCAAGGGCCGCGTGAAGCGCGGCATGACGGTGCGCGTCGCGACGCTGAGCCAGCAGCTCGCGGAGCTCGAGGAGCACGCCGAGGAGCGCGTCTCGGCGCTCGTGAAGCAGTACTCGTCGATCACGCTCTCGGACGGCAACGAGATGACGCCCACGCAACTCCTCGAGCGCCTGGGCTTCACGTCGATCCAGCTCAAGACGCAGGTCAAGCGCCTGTCCGGAGGCCAGCGCCGCCGCCTCCAGCTCCTCGTCGTGCTCCTGAGCGAGCCCAACGTGCTGGTCCTCGACGAGCCCACCAACGACCTCGACACCGACATGCTCGCCGCGCTCGAGGACCTGCTCGACTCGTGGCCCGGCACGCTGATCGTCGTGAGCCACGACCGCTACCTCATGGAGCGCGTCACCGACCAGCAGTACGCGGTGCTCGACGGCGGGCTGCGCCACCTCCCCGGAGGCGTGGAGGAGTACGTCCAGCTGCAGCGCGACCGCAAGGCCGGCTCGGGCGGCATCGGCACGTTCGGTCAGAGCGCGTCCGGCGCGGCCTCCGAGGCTTCGGGCGCCGCGGTCGTGGAGAGCGTCCTTGGCGCATCGTCGGCACCGCCCGCCCTTGAGGGCGCCGAGCGCCGCGCCGTCCAGAAGGAGCTCACCGCCGTCGAGCGCCGCATGGGCAAGATCACCGAGCTCACCGAGGGCGTGCACCACGAGATGCTCATGCACGATCAGACGGACTTCGCGGGGCTCGCGAAGCTCAGCAAGCGCATCACCGAGCTCGAGGACGAGAACGCCGAGCTCGAGGACAAGTGGCTCGACCTGTCGGAGCGGCTGGGCTAGATTCGCCGCATGAGACTCGCGAGGCCGGGATCGCTCCTGGCAGCCATGGGAAAGAGGGAGCGCGTCGCGTTCATCGCGGCGTTCGCCGCCTGGCTTGCATTGACGGCCTGGTCGCTCTCCACCGGGTCGCACCGCGCGGTGGTGCCGTCGCTGCTCCTCACGACCGTGCAGCTCGCCATACCTGCGTACGGGCTGATCCGCATGTGGCAGCTCCGCCACACGATGGGCGAGGCGCGGGAGACGGCCCGGCGCGCGCGACGGGCGTCACGAGATTCCGCTTCCCGCCCTTGACACGCCGGGCTAACCTGAACGGCGTGAAGCTGTAGCACCCATGCACGTCCCGCGCCCGAGGCGAAAGCCCGGCGGGAGCCGTCCCGACACCTCAGGACGCCCATGGCTACGCTCCACCCTTCTCTATCCGACTACGCCGCCCAACTGCGCCTCGACGGCGTCTCCTTCGCGTATCCCGATCGCCGGGTCCTCACCGACGTCTCGCTCACCGTCTCGGGCGGCGAGCGCGTCGGCCTGATCGGCGAGAACGGCTCGGGCAAGTCGACTCTGCTGCGCCTCGCGGCTGGCGCGCTGATCCCGGACGCGGGTGAGATCCGCGCGACCGCGCCGGGCGGTCGTGCGCCCAGCATCGGCCTGCTCCACCAGGAGCCGACGTTCGTGGACGATGCAACGGTCGCCGAGGCGCTCGAGCTCGCCGTCGCACGGGCCCGGGAGGCCGCGAGCGCAGTGGACGCCCTGGGCGCGGAGATGGCCGCGCGCCCGGACGATGCGGGGGTCGCGACCGACTTCGCCGACGCCTTGGACGCGGCCGAGCGCCTCGAGGCGTGGACCATCGACGCCCGGATCGGGACGATGCTGTCGGGGCTGGGCCTCGCGGGACTCGATCGCGAGCGCCCCACCGGGCAGCTGTCGGGAGGTCAGCGCTCGCGCCTGTCGCTCGCCTGGCTGCTGCTGTCTGCGCCGGACGTGCTCCTACTCGACGAGCCGACGAACCACCTGGACGACGCGGCGGCCGCCCACCTGGCGAGCGTCCTGAGCGCATGGCGCGGGCCCGTCGTGCTGGCGAGCCACGATCGCGCGTTCCTGGACGAGGTCGCGACGGTCCTCGTCGACCTGGACCCCTCGCCCGTCCCCCATGCGGTCGCGAGCGCCGTGGACGACGGCGGACCCGGCTCGGGGGTCGGCGTCACGCGCTTCGGTGGCTCCTTCACGGAGTACCTGGCGGAGCGGGCGAGCGCCCGGGAGCGCTGGGAGCGCCGGTACCGCGACGAGCAGGCCGAGCTGGGGCGCCTGCGTGCCGGGGTGCGCGACAGCCACCAGGTGGGTCACACGGATTGGAAGCCCCGCACCGAGGGCCGAGCGGCGCAGAAGTTCTACGCCGACCGCAACGCGACCGTGGTGGCACGGCGCGTGAACGACGCCCGCTCGCGCCTCGAGGACCTCGAGGAGCGGCAGACAGTCAAGCCCCCGGCGCCACTCGCCTTCGGCGGGCTCGCGGCAGGGACGATGCGGCGACGGGCGACCTCGACAACCGGCCCGGCGGTCATCGCGTCGGGCCTCGCGGTCGACGGCAGGCTCGTCCCCGTGTCACTCGCAGTCGCACCGGGCGAGCACCTGCTGATCACGGGCGCCAACGGCTCGGGCAAGTCGACGCTCCTGGCAGTCCTCGCGGGGCTCCTCTCCCCGACCCACGGCGGCTTCGGCATCGGGCCAGGGCTGAGCGTCGGACTGCTGTCCCAGGACCCCCGCATCGGCGACCCGAGAGACCGAGGACCCGGCCTCACCGCCCGCCAGGCGTACGCCGACGCGACCGAGCGCGGCGTCGCCGCAGGCCGCCGCATCGTCCCCCACCGCAGCATCGTCCCGATGTCCACGTTCGGGCTGATCCACGGCCGCGACGAGAACCGACCCGTCTCCTCGCTGAGCGTCGGCCAGCAGCGCCGGCTGGCGCTCGCGATCCTGCTCGCCGATCCGCCGGATGTGCTGCTGCTCGACGAGCCGACCAACCACCTGTCGCTCGCGCTCGTCACCGCGCTCGAGGAGGCGATCCCCACCTACCCCGGCACCGTCGTGGTGGCCTCGCACGACCGCTGGCTGCGCCGACGATGGAACGGCCGAGCGCTGCGGCTCGGCGGCTGAGCGAAGGCTAGCTCGGACGGGCGCGAGGCGCGCGCCGCGCCCCCGGGTCGCGACGGTTCGGAACCTGGCAACCACCCGGCGCGAATCGGGACCTAGGTCGGGGCGCCGCCGCGAGAATCGGCCGAGTTCTGGGACCTTCGCCGCGCGATGTGAACGCTCACCATGACATTCTGAAGACACCGTCTAACCGGAGGACAGCGATGACGCAGAACCCCTGGTCGCACCGTGCGACTGACGCAGCAACCGCCGAAGAGGTCGAGGGAATCGACCGCTGGTGGCGTGCCGCCAACTACATGAGCGTTGGCCAGATCTACCTGCTCGACAACCCCCTGCTCCGTGAGCCGCTTCACCGCGACCACGTGAAGAAGCGCCTTGTCGGACACTGGGGCACGACCCCCGGCCTGAACTTCATCTACTCGCACCTGAACCGCATGATCAAGTCGCGCCAGCAGCCGACCATGTACATCATCGGTCCGGGCCACGGTGGCCCCGGCCTCGTCGCCGCGAGCTACCTCGAGGGCACCTACAACGAGACCTACCCGGAGATCTCCGAAGACGAGCGCGGCCTGCAGCGCCTGTTCAAGCAGTTCTCGTTCCCGGGCGGCATCCCGTCGCACGTCGCGCCCGAGACCCCTGGCTCGATCCACGAGGGCGGCGAGCTCGGCTACGCGCTGAGCCACGCCTACGGCGCCGCGTTCGACAACCCCGACCTGCTGGTCGCCGCGGTCGTCGGTGACGGCGAGGCGGAGACCGGCCCGCTGGCCACCTCGTGGCACTCGAACAAGTTCATCAACCCCGCCACCGACGGCGTCGTCCTGCCGATCCTGCACCTCAACGGGTACAAGATCGCGAACCCGACGGTCCTCGCGCGCATCTCCGAGGAGGAGCTCGTCGACCTGATGAAGGGCTACGGCCACAAGCCGCACGTCTTCACCGCGGGCTTCGATGAGGAGTCGCCGGCCGAGTTCCACGCGCGCTTCGCCGCCGTGCTCGACGACGTCATGGACGAGATCGCCGCGATCAAGGCCGAGGCCAAGGCGAACCCGAACATGGACCGCCCGATGTGGCCCATGATCGTGCTGCGCACCCCCAAGGGCTGGACCTGCCCGCCGGAGATCGACGGCAAGCGCACCGAGAACTCGTGGCGCGCGCACCAGGTGCCGCTGTCGAACGCTCGCGACACCGACGACCACCTGCACACGCTCGAGAACTGGCTCAAGTCCTACGGGCCCGAGGAGCTGTTCGACGACAACGGCGAGGTCTACCCGGACGTCCTCACGACCGTCCCCGAGGGCGAGCTGCGCATGTCGGCCCGTCCCGAGGCCAACGGCGGCCTGCTCATGCAGGACCTCGTGATGCCGGACTATCGCGACTACGCGGTCGACGTGCCCGCCCCGGGCGCCGCGATCGGCGAGGCGACCCGCACGCTCGGTGACTTCCTCAAGGGCGTCATGGAGAACAACCCGAACAACTTCCGCGTCTTCGCGCCCGATGAGCTCGCCTCGAACCGCATCCAGGCGGTCCTCGACGTGACCCAGAAGGTCTGGAACGCGGACATCGACCCGGACGACGGCCCCATGGGCCACGAGGGTCGCGTCGTGGAGATGCTCTCCGAGCACCAGTGCCAGGGCTGGCTCGAGGCCTACAACCTCACCGGCCGCCACGGCCTGTTCACCTCGTACGAGGCGTTCATCCACATCGTCGACTCGATGTTCAACCAGCACGCCAAGTGGCTCAAGGTCGCCCACGAGCTGCCGTGGCGTCGGCCGATCCCGTCGCTCAACTACCTGCTGTCGAGCCACGTGTGGCGCCAGGACCACAACGGCTTCTCGCACCAGGACCCGGGCTTCATCGACCACGTCGTGAACAAGAAGGCCGAGGTCGTCCGCGTCTACCTGCCCGCCGACGCGAACACCCTGCTCGCGACGTACGACCAGTGCCTGCGCTCGCGCGACAAGGTCAACGTCGTCGTCGCCGGCAAGCAGCCCCAGGCCCAGTGGCTCACGATCGAGGAGGCGGAGAACCACTTCGCCCGCGGCGCCGGCATCTGGGAGTTCGCCTCCAACGTGCCGCTCGGCGAGGAGCCCGATGTCGTCATGTGCGGCATCGGCGACGTGCCGACCATGGAGGTCCTCGCGGCGATCGACATCATCCGCGAGGAGCTGCCGGAGCTCAAGGTCCGCATGGTCAACGTCGTGGACCTCATGAAGCTGCAGCCGGAGAAGGAGCACCCGCACGGCCTCTCGGACCGCGAGTTCGACCAGCTGTTCACGACCGACAAGCCTGTGATCATGAACTACCACGGCTACCCGTGGCTCATCCACCGCCTCACCTACCGCCGCAACGGCCACGCGAACCTGCACGTCCGCGGCTTCAAGGAGGAGGGCACCACCACCTCGCCGTTCGACATGGCGATGGTCAACGACATCGACCGGTACCACCTGGTCATGGATGTCATCGACCGCGTCCCGGGTCTCGGCACGCGCGCCGCCGCCCTGCGCCAGAAGCTGCAGGACAAGCGCTTCGAGGCGCAGCGCTTCGCGTACGAGACCGGCGCCGACCTTCCCGAGGTCGCCGAGTGGGTCTGGTCCGGCGCGGGCACCGAGGTGCAGGCGCAGCTGTCGGGTGCGCTCGCGACCGACGGTGACAACGAGTAGGCGCTCCTTCGCCTGACTCTTCCGAGGGCCCGCATCCCCGCCTGGGGTGCGGGCCCTCGTCGCGTCGCGGGCGCACGGGGCGCGCTCTACGATCGAGGGACGCGCCGTCCGCGCGCGACCCCGGAGGTCCCCATGTCGTTCCAGGCCTATCTCGACGCGATCGAGGCGAAGACGGGCCTCACGCCCCGCGCGCTCCTCGCGCTCGCGCGCGAGCGCGGCTTCGATGAGTCGACCAAGGCGACGCCGATCCTCGCGTGGCTCGCGGAGGACTATGGGCTCGGCCGCGGTCACGGCATGGCGATGGTCCACGTGATCACCAAGGGCCCCACCATCAGCGGCAAGCACGTCGGCTCGGGCACCGCGCACTCCGATCCCAGCGATGTCCTGTGGCTCGACGGCAAGGACTCGAACCCGCACCGGTGAAACGGGCGTCCTCGCGCATCGTCGGGCATCCTGGGGTGTCATGAACCATGTCGTCATCGAGACGTCGCGCGACCGGCCGCGCATCGTCGTCGCGATGGACTCCTTCAAGGGATCGGTGACGAGCGCCGAGGCCAACGGGGCCGTCCGCGCTGGCGCGCTGCGGGCCGCACCCGAAGCCTCCGTGACTGCCGTGGCCGTCGCGGACGGCGGCGAGGGCACCCTCGCGGCACTCGCGGCCTCGGGACGGACGAGATCAGCGGACGCGGTGGACCTCCTCGGTCGCCACACCGAGGCGCCGTACGTCGCACTGGACGACGCCGTCGCGGTCGAGTCGGCGTCGACGGTCGGCCTCACTCTGTTGGATGAGCCCTCCCCCGAGACCGCCCGGCGCGCGCACTCGTTCGGCCTGGGGCTCCAGGTGCGGCGCGCGGCGCTCGCGACGGACGCCCACCGCGTGCTCATCGGACTCGGAGGCACGGGCACCACCGACGGCGGGATCGGGATGCTGCTCGCGCTCGGAGCAAGGATCCGCACCGCCGACGGAGCGACGCTGGAGGGGACCGCTGAGATCCCGTCAGGCAACCCCCTGCTCCTGCGGCCGGTCCAGGTCGACCTTCCGCGCCCCAGGGCGCTGCTGCTCGGCCTCTCCGACGTCTCCACGCCGCTGCTGGGCCCCCGCGGTGCGGCGCGTCTCTTCGGTCCGCAGAAAGGCGCGGACGCCGCGCTCGTCGAGGAGCTCGAGCGCGCGATGAAGGGGTGGGCTGCTGCGCTCGCTTGCGCGGGAGCGGACGTCGCCAGCTCCCCGGGCGCGGGGGCCGCCGGCGGGCTCGGAGCCGCGGTGCTGGCCCTCGGGGGCGAGCTCACCCCAGGGCTCGACCGAGTGTTCGCGGAGACCGGGGCGGGTGCGGCGCTCGCCGAGGCCGACCTTGTGATCACGGGCGAGGGATGCCTCGACGCGCAGACCGCTGAGGGCAAGGCCACCGCAGCGATCGCGCGCCTGGCCGCGCGTGGGCGCGGCGACGGCGGGGCACGGGTCGTCGCGCTCGCGGGGAGCGTCGCCGCCGAGCCCCACACGCTCGCCGGAATCGGGCTCGCCGACGCGATCGCGATCCACGAGCAGGGGCTCCCCCTGGCTCGGGCGATGGACCGAGCGACGACGCTCGCCGCACTCGAGCGAGCGGCCACGCGCGCGGTCGCCGCGCACCTCGTCTGACACCCGCCACGCCTGACACACATCACCGCTCCGCCGCACCACATCGCGGCCGCGCGCCGTGCGCCGCGCACGCCTCGCCCCGTGCGGGGCAAGCACGCCTCACCCCGCGCATCCGCTCAGGTCAAGTGAACATGTGCGAAATAGTGACCAAAGTCCCCTCGATGCACGAGTCACGTGTGCCACAACGCTCACATCTGGCACCGAGGGTCGATGGGAGGAGGAGAAGAGGGGAAACCGACTCAACGAAGGAAGGCCCCGAGACAATGACTCTCCCAACCCTGCGGACGAGCCTGCGGATGCAGCTCGTGGCGATCGGCGCTGTCGCGGTGCTCGGCACCTCGGCCGCGCTCACGACCGTCGGCACGCTCCAGGCGCACAGCCTGGCCGACCAGGCCACCGAGGACGTCGAGCAGCTGAACGCCGAAGCGCTCAACCAGACCACGGTCTCCGCGCGCGAGCTCGTCTCGACCCAGGTCGACACGGTCACGACCCGCATGGAGTCCGAGCTCAACGTCGCCCAGGCGGTCCTCGACAGCTCCGGCGAGGTGTCCTTCGGCGCCGACAGGACGTGGGACGCGACGAACCAGACCACCGGCGATGTCACGACCCTCGACCTGCCGCGCATGCTCGTCGGCGGGCAGGACCTGGGCCAGATCAGCAGCCTCGACCAGGACGTGCCGATCGTCGACACCGTCACCGGGCTCCTCGGCGCGGAGACCACCGTGTTCCAGCGCATGAACGACGACGGCGACATGCTCCGCGTCGCCACCACCGTGCCCGGTGCGGACGGCGACCGCGCCATCGGAACCTACATCGGCTCGGACAGCGCCGTCGTCCAGGCACTGCTCGCGGGCGAGTCGTTCTACGGCACCGCGACCGTCGTGGGCGAGGTCTACGTGACCGCCTACGGGCCCGTCTACCAGGGCGACGAGGTCGTCGGCGCGATCTTCGTGGGCCTCCCCCAGTCCGAGGTCGCCGAGCCTCTGATCGCAAGCCTCGCCTCGGTCACCGTGGGCGACTCCGGCTACGTCACGGTGATGGACGCCAACGGCTCCTGGGTGGTGCCGCCGCCCGGAGCCGAGGCCGGCTCCGCCGCGGACGAGAGCTACGCACAGACGCTCATCGACGCGGGTGCGACCGTGACCGACGAGACCACGACGGCGACCGTCGAGGTCCAACTCGCCGACGAGGAGGCGCATGTCGACGTCACCGCCTACTCGCCGTGGGGATGGACCATCGCGGCGTGGGGCATGAGCACCGACCTCGACGTGGTCCCGCAGCACCTCGCAGAGGGCATCCAGAGCCTCACCCTGACGCTCATCGGCGTCGGGCTCGCCGTGGCCGTGCTCGCGGTCGGATTCATCGTCTTCGTGTCCGGGCGGATCGTGAACCGCGTGTCCCGCCTCACCGCCGCCCTGCGCCGCGTGGCGGACCGCGACCTCTCGGTCGACGTCACGGGCGAGGGCCGCGATGAGATCGGCCAGATGGGCGACGCGCTCGGCGAGACGATCCTCGCGATGCGCACCGCGGTCGGCACGATCCAGACCGGCGCCGAGTCGGTCGCGAGCACCGCGCAGCAGCTCGACGGCTCCAGTACGGGCCTCCAGGGCGTCGCCGCGCAAACGGCCTCGCACGCGAACAGCACCGCGACGAGCGCGACGTCGATGAGCACCGAGGTGCAGTCCGTGACCGCCGCCATGACCGAGATGCGCGCCACGATCGAGTCCGTCGCTCGCGACGTCGAGGCCGCCACGGGCGAGACCCGCACCGCGGTCGGGGCCACCTCGGCGGCGGCCGACATCTCGGCCCGACTGGGCGACTCGTCGTCCCGGATCGCCGAGGTGCTCAAGACGATCACCGCGATCGCCTCGCAGACCAACCTGCTCGCCCTCAACGCGACGATCGAAGCGGCGCGCGCCGGGGAGGCCGGCAAGGGCTTCGCGGTCGTCGCGAGCGAGGTCAAGGACCTCGCTCAGCAGACCGCTCACGCGATCGAGACGATCCGCCCCGTGCTCGAGGAGGTGGCGGACGGCTCCGAGCAGGTGCAGGCCGCCGTGGACCGAGTCACGCAGTCGATCGCGCTCGTCGACGAGCACCAGTCGTCGATCTCCGCAGCCATCGAGGAGCAGAGCGTCACGACGAGCGAGATCGAGCGCAACCTCGTCGTGGCCGCCGACGGCGCGAGCGAGATCTCGACCTCGGCTCACCAGCTGTCCGACTCCGCGAAGGACGCACAGGCGAGCGCGAACGAGGTCGGGGGCGCCGTGTCGAACCTCACCGGCATCGCCACGGACCTCGCCGAGGCAGTGGACATGTTCTCTCTCAAGTAGCGCAGGCGACAAGGACCCCCGAGCCGACAAGGCTCGGGGGTCCCTGTGCGTCCGGGGTCAGACCCCGGAGGGGATCCTGCCGGCGAGCGCGTCGAGCGAGGCCGTGGTCGCATCGTCCATGTGGGGGACGACGACGGCACGCCCCAGCAGGGTGCCGTTCTCCAGGTGCGCGTAGGCCTCGAGAGCATCGTCGAGGCTGAAGCGCGTGATGTCCACGTCGATCGATCCCGCACGGTAGAGCGCCGCGAGCTCGTGCAGCTCCTCGATCGTGCCCCAGTAGGTGTTCGTGAGCTCGGCCTCGTACGGGTTCGAGTAGAAGTCCCACTGGACGGGGCCGCCAGCGATCCCGACGACCGTGATCCGGCCCTGCTTCGCGACGACCTTCTGGGCGAGCGAGATCGTCGGCGTGAGGCCAACGAAGTCGAAGACCGCGTCGACGCCCTTGCCATCCGTGAGCTCGCGGATGCGGTCGGCCTGACCCTCGCCGCCCTCGACGGTCACGGCGCCGCGCTTGGCCGCGAGCTCCATGGCCTCGGGCTTCATGTCGGTGGCGATCACGGTCGCCGCGGTCGTGGCCTTGAGGATCTGCACGGCGATCTGCCCCAGGCCACCGAGGCCGATGACGAGCGCGGTCTTGCCGCCGCCCTGAAGCTTCGGCAGGGCGAGCTTGATGGCGTGGTACGGGGTGAGGCCCGCGTCCGCGAGGGGAGCCGCCGCGACCGGGTCGGCGTCGCCGAGCGGCACCAGGTTGCGCGCCGGCACGGCCATGTACTCGGCCATGCCGCCGTCCTTGCCCAGCCCGGAGGCGAGGAACGGCGTCTTCGCGGCGTTGTCGCAGTAGGTGTCCTGACCGCGCGAGCACGCGGGGCAGTGCCCGCATCCGATCGGACCGTAGACCAGGTAGGCGTCGCCCTTGGTGAGGCCGAGGACACCCTCACCCACCTCCTCGATCCAGCCGGCCGTCTCGTGCCCGAGCGTGTACTCGGGGGCGAGCTGCGCGCCCACGGTCGTCTCGTCAAACTGCTCGTACACGGCGACGTCGGAGTGGCACGCGCCCGCGCCAGCGACCTTGAGCAGCACCTCGCCGGGAGCGGGCTTGGGCTTGGGGACCTCGCGAAGCGACGGCTTGGTCTTCCATTCGGTGAAACGCACAGCCTTCATGGGCGGCGCTCCTTTCCTGAGGGCGCCCTGCGGGGATGAAGGGGACGAGTGGTCCGGCGCCCTTGCTGGCCACATGTCACTTTCATCATGACACTTCAGCCACGATGAATATTCCGAGATGGTGGATCAGTCACGCACGTGCTCGCATCAGTTCCGGCCCGCCTCGCGACGGCCGCACCCCTTGCGGCCCTTCCTGAGCACGCCCGCCGCCGTCAACAGTGTCGAAACATCCCGGGCGTAGCGTGGGACCCATGGATGTCGCGATCATCGGGGCCACGGGCGACGTCGGGCGGGCGATCTGCACCGCGCTCATCGAGCAGGGGGAGCTGGGCGCGAGCTCGCGCCTCCAGCTCGTGGGCCGCGCGGGAGGCTCGTCCGAGTCGGCCGTCCACGGCCTCAGGGTGGACCTCATCGACGCCTATGACGAGCGCGCCCCCCAGATCGACGTCGCCGTGAGCCCGGACGATGTGGTGGCCGACGTCGTCGTGGTCGCCGCGGGCGGGACGATCCCCACCAAGGCGACCGGGCCGATCAACCGCGACGAGCTCGCCACCCGGAACCGTGCGGTCTTCGAGTCGTACGCCGACGCGCTCGCGACGCACGGCAGCGGCCACGAGATCGTCATCGTCGTGTCGAACCCCGTCGAGCTCGCGGTGGACGTGTTCGCGCGCAGGCTCGGCCGGCATCGCGTGATCGGCATGGGCGCGTGGCTCGACTCGCTGCGCTTCCGCCGCGAGATCGCCGCGACCCTCGGCATTCGCCGTCAGCGCGTGAGCGGCTTCGTCGCGGGACAGCACGGCGACCGGATGGTCCCGCTGTGGTCGACCGTGCGGCTGCGCGGCCTCGACCCGGACGAGCGGCTCGAGATCGTCGAGCGCCTGCGTGGCGACAGGACGCTCGCGTCGTTCGCCTCCGAGGTGGCCTCCGCGAAGGAGACGATCGCGACGGGGCCCGACGCGGCCTCGGCGTTCGCCCGCGTCGACTCCTTCCCCCCGGACGTCCAGGCGGTCGTCCGGCCCTACCTGACCCATACGAGCGGCGCGAAGACCGCGAACGGCACCGCGGCCGCGACCGTCGACCTCGTGAAAACCGTGCTCGACGGGCGGGACATCGTCGTGGCCGGGCAGGTGCTGCTCGATGGCGAGATCGAGCTCGGCGGCATGCCGTGGCACGGGGTCCTCGGGGTGCCGGTCGCGGTCGGCCCCGAGGGGTGGACCCGCGTCCTGCTCGACGGCCTCGCACCGGATGAGGCCCGGCTGCTGTGGGAGGTCGGACAGGCCCTCAACGAGGCGATCGTGGGCTGGGGAGGCGGCCGATGAGCATGCTGACGACGCGCTGGTTCGCGTTCGTGACGGTCGAGGACAGGGCCGGCGCCTCCGCCGCGCTCACCGGGGTGTTCTCCGAGCGGGGCGTCAGCTTCGGCTCGATCTCGACCCTCGACGTGCACGGCGGCGTCGGCACGCTGTCCGTCGAGTTCTCCGCATCGGAGCGGCTCGCGCAGGTGCTCGTGCGCACCCTCGAACGGCTCGCGGTCGTGCGTTCGGTGACGCTCGTGCATGTCGAGGACCCGCGCGTGCGCGCGGTCGCGGTGATCTGCTGCCCTCCCCCGGAGATCGACCTTCCCGGCGTCTCGGCATGGACCGAGGACGTCGACGGCGAGCCGACCACGATCCTGCGCGGGTCGCTGCCGGCCATCGAGGCTGCGGTGGCCGAGCTGCGCGAGGCGGGGTCTCCCCCGGCCGCGGTGACCGTCCTGCCGCCTCGCCTCTAGAGCGCCGCGACGTACTCCCGCAGGAGAGCGAGGCTCGCCTCGACCGCCGCGGGGCCGCGCGCGGCCATCTCCGCGCGGAACTCGGGGATCGAGACCCCGATCTCGCGCAGTTCGACCATGTTGCCGATGACCCACCGCTCGAACGTCGCTGGATCGACCTCGGGGTGGAACTGCACCGCGAGCGAGCGGCCGTACGAGAACGCGTGAACCTCGACGTCGTCCGTCGATGCGAGCAGGGTCGCGCCCTCAGGAAGCCGCGCCTCGTCGCCGTGCCACACGAACATCGGGGTGTCCGCGACGTGGCGCATCGTCCCTTCCCAGGCTGGGAAGGGACGATGCGCTTCCACCCGAGCTCGAACGTCCCCTTGCCGACCTCGGCGCCAAGCGCGGCGGACATGAACTGGAGCCCTAGGCAGACCGCGAGCGTCGGCCGATCGGCGTCGAGACGCTCGCGGATCAGGGCGATCTCCTCGCCGATGTTCGGGTAGTCGGCCGCGTCCTGGACCCCGATGGGCCCGCCGAGAACGATGCCGAGATCGGCGTCGCGGAACGGCGCGAGCTCGTCGACCCCGGCCTCGAGGTAGCGCACCTCGTAGCCGAGGCGCGGAAGCTCCGCCTCCCAGCAGCCGAGGTCCTCGAAGGCGACGTGCCTGAGGACGGCGCAGCGCACGTCAGCCGGCCTGATAGGGGCTGACGACCACGTCGACCCGCTGGAACTCCTTGAGGTCCGAGTACCCGGTGGTCGCCATCGAGCGGCGCAGCGCGCCCATGATGTTGGTCGTGCCGTCGGCGCGCGTGCCCGGGCCGAACAGGACCTCCGCGAGGGTGCCGGTGGTGCCGACCCGCACGCGCTCGCCACGCGGCAGGGCCGAGTGATACGACTCGGGACCCCAGTGGTAGCCGGCGCCGGGCGCCTCCGCGGCGCGCGCGAGCGCCGAGCCGAGCATGATCGCGTCGGCACCGCACGCGATCGCCTTGGCCATGTCGCCCGAGCGGCCCAGTCCGCCGTCGGCGATCACGTGCACGTAGCGACCGCCGGACTCGTCCAGGTAGTCGCGGCGCGCCGCCGCGACGTCGGCGACCGCGGTCGCCATCGGCGCGTGGATGCCGAGGGTGGTCCTCGTGGTCTGCGCGGCGCCGCCGCCGAAGCCCACGAGCACGCCTGCGGCGCCCGTGCGCATGAGGTGCAGCGCGGCCTGGTAGGTCGAGGCTCCGCCGACGATCACAGGCACGTCGAGGTCGTAGATGAACTTCTTGAGGTTGAGCGGCTCCGCCTCGGCCGAGACATGCTCGGCGGACACCGTCGTGCCACGGATGACGAACAGGTCCACGCCCGCCTTGAGCACCGTCTCGTAGTGCTCCTGCGTGCGCTGGGGGCTGAGGGCGCCGGCGACCGTCACACCCGCCGCGCGGATCTCCTGGAGGCGCTGGACGATCAGCTCGTCCTTGATCGGCTCCTGGTAGATCTCCTGCATCCGGTGGGTCGCCTCGTCCATCGAGAGGGTCGAGATCTCCTCGAGCAGCGGCTGGGGGTCGTCGTAGCGCGTCCACAGCCCCTCGAGGTCGAGCACGCCGAGCCCACCATGCTGGCCCAGCGCGATCGCGGTGTCCGGCGACATCACCGAGTCCATCGGCGCGCCGATGACCGGGATCTCGAACCGGAACGCGTCGATCTGCCAGGCCAGGCTCACCTGACGCGGGTCGCGCGTGCGGCGCGAGGGCACCACCGCGACGTCGTCGAAGCTGTATGCGCGGCGGCCACGCTTGCCGCGCCCGATCTCCATCTCGTTGCTCACCGTCCCAGCCTAGCGGTGACGGCTGACGTCGGACCCGGGCCGATGCGCCCAGGCCGCGCGCGACCGCCGCGGCCCGCGACAAGGGACCTCGGTGCGACGCCGATGTCGGCCAGGCGTGACAAGGTGGTCACCATGACTTGGCTCGACGAGACGATGGTGGGATTCGACACGGAGACCACGGGGGTGTCGACGGCGAACGACCGCATCGTCACCGCCGCGATCATCACGCGACGCGCGGGCGAGGAGCCCGTGACGCGCACGTGGCTCGTGAACCCCGGGGTGGAGATCCCCGCGCGGGCCATCGAGGTGCACGGCATCACCAACGAGCAGGCACGCGCCGAGGGCATGGACCCCAAGGTCGCGCTCGAGGAGATCGCAGCGGCGCTCGCGGCGGCGCTGTCCGCGGGCACCCCGGTCGTCGGCTTCAACGTCCAGTACGACCTCAGCATCCTTGAGTCGGAGCTCGCGCGCCACGGCCTGCCCTCGCTCGCCTCGCGTCTCAGCAACGGAATCCGGCCGGTGATCGACCCGCTCGTGATCGACCGCTTCCTGGACCGGTACCGCAAGGGCAGCCGCAAGCTCATCGACATGTGCCGCATCTACGCGGTGCCCGTCGTCGCAGACGACCTCCACGCGGCCGACGCCGATGTCCTCGCGACGCTCGACCTGCTGCCCGCGATGGCGCAGCTGCACCCTTCGCTGCACACGGTCGCGCTCGACGACCTCCACGACCAGCAGATCGAGGCGCACCGCCTGTGGGCGACCCGCTTCGCGGCCTTCCTCAAGTCGAAGGGGACCACGGACGACCTGCCGAGCCCGCTGTGGCCGGTGGCGCTGCCGGAGCCCGAGCCGGAGCCCGAGGAGGAGCTCGGCGCGCTGTTCTAGACGCCTGGCCAACTGTGCATCCGCGCCTCGTCCCGGGGCGTAGCCTGACAGCACAGGCACCAGGAGGAAGCAATGACGCTCCCCGACTCTGCGGTCGTCCCCGACGCCGCTGGTCCGCTCGTCGACGCGATGGCACAGCTGCACAAGGCAGCCGCGACGCTCGAGCTCCCCGATGGACTCCACGAGCTTCTCGGCTCGCCTCGACGCGAGATGGCGGTGAGCATCCCGCTGCGCAGGGACGACGGCTCGATCGCGGTGTACTCCGGCTATCGCGTGCAGCACAACTTCACGCGCGGCCCCGCGAAGGGCGGCCTGAGGTACGCCCCGTCGGTCGACCTGGACGAGGTCCGCGCGCTCGCGATGTGGATGACGTGGAAGTGCGCTCTGGTCGACGTGCCCTATGGAGGCGCGAAGGGTGGCGTCGCGATCGACCCGCGCACCCACAGCACCGCGGAGCTCGAGCGCGTCACGCGCCGCTACACCTCGGAGATCCTGCCGATCATCGGGCCGGAGGTGGACATCCCCGCGCCGGACATCGGCACGGACGAGCGCACCATGGCATGGATCATGGACACGTACTCGGTCGCACGGGGATACACGGTCACGGGCATCGTCACGGGCAAGCCGCTCAGCCTCGGCGGCTCGCAGGGCCGAGCCATGGCCACGTCTCGGGGCGTCGCGCACATCGCGCTGCTCGCGATGGCGAGCCGGGGCATCGACCCCGCGCATGCCACCGCCGCTGTGCAGGGCTTCGGCAAGGTGGGCTACGGCGCCGCGCGCTTCCTCGCGGAGGCTGGCGTGAAGGTCCGCGCCGTGAGCGACGTGGATGGCGCGGTGTACGCGCACGACGGCCTCGACATCGCCCACCTCGCCGCGCACGTCGAGCGCACGGGGACGGTGGCCGGTTTCGACGGGGCGGAGGCGATCGATCCCGCGTCGGTGCTCACGCTCGACGTCGACGTCGTGGTCCCGGCCGCGGTCGAGGGCGTGCTGACCGAGGAGAACGCACCGAAGGTCCAGGCACGCATCGTCGTCGAGGGCGCGAACGGTCCGACGACGGGTGCCGCCGACGCGATCCTCAAGGAACGCGACGTGCTCGTGGTCCCGGACATCCTCGCGAACGCCGGTGGCGTGGTCGTGTCGTACTTCGAGTGGGTGCAGGCGAACCAGGCGTATCAGTGGAGCGAGCGCGAGGTGAACGACAGGCTCGAGGAGCGCATGGCCAGGGCGTGGCACGACGTGGTCGCGCACTCCGGCGCGCACGGCATGACGTATCGCGAGGCCGCGACGGTGCTGGCGGTCGAGCGCGTCGTCGACGCGCATCGGCTCAGGGGCCTGTACCCCTGAGCCGAGCCTGCACAGGGACGATGCGGGCTCCTGGGCGCGCCGGGAGCGCCGCCCCGGCGCCGGTCACGCGAGCAGGAACCTCACGAGCATCGCGACGGACACGACGACGATCAGCACGCGCAGCACGAGCGGGTTGACGCGCAGCAGCAGGCGCGAGCCGAGCCATGCGCCGCACAGTTGCCCCAGCGCCATCACCCCGCCGACGATCCACACGACCTTGCCCGCGATGATGAACACGATCAGCGCGGCGAGGTTGGTCGCGAAGTTGAGCGTCTTCGCGAGCGCGGTCGACCGGCGCAGGTCGAAGCCCCGCAGCGCCACGCCGCCGAGTGCGAAGAGCGAGCCGGTGCCCGGCCCGAAGGCCCCGTCGTAGGCGCCGATCGCGGGCACCACCGTCGACACGTAGGTGCGCCTCGACATCCGGGCGCGCGGCGGAGGCAGGTGCGCGTCTCGGACCAGCAGGAAGTACGCGGCGATCGCGACCAGGACGAGCGGGATCACGATCTCGAGGGCCGCGGGGTCGATGAGAAGGACCACCACCGAGCCCACCGCGGAGCCGAGGAAGGCGACGAGCATCGGCCCCCGCACGTCGCGCCACGCGACTCCGTGGCGGCGTATCACCGCCACGGTCGCGGTGAGCGTCCCGAAGGAGCCCTGGAGCTTGTTGGTGCCGAGCGCTTGGACGGGCGGGACGCCCGCGAGCAGGAGCGCGGGCACGGTGATGAGCCCGCCGCCGCCGGCGAGGGTGTCGAGCAGCCCCGCCGCGAAGGCGGCGAGGGCCAGCGCGACGAGGACCTCCGCGCTCAGCTGCGGCCCGAGTAGTTCGGCGCCTCGACCGCGATCTGGACGTCGTGCGGGTGGCTCTCCTTGAGGCCCGCCGGCGTGATGCGGACGAACTTGCCCTTGGCCTGGAGCTCGGGGATCGTGCGCGCGCCCACGTAGAACATCGACTGTCCGAGGCCGCCGACAAGCTGACGCACGACCGACGAGAGCGGGCCCTTGTAGGGCACGCGACCCTCGATGCCCTCGGGGATCAGGTCGTCGTCGCTCGGCGCATCGGCCTGGAAGTAGCGGTCCTTGGAGTACGAGACGCGGCCGCGCGAGGCCATGGCCCCCATCGAGCCCATGCCGCGGTAGCTCTTGAACTGCTTGCCGTTGATGAGGACCAGGTCGCCCGGGGTCTCGGAGACACCCGCGAAGAGCGAGCCGAGCATCACGGAAGAGGCGCCCGCGACCAGAGCCTTCGCGATGTCGCCCGAGTACTGGAGGCCGCCGTCGGCGATCACGGGCACGCCCGCGTCCTTCGCGGCCTGCGCGGCCTCGTAGACCGCGCTCACCTGCGGGACGCCGACGCCGGCGACGACGCGCGTCGTGCAGATCGAGCCGGGGCCGACCCCGACCTTGACCGCGTCGACGCCCGCGTCGACCAGGGCCTTGGCTCCCGCGCGAGTCGCGACATTGCCGCCGATGACCTGCACGTGGCGCGTGGCGGGGTCGGACTTGAGGCGCTTGATCATGTCGATCATCGCCTGGGCGTGGCCGTGCGCGGTGTCGACGACGAGCGCGTCGACCTCGGCCTCGACGAGCGTGGTGGCGCGCTCCCAGGCGTCTCCGAAGAAGCCGACCGCCGCGGCGACGCGCAGGCGCCCCTCGTCGTCCTTGGTCGCGAGCGGGTACTTCTCGGTCTTGACGAAGTCCTTCACCGTGATGAGGCCCGTGAGCTTGCCTGCGGCATCGACGAGCGGCAGCTTCTCCACGCGGTGCTGGCCGAGCAGCTTCGCGGCGTCGGCGTTGCTGACCCCCTCGGGCGCCGTGATGAGCGGCATGGGAGTCATCTGGTCCTTGACCAGCATGCTCGGGAAGTCCGCGTGGTTGAGGAACCGCATGTCGCGGTTGGTGATGATGCCCACGAGCGTGCCGTCGGGCTGGACGACCGGCAGGCCGGAGACGCGGTAGCGCGCGCACAGCGCGTCGAGCTCCGCGAGCGTCGCATCGGGGCCGACCGTGACGGGGTCGGTGATCATGCCCGACTCGGAGCGCTTGACGGTGACGACCTGCTGCGCCTGATCCTCGATGGAGAGGTTGCGGTGCAGGACGCCGATGCCGCCGAGGCGGGCGAGCGCGATCGCGAGCCGAGACTCGGTGACGGTATCCATCGCCGCGCTCAGCAGCGGCACCTTGATCGAGATCTCGCGGGTGAGCCGGGTCGTGGTGTCGACCTCGGACGGGATGACGTCGCTCTCGCCGGGGAGCAGGAGCACGTCGTCGTAGGTGAGTCCGGTGTAGCCGAAGGGATCGTTGTCAGCGGGCGCCATGTCCCGATTCTACGGCGCGGATCTCTGCCAGCATTCCCACGTCGACCAGCCGACATCCTCGAACGGAGGGGGGTATTGCCAAGTGGGCGCGAAGGGGATAGACAGTCACTAAGTGTTCAACGAGGAACGCTTGACCTGGGTGAAATGTCCGATCTATGGTCATGATCACGGTTTGATAACGACGTCGCCAGTGACATCGCCATCTCGCCGTCCAGGGGGAACGACACAAGGGAGTTGCCATGGAGTCGATCGCAAGACTGCCGGCACCAACGCAAGACCAGTGGGAGTGGCAGTACCGGGGGGCCTGCCGCGGAGTGGATCCGGATCTCTTCTTTCATCCCGAGGGCGAACGTGGCGCAGCGCGTCGCCGTCGGGCGGAGGCCGCGAAGCAGTACTGCGCGAACTGTCCGGTACAGGAGCTCTGCCGTGAGCGCTCGCTCATGGCTCGCGAACCGTTCGGGGTCTGGGGCGGCCTGAGCGAGGACGAGCGTCACTCGATGCTCGTCAACAGCCGGATCAAGGCGGCGAGCTGAACCTCAGCGCTCGCACCGAGGTCCGCACAGAGAGACGCCGAGACCCCCGGAAGGATCATCCTTCCGGGGGTCTCGTCATGCACGAAGGGCTCCCGAGCCGAAGCCCGGGAGCCCTTCGACGCCTAGGCGTCTACTCAGCCGACGATGGCGAGCAGGTCGCGCGCGGAGAGGATGAGGTACTCCTCGCCCGCGTACTTCACCTCGGTGCCGCCGTACTTGCTGTAGATGACCTTGTCGCCCTCGGCGACGTCCACGGGGACGCGGTTGCCGTTGTCGTCGATACGACCCGGGCCGACCGCCACGACGATGCCCTCCTGGGGCTTCTCCTTGGCGGTGTCAGGGATCACGAGGCCGGAGGCCGTGGTCGTCTCGGCGGCAGCCGCCTTGACCACGACCTTGTCCTCCAGAGGCTTGATTGAGACCGACACTGCGGACCTCACCTTCCTTCTCGAAGTTCAGGTGATGACATCTCCCGGGCGACCTGCCGTCGCGGGGGTCAGGCGAGCCGGATCGATGCCACGCTCCCTTGCGGAGCACCGTCAGATTAGCACTCGCACGCGGCGAGTGCTAATGCGTCTGCGGGCGTTCGCCATGCGTGGAATCATCGCCGGTATGGACGCCGCCACCGCACGCCTGCTGCGGGCGCCCGAGACCCTCGCCCTGATCGATGGGCTGCCGCCGTACGACGCGATCGAACCACTGTCCTTCGGCAGCCGCCTGCGCGCCCAGGGGCTGGACGGAGCGCTCGTGGCCGCCGTGCTCACCCAGGCCGAACTGCGGCTCAAGGCGAGGGCCAAGCTCGGAGACTTCGCCGCCGGGATGCTCTTCACCAGGGAAGGGCTTGAGCAGGCGACGCGGCTGAGCGTCGCCGCGCGGCACGCGCGCCGGTACGCCGAAGCCGGATGCACGCGGGTCGCCGACCTCACCTCGGGGCTGGGGGTCGACGCGATGGCGCTTGCCGCTCTGGGGATGCCCGTCGTCGCCTTCGAGCTCGACGAGGCGACCGCCCTGCTCGCGGACCACAACCTGCGCCACTGGGACGATGCGGTGGTCGTCCACGCGGACTCGATGACGACGGTGCGGGGCGTCGACGGCGTCGACGCCGCCTTCGCCGATCCCGCCCGCCGCACGGGCCGCGGGCGCCGGCACGATCCGCGCGACTACTCCCCCGCGCTCGACGAGGTCCTCGCGCTGCGCGACGCGCTCCCCGCGTTGGGCGTCAAGGTCGGCCCCGGCATCCCTCACGACGCCATCCCCGCCTCGACGCCGGCGTCCCCGGTCGAGGCGCAGTGGGTGTCGGTCGACGGCGACGTAGTGGAGGCGGGGCTGTGGTGCGGACCGCTCGCCCGCCACGAGGGCCACGCCGCGCTCGTGATCCGGGGCGACGAGTCCCACGAGCTCGTGGGCGACCCCGTGCCCGGCGAGGCCGGCACGCTCGGCGAGTACCTCTACGAGCCCGACGGGGCCGTCATCAGGGCGGGCCTGGTCGGCCCTCTCGCGGACCGGACGGACGCGCGGCTGGTCGACCCGACCATCGCCTACCTCACCTCCGATGCCGAGACCGCGACCCCGTTCGCGCGCGGCTACCGCGTGCTCGAGGCCATGCCCTACTCGACGTCCCGCCTCGCGAAGGCGCTGCGGGAGCGGGGCGTGGGCCGCGTGGAGATCAAGAAGCGCGGGATCGACGTCACCCCCGAGCGGCTGCGCCCGCAGCTCAAGCTGCGCGGCCCCGAGTCCGCCACGGTGGTCCTCACGAGGCTCGCGGGCCGCCACACGGCCCTGCTCGTCGAGCCGCTCGACCGCTGACCGCTGGTCTCGGAGCCGCCGACCGCCCCGGCAGTGCGTTCCCGCGCGGACGACAGCATCGTCCGCGTGCCTCAGCAGGCGTCCGGCACTCCCGCGAGCGAGACCGGCCAGTCCCCCTCGGGGCCGGCTTCCCCGGCGAGCACCGCCGCGACGGCGGCGAGCGTCGCCTTCCCGCGCCCGTACGCTCCGACGTACACGTCCGCGTCCGACCCCTCGAGCCCCCACGGGCCGCCCATCGCGACCACGACATCCGCGCTGCCCGAGGAGCCGTCACCGCCCGTGACCCAGATCGACGTCCCCCCGGCGCCGACCGCGACGCCGAGCTTCTCGAAGGCGTCCGCAAGCGCGGCGCGGTCGGCCTCGAAGCCGCCCGAGAGGGTCACCGAGTCGCCGATGAACGGTGCCGAGCAGTCTCCGGCCGCGACCGTGGCGGAGCCGAGCGCGAGCGCCGCCGCATAGTCGCCGGTCACGGCGGTCGACGCGGGCGTGAGCCCCTCCTGCCAGCGCGACAGCAGGATCACGCGCGCGACCGCCTCGTCCAGGCGGTCGCGCGAGAGCGTGCCGTCCTTGACGGCCTGGACGATCGCGCGGCGCGCGGCGTCGGTGGACTCGGGCATGAGCAGCAGGTCGGCGCCGGCCGACAGCGCGGCGACCGCCGCCTCACCCGCGTCGTGGTCCCCCGTCACGGCGCCCATGTTGAGCGCGTCGGTGACCACCACCCCGGTGAAGCCGAGCTCGTCGCGCAGGTAGGCATAGGCCTCAGGATCGAGGCTTGCGGGAACGCCGCCCCATGCCTCGACCGCGACGTGGCTCATCATCACCATGGGCGCGCCGACAGCGATCGCCCTGCGGAACGGCACGAGCTCGGAGCCCTCGAGGTCGTCGAGCGAGCCGGACAGCACCGGCACCGACTTGTGCGAGTCGGTCGTCGCGGCGCCGTGCCCCGGGAAGTGCTTGAGCGCGGGGACGATGCCGCCATCCAGGTAGCCGAGCATCGACGCGACGACGGTTCCCGCCACCTCGGACGGGTCGTCGCCCGCGGAGCGCGAACGGATCACGGGGTCGGACAGGCCGACGGTGACGTCGGCGACAGGAGCGAAGTCCACCGTGAACCCCAGCTCGGCGATGTCCGCTCCGGCGCGCGCGTAGACCCCGCGCACGAGCGACTTGTCGGCGGCCGCTCCCGCGGCGAGGAACGCCGGGAGCTCGGGCACGATGCCATCGAGCCGCGCGACCGTGCCGCCCTCCTGGTCGACCGCGACGAGCGCCTGCCAGCCGCGGTCGCCCGCGCCGTCCTGCGCCGCGGCGGTGAGGGCCTTCACCGTCTTCTCCGACCGGGTGGCGTCGCCCATGAGGATCACTCCGGCGAGCGCCGAGTCGGACACGAGGTCGGCGAGCGCCTCGGGGTCGGTACCCGAGTAGGCCGGCATGAGCACCGCTCCCGCGGCCTGCCCGAGCGGCAGCGAGGACGCCTCGGCGAGGGTGAGCTCCCAGTCAGCGACCGTCGGCCCCCACGCGAGGGTCTCGGCCGCGGTGCCCGCCGTCGCGGCGGCGTCGCCGGTCGCCGGCGAGGAGGACTCGGAACCGCCCGGCTCGGCCGTGGACGATGCGGCGGCGGACGGGGCGTCGCCGGCGGAAGACGCGGGGGTCGCGGTAGGCGACGGGGTCACCTCTGTGGCGGTGCCGCTGCACGCGGCGAGCATCGCGACGGCCGCGACGAGCGCGACGCTCCTGAGCGCCGCTGGGACCGGCCTCCTCATGCGCTCCTCAGACGGTGATGGTGCTCAGCGGCATGGACGAGTCGACACCGATGCTGAGCTCGCTCGGCGCCACTCCGCGACGCGCGACCGCCGAGCCGAGCGCGGCGATCATCGCGCCGTTGTCGGTGCAGTAGCGGATCGGAGGGATGCGCACGTCGATGCCGGCCCGCTCGCAGCGCTCCGTCGCGAGCTCGCGCAGCTGCGAGTTCGCAGAGAACCCGCCACCGATCACCAGGGTGTCGACGTCGTTCGCGCGGCAGGCCGCGATGGTCTTCTCGACGAGGACGTCCGCGACGGCCGCCGCGAAGGAGGCCGCGACGTCGGCCACGGGGATCTCCTGGCCTGCCTCCTCGCGCGCCTCGATCCAGCGGGCGACCGCGGTCTTGAGGCCCGAGAAGGAGAAGTCGTACGCATGCTTCTGCATCGCCTTCGCGCTCGTGAGCGCACGCGGGAACGGGATCGCCTCGGGGTCTCCCTCGCGGGCGAGCCTGTCCACGTGGGGGCCGCCCGGGTACGGCAGCCCGAGAAGCCTGCCGACCTTGTCGAAGGCCTCGCCTGCCGCATCGTCCAGGGTGTGGCCCAGCTCGATCACGTCGGTCGCGAGGTCGTTGACCAGGAGCAGCGATGTGTGGCCGCCCGACACGACGAGCGCCATGGTCCGCTCCGGCATCGGCCCGTGCACGAGCTCGTCGACGGCGGCGTGGCCGATCACGTGGTTGACGCCGTACAGCGGCTTGTCGAGCGCGAGGGACAGCGCCTTCGCCGCGGCGACCCCGACGGTCAGCGACCCGACGAGCCCGGGTCCCGAGGCCACCGCGATACCGTCGACTTCGGACAGGCTCGCGCCGGCGCGGTCGAGCGCCTCCTCGACCGTCGGCACGAAGGCCTCGAGGTGGGCACGGGACGCGACCTCGGGGACGATGCCGCCGAACCTGGCGTGCTCATCCATGGACGAGGCGACGACGTCGGCGAGCAGCTCGGTGCCCCGCACGAGCGCGGCGCCCGTCTCATCGCACGTGCTCTCAAGGCCAAGGATCAGGGGTTCCACGCCTCCCAGGGTAGTCGGCGGGAATACCTGAGCGCGCCGGATCGTCACTACTCGACGTGACAGCAGTGCCTCCGCCCTCCCACGCGAGCTTCCCGATCCCCGGGGACGTGCTCGACCTCCTCTTCCTCGACGCGCGCTCGTCCACACGCTGGTCGGACCGACCGGTCTCCTCGGAGACACTGCGCGCGGTGCATGAGCTGGTGCGGTGGGCCCCGTCCGCCAACAACTCCTCGCCGCTCAGGCTCGTGGTCGCCGAGTCCGAGCACGCGCGCGAGATCGTGATGGAGCACGCGAACCCCGGCAATCGCCTCAAGCTCGACCGGGCTCCCCTGATCCTCGTGGCGGCCTCGGACCCCCGGTATCACGAGCACCTCGAGGTGACCGCTCCCGGCAGACCGGGCCTCTACGAGGTCCTCGAGAGCCGGCCGGACGCGCGTGCGATCACCGCGCACGACAGCGCGTGGCTCCAGATCGGCTTCCTCATCGTCGCGCTGCGCGCCGCCGGGCTGGAGGTTCGCCCCATGGCGGGGTTCGACCACGGCGGGCTGTGCCGCGCGCTGCTCGGTGACAGGGCCTGGTATCCCGAGCTGATCCTCGCGGTCGGCTACCCGGCGGAGGATGGCGACCACGGGGCAGGCGAGCGCCACGGCCGCCCCGACTGGGACGCGACGACGCTCGAGCTGTAGTCCGCCGGCGGCCGCGTCAGAACCCGGCGGGCTCCCTCATGGGGCGGCGCATCACGAGTGCGTCGACGCCTTCGGGCTGGTAGTACTTCCGACGCACCCTCACGTCCTCGAAGCCGTAGTCGCGGTACAGCGCCAACGCAGGCTCGTTGGTGACGGCGACCTCGAGCCACACGTACGGGACGCTGAGACCCTCCGCCTCGGACAGCAGGTCGTCCATGATGAGGCGCGCGAGGCCCTCCCGACGATGCGCGGGCACGACCGCGAGGTTCATGAGGCTGAAGGCGTCGCCCTCGAAGCCATAGACCGCGTAGGCCGCCGGATCGTCGCCGACCCACACTCCCCGATAGCGTCGACCGCCGTAGCGGAAGTCCTCGCGGATCAGCGACTCGGACCAGGCCGATGCTCCGAACAGCTCCTCCTCGACGCCCGCCATCCAGGCGATGTCGCGCTCGTGGAGATCGCGCAGGAGCGGCGCGACCGGAGAGTCGCTCACGCCCCGGGGAGGCCGTGCACGTCGGGACGACGCAGGTACAGCGGCTCGGTCGGCAGGTCCGTGTCGCCCTCGGAGACGCGACGCGCCACGACGCGCGCGAGCCACGCGGGGTCCACGTCCATGACGCGCCCGTCGGGAAGGGACTCGGGGTACAGCTCGGCTCCAGGTCCGACGACGACGCCGGCGACGGGCACGTCGCCGGGATACGCCACGCCGGGCCCGTCGACGCGGACGCCGTCGCGATAGGTCGCCCAGTAGAGCTCCTTGCGGCGAGCGTCGGAGACGACGGTGACCTCTCCCTCGTCCGCGAGCGCGGCGCCGATCGCGTCGAGGGAGCATGTGCCACGCACGGGGACACCCCACGCGAAGCCGAGGGTGCGGGCGGTGACGAGACCCACGCGCAGACCGGTGAACGGGGCGGGCCCGGTGCCGACGACGATGGTCTCGACATCGCCGAGCGCGCAGCCGGCCTCGGCCATCGCGTCCCTCACGAGGCCCGAGAGCAGCTCGGCGTGGCCGCGCGGCGCGTGCTCGGTGCGCGCGGCCTTGACCTCGTCGCCGTCGAGGACGGCGACGGCGACGGCGGCGGACGTGTCGAGCGCGAGGATCATGGGACCAGCCTAGGCGTCGCCGACGAAGGCGCCCTGCCACCGGTCGCCGTGACCGGTGACCGTCACCTGCCGGGTGCCCGCGTCCGGAGCCTCCATGTCGAGCACTCCCCCGCGCTCGCGGCGGATCACGATGTGCAGCCGGTCCTGCGAGAGCTGCTCGGCGGCTCCCTCGCCCCACTCGACGACCGTCACCGAGTCCTCGAGCGCCGCGTCGAGGTCCAGGTCGTCGAGCTCGGCGAGCGAGCCCAGGCGATACGCGTCCACGTGGACGAGCGCGGGGCCGCCCACCTCGGACGGGTGGGTGCGCGCGATGATGAAGGTGGGGCTCGCGACCGGGCCGCGCACGCGCAGCGCCTCGCCGAGGCCCTGCGTGAAGGTGGTCTTGCCGGCTCCCAGGTCGCCGGAGAGGATCACGAGGTCGCCCGCGGTGAGCATCGGGCCCACGACGTCCCTGCCCAGGTGCTGCATCGTCGCCGCGTCCGGCACGTCGTACGTCGTCATGAGTCCGCCTTCGGTCGCAGGCCGCCGAAGCGGCACAGGATCTCGTAGTCGATGGTGCCGACCGCCTCCGCCCAGTCTGCCGCGGACGGACCGTCGGCGCCGATAAGGGTCACCTCGTCGCCCTCGGTCGCCTCGGTGTCGGCGCCGAGGTCGACGACGAACTGATCCATGCAGACCCTGCCGGCGATCGGATAGCGACGTCCGCCGATCGCCACCTGGGCGCGCCCTCCCCCGCCCGCGCGGAAGACCCCGTCCGCGTACCCGACGGGGACGAGGCCCAGCATCGTCTCGCGGTCGGTCGTGTACTCGTGGCCGTAGCTCACTCCCTGGCCCGCGTGGACGGGCTTCACGAGGGCGAGCCGCGTCGTCACGGACATCGCGGGCACGAGGCCCCAGTCGCCACCGTCGGGGTCCTCGACCGGGGGGCGACCGTACATCGCGATCCCGGGGCGCACGAGGTCGAAGTGGAGGTCGGGACGCGTGAGCGTCGCCGCGGAGTTCGCGAGATGGCGCACCTCGAGCGCGATTCCGCGCTCGTCCGCCATCTCGAGCCCGACCAGGAACACGGTCGCCTGCAGGTTGATGGTCGGGTGGCCGGGCTGGTCGGCCCAGGCCAGGTGCGACCACATCCCGACGATGCGGACCACGCCCTCGTCCTGAAGCTCCTTCGCGCGGTCGAGCAGCTCGGGAAGAAGGTCGAGCGGGCAGCCCTCACGGCCCAGCCCCGTGTCCACGAAGAGGTGCAGGCGCGGTGCCGTGCCAGCCGCGCGCGCCGCCGACGCGATCGCCTCAAGAACCTTGAGCGAGCCGAAGGACATGTCGATGTCCGCGGCCACGAGAGCCGGGAACGGGCCGTCGGGACCGTAGAGCCACGTGAGGATCCGCCCCGTGTCACCGGCCTCGCGCAGCGCGAGTGCCTCTGCAGGCTGCGCGGTGCCGAGCCACGTCGCGCCTCCCGCGCGCGCGGCCCGGCCGGACTCGATCAGACCATGGCCATAGCCGTCGGCCTTGACCACTCCCATGACCTGCGCGCCGTCAGCGTGCTCGCGCAGAGTCCGGACGTTGGCGGCGATCGCGTCGGTGTCGATCCTGATGGTGATGCTCATGCGCTCAGTCTCTCAGGTGTCAATCAACTCTCGGCGACGACGACGGCCGACGCGATGCCGGCGTCGTGCGTCAGGGACAGGTGGAGGGTCGCGATGCCGAGCTCTGCGACCCTCGCGGCGACCGTGCCCGTGAGCGTGAAGCGCGGCGCGGCACCGTCCTCACGCGAGACCTCGCAGTCCTGCCACGACAGCCCGCCCGGGGCGCCGAGCGCCTTCGCGAGCGCCTCCTTCGCGGCCCACCTGGCCGCGAGCGAATGCTGTCCGAGCGTGCGCTCGGCCGGGGTGAAGACGCGTTCGAGGAACCCGGGCGAGCGTTCGAGGGCGTCCTCGAACCGCTCGATCGCCACAACATCGATGCCGAGCCCCACCACCGCCACGGCTCACTCCACCGTGACGGACTTGGCGAGGTTGCGTGGCTGGTCCACGTCGTAGCCCTTGGCCGAGGCGAGCTCGTGCGCGAAGACCTGGAGCGGCACGACGGTCAGCAGAGGCGTCATGAGCACCGGCGCGGACGGCACGTAGAACACGTTCTCGGCGTGCTCGGCCGCCTCCGTGTCGCCCTCCTCCGCGATCACGAAGGTGCGGGCGCCGCGCGCGCGGACCTCCTGGATGTTGGAGATCACCTTCGCGTGCAGCGTCTCGCGGCCGCGCGGGCTGGGCAGGATGATGATGACCGGCTGGCCCTCGTCGATCAGTGCGATCGGGCCGTGCTTGAGCTCTCCCGCGGCGAAGCCCTCGGCGTGGATGTACGCGAGCTCCTTGAGCTTGAGCGCGCCCTCGAGCGCGACCGGGAAGCCGACGTGGCGGCCCAGGAACAGCACGCTGCTCTCGTTCGCGAGCGCCCGCGCGAGCTCGCGCACGGGCTCGACGGTGTCGAGCACGCGCTGGATCTTCGCCGGCAGCTGGTCGAGCTGGTCGAGCAGCGTCTCGATCTCATCCGGGTACTTGTTGCCGCGCAGCTCGGACAGGTAGATGCCGAGCAGGAAGGCCGCGGTGATCTGCGACAGGAACGCCTTGGTCGAGGCGACCGCGATCTCGGGGCCGGCGCGCGTGTAGAGCACCGCGTCCGCCTCGCGCGCGATCGTCGAGCCCTGGGCGTTGACGATCGCGACCACGGGCGCGCCCTGGTGCTGCGCGTGGCGCACGGCCATGATCGTGTCCATCGTCTCGCCGGACTGGCTGATCGCGACGACGAGCGTGCGGACGCTCACGACCGGATCGCGGTAGCGGAACTCGTGAGCGAGCTCGACCTCCACCGGGATCCTGGTCCAGTGCTCGATCGCGTAGCGCGCCACGAGGCCCGCGTAGGACGCCGTGCCGCAGGCCACCACGATGATCTTGTCCACCGAGTTGAGCACCGCATCCGCGATGAGTCCCTCGTCGAGACGGAGCTTGCCGTGCTCGTCGATGCGGCCGCGCAGGGTGTCGGCGACCGCGGTCGGCTGGTCGTGGATCTCCTTGTCCATGAAGGTCGAGAACCCGCCCTTCTGGGCGGCCTCGGAGTCCCACTCGACGCGATAGGGCTCGCGCTCGACCGGGTTGCCCGCGTAGTCGGTGACCTCGACCCCCTCGGGAGTGATCTCGACGACCTCGTCCTGGCCGAGCTCGAGCGCGGTGCGCGTGTGCTCGATGAACGCGACCACGTCGGAGCCCAGGAAGTTCTCGCCCTCGCCCAGGCCGATCACGAGCGGCGAGTTGCGGCGGGCACCCACGACGACGTGCGGCTCGGTCGAGTCCACCGCGAGCAGCGTGAAGGCGCCCTCGAGCCGGGCCGCGACGAGCCGCATCGCCTCGACGAGGCTGTGCCCGTCGAGCACCTCCTTGGCGAGCAGGTGGCCGACCACCTCGGTGTCGGTGTCCGACAGGAAGCGCACGCCCTCGGTGCGCAGCTCGGCGCGCAGGGGTCCGTAGTTCTCGATGATGCCGTTGTGGATGATCGCGATGCGCCCGTCCGCAGCGATGTGCGGATGCGCGTTCGCGTCGGTGGGCGCGCCGTGGGTCGCCCACCGGGTGTGCCCGATCGCCGCGGTTCCCGGGCGCAGCGGGTGCTCCGCGATCCACTTGCCGAGATTCACGAGCTTGCCGGCCTTCTTCGCCATGTCCACATGGCTCGGATCCTCGGTCACGACGGCAATGCCCGCGGAGTCGTAGCCCCGGTACTCGAGCCGAGCCAGGCCAGCCATCACGACCCCCTCGGGCCGCGCGCTGGGCGCACCGGATCCGACATAGCCCACGATTCCGCACATGCCGTCAGTGTAGGCGGCACCAGGGGGCAGACCCGTATGCGGCCCCGTATGGGCCAGAATGGTGCCGTGGCCAGCACAGAGACGTCCTCGAGCACCCCGTTCGTCACGCTCACCCGTGACGAGTGGGCGGCCCTCGCCGACTCCACACCGCTGCCCCTCACCGAGGAGGACGTGCGACGCGTGCGAGGTGTCGCCGACCCGATCTCGCTCGAGGAGGTCGACACTGTCTACCGGCCGCTGTCGCGCCTCCTTGACCTGTACTCGCAGTCGACGGGCGGCCTGCACCGCGCCACGAGCGAGTTCCTCGGCGAGCGTGCGAGCCGGACACCCTTCGTCATCGGCGTCGCGGGATCCGTCGCGGTCGGCAAGTCCACGACCGCGCGCGTGCTGCGCGAGCTCATGGCGCGCTGGCCCGCCTCGCCGCGCGTCGAGCTCGTCACCACCGATGGCTTCCTGCTGCCCAACGCCGAGCTCGAGAAGCGCGGGCTCATGGCACGCAAGGGCTTCCCCGAGTCGTATGACAGGCGCGCGCTGCGCCGCTTCGTCGCCGACGTGAAGTCGGGCCTGCCCGAGGTGACGGCTCCCGTGTACTCCCACGTGACGTACGACATCGTCCCCGACGAGCGCGTCGTCGTCCGCCAGCCGGACGTGCTGATCGTCGAGGGCCTCAACGTGCTCGCGCCGCCCGTGCTGCGGGAGCCGGGGGCTCCGGCCTTCGCGCTGTCCGACTACTTCGATGCCTCGATCTACGTCGATGCCCGTCCGTCGGACGTGCGCCGGTGGTACATCGACCGCTTCCTCACGCTGCGCAGCACCGCGTTCTCACGCCCCGACTCGTACTTCCACACGTACGCGGGACTGAGCGACGACGAGGCCGTCGAGCGCGCGGGATACATCTGGGACACGATCAACGCCCCCAACCTGGTGCACAACATCGCACCGACCCGCGCACGCGCCACGATCATCCTGCGCAAGGGCGCGGACCACAGCATCGAGTCGGTCCGGCTGCGGAAGCTGTAGGGAGGCGCTGCCAGGGACGATGCGGCAGTCGCCGGGGCGCCCGACGCGCCTCGCGCGCGGTTGCGGTTCAGGCCGGGCGACGCGCCACGATCGTGAAGGTGCACGGCACGATGTCCGCCTCGGCGCCGGGCCATGCGTAGTCACCGTCGGGCAGCTCGATCATGCGCTCCGCGAAGCGCCACGGCAGCGTGCGCCCCTCATGCATCGCCTCGATCGCCAACCCCGCGTCGAGCAGCACCGTGACGATCTCCGAGAGCGGATGCGACCACTCGTAGGTCCGCGTCGCGCTCACCGTGCCCTCTCCCACATAGGTCGCGGCCTCGTCCCACTGGAGTGCACGACCGTCGGAGAAGTAGCGATAGCGGCCCACGAGCTCGTCGCGGGTCTCGTCGAGGGTGCCCAGCATCGGGTGCCCGTCGCGGATGTAGAACACCCCGCCCGGACGCAGCAGCGCGGCGATCTGCCTCGCCCACGCGCCGAGGTCGTCGAGCCACCCGATCGTGCCGATGCTCGTGTAGACGACGTCGAAGTCGCGGTCGGCGCCGAGCGCCTCGTCGACGAGCACCCTGGCCTCGAGGACATCCCCTTCGACCCACTCGGCGTCGAGCCCCAGCACGCTTGCCAGCCGCGCCGCGGCCTCGAGCGCGGGCGCCGAGAAGTCGACGCCCACGACGCGCGCCCCTGCGCGCGCGAGTGACACCGTGTCCGTCCCGATGTGGCACTGCAGGTGGCACACGTCCAGTCCCGCGAGGGTACCTCCGGAGAGGTGGCGCTCCAGCACTGGCAGGTCCGTGCGGACCACACCGGAGAGGTGCTCCGGGTCGTCCACGTACGTGTCCAGTCCATAGGCCTCGACGTGCAGGGGCACACGGTCGTCCCAGTTGGCGAGATTCGCTGCCCGCGCCGCCTCCCAGGAGACGTCGACGCCGTCAACAGGCTCCTGGTCCGGGGCTCCCATCAGTCCTCTGCTTCGTCGTGAGGGTGCGTGCCGTGCCTCTCCGCGCGGCGCTCGCGGATCGTCGGACGCACCTCGATCTGGCCGGTCACGAGGCGCTCCTCGATGTCAGCCGCGAGGTCGGGCAGCTCAGGCTTGGTGAAGCCGAGCAGCGCGAGGATCTTGTCCACGAAGAAGCCGAGGACGACGCCCGCGACGACGCCCGCGACGATCGAGAAGAAGAGGTTGTCCTCGGGGAAGATCGAGCCCGCGACAGTGCCCAGGAGGATGCCCCACCCCGCCCAGATCGTGACGGCGACGGCGTCGACTCCCATGAAGCGGCGGTGCGGGTAGCGCAGCGCGCCCGCCATGAGGTTCACGGCGACGCGCCCCATCGGGATGAACCTCGCGGCGATGATGAAGGTCGTGCCGCGACGCTCGAGCTGATGCTCCGCCCAGTCCAACGCCCGTCGGGGCTTGTCGCGGGTGAGCATCCCCCAGTTGCGGGGGTCGAAGCGCGCGCCGACGAGGTACGCGATCTGATCCCCGCACCAGGCACCGATCGCGCCCGCGAGGAAGATGAGGATGAGGATCGGGGTCCCGGTCTGCGCGGACGCAGTCGACGTCGCGATGATGATCGACTCCGACGGGACGACGGGGAAGATCGCATCGATCAGCGACATCAGGAACGTCAGCGGATAGATCCACAGCGACTCCGCGAAGAGCAGGATCCACTCGTTGAGCCGGTCGCTCGTGTGCAGGATCCAGTCGAGGGTGTCGTTCACCCCGTCAGTCTTCCAGGCTCGAACCGGACCGGCATCGGGTGGTCCCCCCATTCCGCGCTCGGCGGAAGGATGATTCGCGGCGGTTCAGCAGGAGTCTGACGGAGCGAGCACGATGCGCAGCCTCGAGAACACCGTGTGGACGTGACCGCCCGAGCGGTAGGTGATCGCGATCTCGTCGATGCGCGCCTTGCTCGACGCGTCCTCAGGGGTGATCGCGACCAGCAGTGTCCCGAAGGCGCCGGGAGCGACGACGGCGTCCTCGCCGGGCGCCACCGCGTCGGCCATCGCATTCGCGGCGAAGGGCTCGTCGGAGGGCCACTCGAGCGACATGACAGGCTCGGCGTCCTGGACGAGAAGGTCGACTTCCGCAACGTTCCTGGCGCTCGTCGCACGGACCTTGAGGATCACCGCGGCGTCCGCGTTGCCCTGGTTGTCCAGCGACGTGCCGAAGTACTTCACTGCCCCCTCAGTGGTGACGTAGCCACAGATCGCGTTCCCGTCGTCGACCCCGAGCGGCCCGTCACCGAGGACCGCGCAGCCGGACAGCATCGTCGCTACGAGCGCGACGACTGACGCGGCGACGAGCGCGCGTGAGAACGGCCCTGTCATGAATCCCCCTGATGCCCCCACGCACCCATGCGGGCGTGCGGTGATCAGAGCATAGTGGCACCGAGAGGCGCCAGTGCGGGATCTGTGGAACGCGCGCAAGCGCAGGTGCCCCGCCGACGCGCGCCGGGCTCAGAGCGCGAGCCGCTCCTTGACGACGCTCGCGAGCGTGTCGGCGTGGTGACGCGCGTCCTCGGACGTCGCGGCCTCGACCATGACGCGGACGAGCGGCTCCGTGCCGGACGGGCGCAGCAGCACGCGTCCCGAGTCCCCGAGCTCCTCGCGTGCGGTGGCGACGGCCTCCGCGAGCGCGGTGTCGGTGTGGACGCGGCTGCGGTCGACCCCGGCGACGTTGATGAGGACCTGCGGCAGGGTCGCGATCGCGGCGCACTGCTCGCGCAACGGCCCGTCCGAGGCGACACGGGCCCCGAGCATGAGCGCGGTGAGCACCCCGTCGCCTGTGGTCGCGAACTTGGAGAGGATGATGTGGCCCGACTGCTCGCCGCCGAGGACGTAGCCGTTCTCGCGCATCGCCTCGAGCACGTAGCGGTCGCCCACCGCGGTCTCGACGATCTCGATCCCCGCCTCGCGCATCGCGTGGTGCAGGCCGAGGTTGCTCATGACGGTCGCGACCAGGGTGTCGCGGTAGAGGACGCCCAGGCGCTTCGCGGCGATCGCCAGCAGGCCCATGATCCGGTCGCCGTCCACGACCTCGCCGGTGTGATCCACCGCGAGGCAGCGATCGGCGTCGCCGTCGAAGGCGACCCCCATGTCGGCGCCGTGCTCGACGACGGCGGCCTTCAGCGGACCGAGGTGGGTCGAGCCGACGCCGTCGTTGATGTTGAGGCCGTCCGGCTCGGCGTTGATGACGATCACGTCGGCTCCCGCGGCACGCAGCGCCTCGGGACCGACGAGGCTCGCGGCGCCATGCGCGGCGTCCACGACGAGCCTCACCCCGGCAAGCGGGGTCTCGAGCCCGGTGAACTGACGCACCGCGCCGACCACGTGGTCGACGTACTCGGACGCGAGATCCTGCGCGCGCACGAGGCGGCCGACGGCGGCACCGAGGGGCCGCTCCCAGTCCTCTCCCAGACGCGCCTCGATGGCCTCCTCGACGGCGTCGTCGAGCTTGTGGCCTCCGCGCGCGAAGAACTTGATGCCGTTGTCCGGCATGGCGTTGTGGGAGGCGGACACCACGACGCCCAGGTCCGCCCCCGTGGACGCGGTGAGGAAGGCGACCGCGGGAGTCGGCACGACGTCCACGTTCAGGACGTCCACCCCCGCGGAAGCAAGACCGGCCGCGACCGCCGCGCTCAGGAACTCGCCTGAGGCGCGGGGGTCGCGGCCGATGACGGCACGGGGACGGTGTCCGGAGAACTCGCCCCGCTCGGCCAGCACGTGGGCTGCGGCGACCGCGAGGTCCACCGCCAACTCCGCCGTGAGGTCGCGGTTGGCAAGTCCACGGACACCGTCCGTGCCGAAGAGTCGAGGCATATGCCCGACTGTATCGTTTAGCGCTTCGAGTACTGCGGGGCGCGACGGGCCTTCTTGAGGCCGGCCTTCTTGCGCTCCACCGCACGGGCGTCACGGGTCAGGAAGCCCGCCTTCTTGAGCGCCGGGCGGTTGGTCTCGATGTCGATCTCGTTGAGGGCACGGGCCACGCCGAGGCGCAGCGCACCGGCCTGACCCGAGGGGCCGCCACCGTGGATACGGGCGTGCACGTCGAACTTGCCCTCGATGTCGAGGAGCGCGAACGGCTCGTTGACGAGCTGCTGGTGCACCTTGTTCGGGAAGTAGTTCTCGAGGTCGCGGCCGTTGAGGACCCACTTGCCGGTGCCGGGCACCAGGCGAACGCGGGCGACGGCCTCCTTGCGGCGGCCGAGGCCGGCGCCGGGGGCGATCTCCGAGGTGCCCTTGCCGCGCTCGACGGCGGTCTCGGTCGTGTACTCGGTGGGGGTCTCGTTATCGACGTCGGTCGTCACATCTGCCATGATTCTTCGTTCCTTCAGGACTACTGCGCGACCTGCGCGATGGTGAACGGCTTGGGCTGCTGCGCGGCGTGGGGGTGCTCGGCACCCGCGTACACCTTGAGCTTGGAGATCTGGTCACGGCCCAGCTTGTTGTGGGGGAGCATGCCCTTGACGGCGTTCTCGATCACGCGCTCGGGCTGCTGCTCGAGGAGCTCGCCGATCGCCTTGGTCTTGAGGCCGCCCGGGTAACCGGAGTGACGGTAGACCATCTTGTCGGTGAGCTTCTTGCCGGTGAGGGCAACCTTCTCAGCGTTGATGACGATCACGAAGTCGCCGGAGTCGACGTGGGGGGCAAAGGTCGCCTTGTGCTTGCCGCGAAGCAGCTGAGCAGCCTGCGAGGCAAGACGACCGAGAACCACGTCCGTCGCGTCGATGACGTACCAGTCCTTGGTGACGTCACCCGCCTTGGGAGAATACGTACGCACTGTGAAGCCTTAACTTTCGGAGTTCTGAGCGCGGGCAAGTTGCCCGCAAAGGGTTCGGTCGGCGTACCTGCGAAGGGCGAGTGGGAGGCACCATCCACGGGGAGCGCACAACGACGACCAAGTTTACCGGCGTGTCGGTACCTCGGTCAAACCGTAGGGCGTGGCAAGGGGAACGAGACGCCCACGGACACCCTCAGCGTACCTCTCCGGGGTCACGCCGACCCCTGGTCTGGGACGCGCGCGCGGCCATCGCATCGTCCGCGGGATAGTCCACATGCTCGAGCGTGAGGCCGTGCGCGGGGGCGACCGCGATGGCCTGGGAGCGCTCCGGGTGTGCGGCGACGTCGCCGAGCCACGCGAGGTCGCGGCGCCCCTCCCCCACCGCAAGGACGGCGCCCACGAGGCCACGGACCATCGAGTGGCAGAAAGCGTCCGCGCGCACGGTCGCGACCACGAGACCCTCGTCAGGGCCATCCGCGGGACGCGCCCACGAGAACTCGACGAGCTCCCTGATGGTCGTCGCGCCCTCCCTGGCCTTGCAGAAGGCGGCGAAGTCGCGCAGCCCGGTCAGGGTGGACGATGCGGAGTCGAGGGCCGCGACGTCGAGCGCACGGGGGTGGTGGACGACGTGGGCGCGACGGAGAGGGTCGCGGCGCGCGGGGTCGTCGCACAGCCGGTACGCGTAGCGACGCTCCAGGGCGGAGAACCGCGCGTCGAAGCCCTCCGGGGCGACCGAGACCTCCCGGACGACGATGTCGTGCGGCAGAACGCCCGTGAGGCGCGCCCTGAGGGCATCGTGCGGGGCGCGGTCCGAGCGCCCCGGCAGCCGCTCCCACGCGTCCGCGGGGAGGTCGACGTGAGCGACCTGCCCCCGCGAGTGCACTCCCGCGTCGGTGCGGCCGGCCACCGTGAGCCGCAGCGGGGCCGCCGCCGAGCCGTCGCCGCGGCGGACGACGCGCATGAGCGCGCTCTCGAGCTCGTCCTGGACCGTCCTCAGACCGGGCTGCGCGGCCCAGCCGTGGAAGTCGGTGCCGTCGTAGGAGAAATCGAGACGGGCCCGCACGACGTCACTGCTGAGCAGCTCGGTCATGCGGGCCCGTCCCGGTGTTCATCCACCCCCGAGGGGGTGAGAGTCGACTTACTTGTCGTCGCCCTCGGCGGGAGCGTCGGCGGCCTCGGGGGCCTCCTCGACGGTCTCCTCGGTCTCGACGGTCTCCTCGGCGGGAGCCTCCTCGACCTTCTCAGCCTTCGGCGCAGCCTTCTTGGTGGCCTTCTCCGCCTCGGCCTTGACCGCCTTCTTGGCCGGCGCGCCGAACTCGACGAGCTCGATCACGGCCATGGGGGCGTTGTCACCCTTGCGGTTGCCGACCTTGGTGATGCGGGTGTAGCCGCCGTCGCGCTCCGCGAAGCCCGGGCCGATCTCGGTGAACAGGGTGTGCACGACGCCCTTGTCCGAGATGATGCCGAGCACGCGACGACGCGAGGCGAGGTCGCCGCGCTTCGCGAAGGTGATGAGGCGCTCGGCGTAGGGACGCAGGCGCTTCGCCTTGGTGACGGTGGTGGTGATGCGACCGTTCTCGAAGAGGCTCTGGGCCAGGTTCGCCAGGATCTGGCGCTCGTGGGCCGGGCCGCCGCCGAGGCGGGCTCCCTTGGTGGGGGTAGGCATAGGGGTTGTTCCTTACTCGTCGTTGCCGGAGAAGTAGACGCCGGCGGCCGCGCCACCGTCGTACTCGATGCCGGAGTCCTTGAGGGAGAAGCCGAGCTCCTGCAGCTTCTCCTTGACCTCGGTGATCGACTTCTGGCCGAAGTTGCGAATGTCCATCAGGTCCGTCTCGCTGCGCGCCGTGAGCTCACCCACGGTGTGGATGCCCTCGCGCTTGAGGCAGTTGTACGAACGCTGCGTGAGGTTCAGCTCCTCGATGGGCTGGTTGTAGTCCTCCTCGAGCGCCTCGTCGGTGTCCGACGGGCCGATCTCGATGCCCTCAGCGTCCTCGTTCAGCGCCTTCGCGAGCGAGAACAGCTCGACGAGGGTCGAGCCCGCCGAGGCGAGCGCGTCACGCGGGGAGATGGACGACTTGGTCTCGACATCGATGACGAGCTCGTCGAAGTCGGTGCGCTGGGCGACACGGGTCGCGTCGACCTTGTAGGTCACCTTGAGCACCGGCGAGTAGATCGAGTCGACGGGGATCTGGCCGATCTCCGCGTCGTAGACCTTGTTGAGCGAGGCGGGCACGTAGCCGCGGCCGCGCTCGACGGTCAGCTCGACCTCGAACTTCGCCTTCGAGTTGAGCGTCGCGATGTGGAGGTCCGGGTTGTGGATCTCGACACCGGCCGGCGGGGCGATGTCGGCACCGGTGACGGCGCCGGCGCCCGACTTGCGCAGGTACATCACGACGGGCTCGTCGTGCTCCGACGAGACCACGAGGTTCTTGAGGTTCAGGAGGATCTCGGTGACATCCTCCTTGACGCCCTCGATCGTGGTGAACTCGTGCAGGACGCCCTCGAAGCGGACCGACGTGATCGCGGCGCCCGGGATGGACGACAGCAGGGTGCGGCGCATGGAGTTGCCCAGCGTGTAGCCGAAGCCCGGCTCCAGCGGCTTGAGCGAGAACTGCGAACGGTTCTCCGAGATGACCTTCTCGGTGAGGGTGGGACGCTGTGCGATGAGCACGGTTGTTTCCTTTCCGAGCACCCGCTATTTGATGCTCGCAAACCTGAGGCCCGTCTGAGGCCTCAGGGTCAGCGTAGGGAAGTGAGAGTGACGGCGCGCGGCGACCGCCGGGACCCGTGGGGTCCCGGCGGTGACGCTGCTAGCCGCGGCGGCGCTTCGGCGGGCGGCAGCCGTTGTGCGCCTGCGGGGTGACGTCCTTGATGGAGGTCACCTCGAGGCCGGCGGCGGTCAGCGAGCGGACGGCCGTGTCGCGACCGGAGCCCGGGCCCTTGACGAAGACGTCAACCTTGCTCATGCCGGCGTCCTGGGCACGGCGCGCGGCGGCCTCGGCGGCCATCTGCGCGGCGTAGGGGGTCGACTTGCGCGAACCCTTGAAGCCCACCTGGCCCGACGACGACCACGACACCACGGCGCCCGAGGGGTCCGTGATGGAGATGATCGTGTTGTTGAAGGTCGACTTGATGTGAGCCTGACCGTGCGCGACGGTCTTCTTGATCTTCTTGCGCGGCTTGCGTGCGGGAGCTGCCATGGCTTACTTCTTCTTTCCGGCGACGGTCTTCTTGCGGCCCTTGCGGGTACGCGCGTTGGTCTTGGTGCGCTGTCCGCGGACAGGCATGCCTCGACGGTGACGCAGACCCTGGTAGTTGCCGATCTCCACCTTGCGGCGGATGTCGGCCTGCACCTCGCGGCGCAGGTCGCCCTCGACGGTGAAGTTGGCCTCGATGTACTCACGGATCGCGACGAGGGTGGCCTCGTCGGCGTCCTTGACGCGAACGTCGCCGCTCACACCGGTGGCGGCGAGGATCTCGAGAGCGCGGGTGCGCCCGATTCCATAGATGTAGGTGAGTGCGATCTCCATGCGCTTCTCGCGCGGGAGGTCCACTCCGACAATGCGTGCCATGTAACTGCTACTCCATCAGTAGTCGGAGGTCTGACGCTCGGGCTTCCCGCGGTGGTCTTGTGCGGGCCTCGGCCTCCGAGCCGAGGGTTCCGGTCTCCCGGTGCCTGAACGAGGTATGACTTCTTGTCTAGCCCTGACGCTGCTTGTGGCGCAGGTTGTCGCAGATGACCATCACGCGGCCACCCCGTCGAATAACCTTGCACTTGTCGCAGATCGGCTTGACGCTGGGCTTAACCTTCATGGTTCTTTCCTTCGCCGAAGGCCCCCACCGGGACCGGCGGCGACGTTCACTTGTAGCGGTAGACGATCCGGCCGCGGGACAGGTCATACGGGCTCAGCTCCACCACCACACGGTCCTCGGGGAGGATTCGGATGTAGTGCTGGCGCATCTTGCCTGAGATGTGGGCGAGGACGAGGTGACCGTTCGTCAGTTCCACACGGAACGACGCGTTGGGCAATGCCTCGACCACGGTGCCTTCGACCTCGATGACGCCGTCTTTCTTAGCCATGGACTCCGCTAACTTTGGTGGACAGGATATGTTCGGGCGCACAGAAATGGCCCGACGGACGAGTATAGTCCCGCGACGGCCGGCGCACAAGCCGGCGGATGCTACCGGAACTCGTTGCGCAGCCGCTGGACCGCCAGATCGGCGATTCGCGGGTCGCGGTGGTCCGCGAGGAAGCGGACGGTCGACGCGGGCACGCGCACGTTCCTGAGCAGCGCGGCGAGGACGTCGGTGGAGTGGTCACGGCTGAGGAAGATCACGACCGTGGCCGGAAGGTCGGGGCGTGCGGCGACGGCGGCCCTGACCGAGGCCTTGCGATGCGTCGCGAGAGCCATCAGCTCCTGCCCCGCGGTGGCCGGGTCCGCAGCCTTGGCGAGCTCGTCACCCTTCTCAGCGGTCTTCTCCGCGGTGGCCTGGCTCGTCGGTGTGGGCGCCGAGGCGGCCGACGCGATCGTGCGGGGGCGGATGATCTCGCCACCGTGCAGCAGGACCGGCTCGTCGAGCACGATCGCGCTGACGTCGATGGTCTCCGGGGCGGGGCGCGTGTCCACGGGAGCGTCGGGCTGCTGCGGAGCCGCGGCCTCAGCCTCGGCGACCTGCTGGTCCGTTGCGCCGCTCTCCCCCGAGGCGGCCGGCGCCTCCTCGGTGGGGCCCGGCTGCTGCGGCGCCGCCGGCGGGGTGGTCTTGGCGGTGACCGCCGCAAAGGCTTCGAATCCCTCGGCGAAGGCCGAGACACCGTGGTCAGCGGAGGCGCCGCCGAGGCGCGAAGCGCGGGCACGGCGCGAAGCAGGGCGAGCCGTGGGGGTGTCCTCGGGCGCGGCGGACGGAGCGCTGCTCTCGGCCCCCTCAGGATCGGCGGATCCCGATGCAGCGGATTCGGGCGCGTGGGAGTCGCGCGGAGCCTCGCCTTCGTCCTGCGCCTCGAGCTGCGGCTCCACCTCCTCGACCGGCCCGGTCGGCGCCTGGACCGGCGCGGCGTCGACAGGCTTCTGGTCGGTGGGATCGATGGTCGCAACCGCGGGAGACGTCGTGGACTCTGCGGCCTGCTGAGCGATGGCTCCCGTGGAGGGAACGTCATCGTGCGACGAACCGCTGTTGTCGAGGGAGGCGCTCGCCGCGTCGTCCGAGGAGCCGTCGTGGGGCGTGGCCGTGCTGGGGGCCGACGCCTTGTCGTGGGCGGGCTGCTCAGCGGGGACCTGCGTGGTCGCAACGGGCTCCGCGGAGGAGAGCGCCGTTGCGGAGGCGGCCTGCGGGGCAGCGGCGGGAGCATTCGGGCCCACGGCCGTGGAGCTGAGAGCTGACGGCGCATGACCGCTCGCGGGCGCCGGGGCGCTGAGTGCGGACGGTGCCGAGGCTCCACCGCGCATCGGCGAAGGAACGTCGAGCGCGGGGACGTCGATCACGGGCCGAGGCGCAGCAGGAACCTCCGGCGGCTCGGCGACCGAGACGTCCATCGGGGTGTCGGCCGCCGCGATCGAGGACGCGGCCCTGGCCGAGACCTGGGGGAGCTCGCTCGTGGGAGCGGAGGCCGCCGACTTCCCCGCGCGCGCCTCGCGGACGGCAGCGACGTCCAGGAGCGCGACGCCCCGGTCCGAGCGCGTTGCCGCAGGCTGTCGCGAGAAGCCCCTGAACGGCTCTCTCAACTGCGTCATCTCACGCCCCCAAAGCAGGTCTCGCGGCCCACGGACAGGCCCGATGCGCCTCATCGTACTGACCCCCGGCCATTCGTGGCCAGGTTTGTGAAGAATGCGACATCCGACCCTCGATGCCGCTTCTGCCTGGTCACATGCGGTCACCGGCGCTGCGGCGTGCTCGGAGGGGTCAGCTCCGCGCCTGGAAGACGTATCCCCACTCGGGCTGTGCGGGAGAGCCTGGCGCAAGGGGCTGCGGCTGATACGCCTGCGAAGGCACCGCGCCTTGGCCCTGCGGGGGTAGCGGCGCGGCGACCTGCTGCGGGTGAGCCTCGGCGACGGGACCGGAGGACACGGGAGGGGACGGCCGGGAGGGGACCGCGGGACGCGGCGCATGGAAGCGCTGCTCACTGTGGGCATGGGAGGGGCTCGTCCTCGCCTCCGCGGGCCTCCATCTGTCACGCAGCTCGGGCGGCACGGCGGCATCCGCCGCGGCTCTCGCGGGGAACGCCACGACTGCCTCAGACCCGTCCTGGTCGCGAGACTCGCGCGCGTCAAGCGCCTTGCGCGCCAGTCGCTTGACCTCGGAGCGGCGGTGCCCCGCGAGCGTGCGCAACGTCGCCCCGTCGGTCGCGGCGTTGCGCGCGAGGGTCTTGAGGACCTCCTGATCGCGGTCCGTCGCGAGCTCCGCGGCGATGGCGCTCGCGATCCTCGGGCTCGCCGCAACAGCGCGCCGAACGCCGCGGTCGCCGTCGAAGGCCAGCGTCGCGAGCACTCCCATCGGACAGTCGGGCCTCAGCGCGATGGTCTCCCTGATCCGCGCGTCGCGATGGGACGCGAACTCCATGAGTCGCGATCGCGCGAGTTCTGCCGAGCCTGCCTCGAGCCAGTCCTGGCTCGGCCCTGAAGCACGGTCGTCGTGATCGAGCGCGACGCCGGTGCTGACGACCAGCGCACGCGACCAGGCCCTCTCCTCCTGGGACACGGTTGCTCACTTCCCCTCAGCGGTCCCGCCGGCAGAGACGGGATCCTGCGAGGGACGCTAGTGAGCGGCGGTGAACTCGAGGTGACGAGAAGGTGAAGGATCGATGGGGTGTGACCTAGGTCACACCGTCCCGAGGCGTCTGCGCGCCTCCGACCGGATGGCTCCGCGACGGGAATCGGCGAGCATCTGGAGCACGGTCTCGCTCGCCGACGCATTGTGGACGAGCGCCTCGAGAACGCCACCGTCTTTGTCCTGGGCCAGCACGAGCATCGTGGCCATCGGGCAGTCCGCGCGTGACGCGACCGCGACCCGGACCGCATCGCTCTTGTGCATCGCGAGCGTCACCAGGTCCGCGGGGACGGTGCTCGGGTCCTGAGCGCGCGCGAGGTCCTCGCCCTTGGAACGGGCGAACGAGATTGCCATGGGTGTCGGGTCCTTCTTCGAGGCGGCGTCCGGGTTCCGGGCGCCGGGGTGAGTATGTGGTCAGCCGCGCGTCAGGGCGACGGCTCGGGAACTGTCATCGACGGTACATCGCCTTGCGCGGCCGTCGGAACACTGGGTGACGGCGCGGCGGATCCTGAGAGGGCGGGGCCGCCGCCACGCGACTCCCCTGCGCGGATCGCGTCCTCGGCAGCGCTGCGCACGTCAGACCGTCGGTGCTGCGAGAGCCGCTCGAGCAGCGCCGCCGGCACGCGGGGGTTGCCGGCGAGCGCGATCAGCACTGCACGCTGCTTGTCGGCGGCGAGCTCCTCAAGGATCGCCTCCGACACGGACGCGTTGCCGGCAAGCGCGAGGCGCACATCGGTCACCGAGTCGTGCACGAGGGTCACGGCCACCCCGAGGGGAAGGTCAGCGCGCTCCGCGAGGCGCTCCCGCACCACGGGGTTGCGCGACGATGCGAACTCGACGATCTGCTCCCTGTCGAGATCCGCCTCCTGCACGCGCGTCGCGTCCGCACTCGATCCGGCTGCGTAGTTGAAACCCCTGGCCATCGGTGTCCCTCCCGAACGGGGCCGCACTCCGCCACAGGCCACCTCGCGCGGCGGGGTCCGGCACGTAGTGGACAACCGTACGGCTGTGAGACGCCGACGACAAGAGGCTGCGCCACAGGCGTGCGAGCGCAGCGGCTCACAGTCAATGGGCACGAGGGGTGAGGCGGGGAGCGAGAGGTCCGTCACGGACGGACCGGGATGATCCCGAAAGGCGCGAGGTCTGCCGCACCACCGTCGCTCGAGGTGAGCACCCAGATGCCATCCTCGTGGACCGCGATGGAGTGCTCCCAGTGCGCGGCGCGCGAGCCGTCGGCGGAGACGACCGTCCAGTCGTCCTCGAGCACGGCGCTGTCGGGCGTGCCGATCACGAACATCGGCTCGATCGCCACGCACATGCCGGGCTTGACCTTGGGATGGCGGCCACGCGTGCGGTAGTTGAGCACATCGGGCGCCTGGTGCATGGCGGTGCCGATGCCATGGCCGACGTACCCCTCGATCGGGTGCACTCCGGCGTCGATGGCAACGTCCTCGATCGCGGCGGAGACCTCATCCAGGCGCGTGGCGGTAGCGAGCGCGGCGATCCCCGCCCACAGCGCCTTGCGCGTCGCGGCGATCAGGGCCGCATCCTGGTCGGCCGCGGGCTTCCCCACCGAGAAGCTCAGCGCCGAATCGCCGTGCCAGCCATCGATGATCGCGCCGCAGTCGATCGAGACCAGATCGCCCTCCTCGAGCACCCGGTCCCCCGGGATGCCGTGGACCACCTCGTCGTTGACGGACACGCAGCTCGACGCGGGGAACCCGTAGTAGCCCAGGAAGTTCGACGTCGCACCGCCCGCCGCGATCGCGGCAGCGGCGGCGGCGTCGACGTCACGGGTGCGAGCACCCGGCACGGCCGCGGCCTTCGCCGCGGCAAGGGCCGACTCGACCACGAGACCCGCACGCGCCATGACGCGCATCTGCTCGCGCGTCTTGTACTCGATCTTGTCGGCCATGCGTGCAGGTGGGACTCGGGCGGCTCAGTGAGCCTCGACGGCGCCCACGATGCGCGAGGTCACCTCGGCGACCTCGCCGATACCGTCCACCTGCACGAGCAGGCCGCGGCCCGCGTAGAACGCGGTCAGCGGAGCGGTCGACGTCGCGTAGACCTCGAGGCGCTTGCGGATGACGGGCTCGGTATCGTCGGCGCGGCCCTCGATCTCGGCACGCTTCAGCAGGCGCTCGATCACGAGCTCCGCGTCGGCGGTGATCTCGATCGCGGAGTCGAGCTCCACCCCGAGGTCGGACAGCATCGAGTCGAGCTCGACCGCCTGATCGGGGTTGCGAGGGTAGCCGTCGAGCAGGAAGCCGTTCGCCACGTCGTCCTGCGCGAGGCGGTCCCTCACCATCGCGTTGGTGATCTCGTCGGGGACGAGCGCACCGGCGTTCATGTACTCCTGCGCCTTGCGGCCGAGCTCGGTCTGACCCTTCACGTTCGCACGGAAGATGTCGCCGGTGGAGATCGCGGGGATCTGCCACTGCTCGGCCAGGCGCGCCGCCTGGGTGCCCTTGCCTGCTCCGGGAGGACCGAGAAGCACTGCACGCATCACTTGAGGAACCCTTCGTAGTGTCGCTGCTCCAGCTGGGACTCGATGCGCTTGACGGTGTCGAGTCCGACGCCGACGAGGATCAGCACCGAGGTGCCGCCCAGCGGGATGCTCTGGCTGAGTCCGAGGACCGCGAACATCACGGTCGGCACCAGCGCCACGATCGCGAGGTACAGCGAGCCCGCGGCGGTGATGCGCGAGAGGACGTAGTCGAGGAAGTCGGCGGTCGGCTTGCCGGGGCGGATGCCGGGGATGAAGCCGCCGTACTTCTTCATGTTGTCCGCGACCTCCTCGGGGTTGAACGTGATCGCCGTGTAGAAGTACGCGAAGAACACGATCATGAGGATGTACAGCGCGATGTGCCACGGCGACGTCGCGTCCGCGAGGTTGTTCTGCATCCAGACGATCCACTCGGCCGGATCGTCGCCCGCGAACTGCGTGATGACGGTCGGGAGCGCCAGCAGGGATGCCGCGAAGATCACGGGGATCACGCCCGCCATGTTGATCTTCAGCGGGATGTAGGTCGACGAGCCGCCGAGAGTGCGGCGACCGACGACGCGCTTCGCGTACTGGACCGGGATGCGGCGCTGCGACTGCTCGACGTAGACGACACCCGCGATCACCGCGAGGGTCACGAGCATGAACACGAACAGCGTGCCCCAGCCCGCCGCGTACACCGTGGTGGCGACCGTCGGGAAGCCCGCGGCGATCGAGGTGAAGATCAGCAGCGACATGCCGTTGCCGACGCCGCGCTCGGTGATGCGCTCGCCGAGCCACATGATGAACACGGTGCCCGCGGTCATCGTGAGGATCATCATCGTGATCATGACCCACGAGTCGTCCGGGATGATGTCGTAGGCGCAGTTCGGGTAGAACTGGCCGGTGCGTGCCAGCGTCACGTACGACGCGGACTGCAGGACGGCGAAGCCGATCGTGATGTAGCGCGTGTACTGCGTGAGCTTCGCCTGCCCCTCCGCGCCTTCGCGGTACAGGGTCTCGAAGCGCGGGATCAGCACCCGCAGCAGCTGCACGATGATCGACGCGGTGATGTAGGGCATGATGCCCAGCGCGAAGATCGAAAGATTCTGGAGCGCGCCGCCCGTGAACAGGTTGAGGATCGCGAAGGCACCCTCGGTGCCTCCGGTGTCCGCGATGCACTGCTGGACGTTGCCGTAGTCCACGCCAGGGGTCGGCACGGCGACGCCGAGCCGGTAGACGGCGATCATGCCGAGAGTGAAGAGCAGCTTCTTGCGCAGGTCTGGCGTGCGGAACGCACTCATGAAGCCGGACAGCATTTGTCCTCCGTTGGGTGACGTCAGATGCAAGGGGTCAGGGCACGGCGCGGGCCCGCTTCACGTGGAGCGGGCCCGCGCACGAGTCTAGCCCTGGGCGACCGAGCCGCCGGCGGCCTCGATCTTGGCCTTCGCGGACTCGGAGACCTTGTCCGCGTCCACCAGCGTCACCTTGACGGCGATGTCGCCGTTGCCCAGCACCTTGACGGGCTGGTTCTTGCGGACTGCACCCTTGGCGACGAGGTCAGCCTTGCTGACGTCTCCACCCTTGGGGAACAGCTCCGCGATCTGCGACACGTTCACGACCTGGTAGGTGATCTTGAACGGGCTCTTGAAGCCACGCAGCTTCGGGATGCGCATGTGGAGCGGGGTCTGGCCGCCCTCGAACGCCTCGGGAACCTGGTAACGGGCACCCGTTCCCTTGGTTCCACGACCCGCGGTCTTACCCTTGGACGCCTCACCACGACCCACACGGGTCTTCTTGGTGTGCGAGCCCTCAGCGGGACGCAGGTGGTGCATCTTCAGCGTCGAGACCTTCTCGGTCTTCTCAGCCTTGGGAGCCTCAGCCTTGGCCGCGGTCGCCTTCTTGGCGGCAGGCTTCTTGGCAGCCGTCGCCTTGGCGGTCGTGGACTTGGCCGCGGTCGCCTTCTCGGCAGCAGGCTTCTTCGCAGCCGGCTTCTTGGCGGCAGGCTTCTTGGCGGGAGCCTTCTTAGGCTCCGACGTCTCGTCAGCCATCACTCAACCTCCTCGACGGCGACCAGGTGGTCGACCGCCTTGACCATCCCGCGGATCTCGGGACGGTCCTCCTTCACGACGATGTCGCCGATGCGCTTGAGACCGAGCGAACGCATGGTCTCGCGGTGCTGCGGCTTGACACCGATCGTGGACTTCTTCTGAACGACCTTCAGGCGTGCCATCAGTGCGCCACCCCCGCTGCCTGAGCGCGGAGCATCGCGGCCGGGGCCACGTCCTCCACGGACTTGCCGCGACGAGCCGCGACGGCCTCGGGGCGCTCGAGGCGCTTGAGGGCGTCGACGGTCGCGTGGACGATGTTGATGGCGTTCGACGAGCCGAGCGACTTGCTCAGGACGTCGTGGATGCCAGCGCACTCGAGGACGGCGCGCACCGGACCACCGGCGATCACACCGGTACCCGGCGAGGCGGGACGAAGGAACACCACGCCCGCGGCGGCCTCACCCTGCACGACGTGCGGGATGGTGCCCTGGATGCGGGGGACGCGGAAGAAGTTGCGCTTGGCCTCCTCGACACCCTTCGAGATCGCGGCCGGCACCTCCTTCGCCTTGCCGTAGCCGATGCCGACGTTGCCCTCGCCGTCACCCACGACGACGAGCGCCGTGAAGCTGAAGCGACGGCCGCCCTTGACGACCTTGGACACGCGGTTGATCGTGACGACGCGCTCGAGGAACTTGTTGTCCGGCTCGCTGTCGCGGCGGTTGCTGCGACGGCCGTTGTTGTTCTCAGCCATATCTCTTTCCTAACCGGTCCGGCCCTAGAGGGCCAGGCCGCCCTCTCGGGCGCCGTCGGCCACCGCTGCGACGCGGCCGTGGTACTTGTTGCCGCCACGGTCGAACACGACAGCCTCGATGCCGGCAGCCTTGGCGCGCTCGGCCACGAGCTCGCCGACCTTCGACGCCTTGGCGGTCTTGTCGCCGTCCAGCTTGCGGACGTCGGCCTCCATGGTCGAGGCGGACGCGAGCGTCTTGCCGACGGTGTCGTCCACGACCTGCGCGAACATGTGACGCGACGAGCGGGTCACGACCAGGCGCGGACGCGCCGTGGTGCCCGAGATCTTCTTGCGCAGGCGGAAGTGACGACGCTTGCGCGCGATCGCCTTGCCCTTGCCCTGAACAGTGATACCCATGGCTTACTTACCCGTCTTTCCGGCCTTGCGACGGACCTGCTCGCCCGCGTAGCGCACACCCTTGCCCTTGTAGGGCTCCGGCTTGCGGATCTTGCGGATGTTCGCGGCGACCTCGCCGACCTGCTGCTTGCTGATGCCCGCGACCGAGAACTTGGTCGGGGACTCCACGGCGAACGTGATGCCCTCAGGCGGGTTCACGACGACGGGGTGCGAGAAGCCGAGGGCGAACTCGAGGTCCTTGCCCTTGAGCGCGACGCGGTAACCCGTGCCGACGATCTCGAGCTTCTTCTCGTAGCCCTCGGTCACGCCCTGAACCATGTTGGCGATGAGCGTGCGGGTCAGGCCGTGCAGCGACTTCGAGACACGCTCGTCGTCGGGACGGCTGACCTCGATGCCGTCAGCGCCCTGCGCGACGGTGATGGGTGCAGCGACGTTCAGGTCGAGCGTGCCCTTGGGGCCCTTGACCGTGACAGCGGCGCCGTCGATGGTGATGTCCACTCCGGCGGGAACCGGAACGGGGTACTTGCCGATACGCGACATAGCTTCAGCTCTCCTTTCCGGTTACCAGACGTAGGCGACGACCTCGCCGCCGACGCCCTTCTTCTCGGCCTCGCGGTCGGTCAGCAGACCGGAGGAGGTGGACAGGATCGCGACGCCGAGCCCGCCGAGGACCTTCGGCAGGTTGGTGGACTTCGCGTACACGCGGAGGCCCGGCTTCGAGATGCGGCGCACGCCGGCGAGTGCACGCTCGCGGCCGTTGCCGTACTTGAGGGTCAGGGTCAGCGTCTTGCCGACCTCGGCGTCCTCGACGGCGGAGCCGGCGATGTAGCCCTCGGCCTCGAGGATCTTGGCGATGTTCGCCTTGAGCTTCGAGTGCGGCATCGACACGGTGTCGTGGTACGCCGTGTTCGCGTTGCGCAGACGCGTCAGCATGTCTGCGATGGGGTCAGTCATAGTCATGAGTGAATCACTCTTCCTCGCCGTGGTTTCCGTGGTTTCCACGGACCTGCGACGTAGTAGTTACCAGCTGCTCTTGGTGATACCCGGCAGCTCGCCCGCGTGCGCCATCTCACGGAAGCACACGCGGCACAGGCCGAACTTGCGGTACACCGAGTGCGGACGACCGCACTTCTGGCACCGGGTGTAGGCGCGGACGGCGAACTTCTGCTTGCCGGCCGCCTTGTTCTTCAGCGCGGTCTTAGCCATGCTTACTTCTCCTTGAACGGGAAGCCCAGCTGCTTCAGCAGCGAGCGGCCCTCGGCGTCGGTCGACGCGGTGGTCACCACAGTGATGTCCATGCCGCGCACGCGGTCGATCTTGTCCTGGTCGATCTCGTGGAACATCGACTGCTCCGTGAGACCGAAGGTGTAGTTGCCGTTGCCGTCGAACTGCTTCGGGCTCAGGCCACGGAAGTCGCGGATACGGGGAAGCGCGATCGAGATGAGGCGGTCGAGGAACTCCCACATGCGGTCGCCGCGCAGCGTGACGTGCGCGCCGATCTCCTGGCCCTCACGCAGCTTGAACTGCGCGATGGACTTGCGGGCCTTGGTGACCTGCGGCTTCTGGCCGGTGATCGCGGTGAGATCCGCGATCGCGCCGGCGATGAGCTTCGAGTCCTTCGCGGCCTCGCCCACACCCATGTTCACGACGACCTTGGTGAGGCCGGGAACCTGGTTGATGTTCTCGTAGCCGAACTCCTCGCGGAGGGCCGCGATGATGTCACCGCGGTACTTCTCCTTGAGACGCGGCAGCGTGGTGGTCGACTCGGCCATCAGACGTCCTTCCCCGAACGCTTGGCGACGCGCACACGAACCTCACGCGTCACGCCGTCACGCTCGACCTCTTCCGTGCGGAAGCCCACACGAGTGCCCTGCTTGGTCTCCGGGTCCACGAGCATCACGTTCGAGATGTGGATCGGAGCCTCGACGGTCACGAGACCGCCCTGCTGGTTGTCGCGACGGGTGCCCGGCTTGATGTGCTTGGTGACACGCTGGACGCCCTCGACGACCACGCGGTCGGTCTCGGTGTGGACCTCGAGCACGCGGCCCTGCTGGCCACGGTCGCGTCCGGCGATGACGACCACGAGGTCGCCCTTCTTGATCTTCGCCATCAGATGACCTCCGGTGCCAGCGAGATGATCTTCATGAACTTCTTGTCGCGCAGCTCGCGACCGACGGGCCCGAAGATACGGGTACCGCGCGGGTCGGTGCTGTCGCTGCCCTTGAGGATCACTGCAGCGTTCTCATCGAACTTGATGTACGAGCCGTCCGGGCGACGGCGCTCCTTGGCGGTGCGCACGACGACCGCCTTCACGACGTCGCCCTTCTTGACGTTGCCGCCAGGGATCGCGTCCTTGACGGTGGCGACGATGACGTCGCCAATGCCGGCGTAGCGACGCTGGGAGCCACCGAGCACGCGGATGCAGAGGACTTCCTTCGCACCCGTGTTGTCGGCGACGCGCAGTCGCGACTCCTGCTGAATCATGTCTGTCTCCTGTCGTCTGGTTCTCGCGGCGATTCAGGCCACGAGCCTGGTCGAACCTTCGTTACTTGGCCTTCTCGACGATCTCGACCAGGCGCCACCGCTTGGAAGCGGACAGCGGACGGGTCTCCATCACGACGACGAGGTCGCCGACACCGGCGGTGTTGGCCTCGTCGTGGGCCTTGATCTTGCTGGTACGACGCATCACCTTGCCGTAGAGGGGGTGCTTGACGCGGTCCTCCACCTCGACGGTGATCGTCTTGTTCATCTTGTCCGACACCACGTAGCCGCGGCGCGTCTTGCGGTCGGCACGCTCAGCGGCAGTGGCCGTCGTCTCATTCTTGCTAGACATGGTCTTCTACCTTCGCCTTACTGCTTCGCCGTAGGGGCGGTGCGGATGCCGAGCTCGCGCTCGCGCAGGATGGTGTAGATGCGGGCGATGTCGCGCTTCACTGCCTTGAGGCGGCCGTGGTTCTCCAGCTGGCCGGTGGCCGACTGGAAACGCAGGTTGAAGAGCTCAGCCTTGGCCTTCTTGAGCTCCTCCACGAGGCGCTCGTCCTCCATGGCGTCCAGCTCGGCGGGCAGCAGGCCCTTGGTACCGATAGCCATCAGATGTCACCACCCTCACGGGAAACGAAACGGGTCTTCATCGGCAGCTTGTGCTGCGCACGACGCATGGCCTCACGGGCCAGCTCCTCCGGAACACCGGCGAGCTCGAACAGGACGCGGCCGGGCTTCACGTTGGAGACCCACCACTCGGGCGAGCCCTTACCGGAGCCCATGCGGACCTCGGCAGGCTTCTTGGTCAGCGGACGGTCGGGGTAGATGTTGATCCACACCTTTCCACCACGCTTGATGTGACGCGTCATCGCGATACGGGCCGCCTCGATCTGGCGGTTGGTGACGTAGGCGGGCTCGAGAGCCTGGATGCCGTAGTCGCCGAACGACACCTCGGTGCCGCCCGTCGCAGCGCCCGAGCGACCCGGGTGGTGCTGCTTGCGGTACTTGACTCGACGGGGAATAAGCATTCTTAGCCCTCCTTGCCAGCGTCGGCCGCGGGGGCCTCAGCGGCGGGTGCGTCGGCCTTCGGGGCGTCCGAACGAGGGGCCGAGTCGCGGCGCGGGCCGCGGCCACCGCGGTCACCACGACCGCGCTGGGGACGAGGGGCCTTGGCCTGCTCGGCCGCCCACTCCTTCTCGGTCATGTCGCCCTTGTAGATCCACACCTTGACGCCGATCTGGCCGAACGTGGTGCGGGCCTCGAAGAAGCCGTAGTCGATGTTGGCGCGGAGAGTGTGCAGCGGCACACGGCCCTCGCGGTAGAACTCCGAGCGCGACATCTCGGCGCCGCCGAGGCGGCCCGAGCACTGCACGCGGACGCCCTTGGCGCCGGCGCGGAGCGCCGACTGGATGCCCTTGCGCATGGCGCGACGGAACGAGACGCGGGACGCGAGCTGCTCGGCGATGCCCTGGGCGACGAGCTGAGCGTCGACCTCGGCGTTCTTCACCTCGAGGATGTTCAGCTGGACCTGCTTGCCGGTCAGCTTCTCGAGGTTGGCGCGCAGCTTGTCGGCCTCCGCACCGCGGCGGCCGATCACGATGCCCGGACGAGCGGTGTGGAGGTCCACGCGGACGCGGCCACCAGTGCGCTCGATCTCGACCTTGGACACACCCGCGCGCTCAAGGCCCTGAGACATGAGCTTGCGGATCTTGACGTCCTCGTTCACGTAGTCGCGGTAGCGCTCGCCCGGCTTGGTCGAGTCCGCGAACCAGCGCGACCGGTGGTCGGTGGTGATGCCCAGGCGGTAGCCGTGGGGGTTGACCTTCTGGCCCATAGGGTTACACCCCTTCCTTGACGGCGACCGGGGTCGCGACGGTGACGGTGATGTGGCACGAGCGCTTCAGGATGCGACCAGCGCGGCCCTGGGCACGCGGCTGGATGCGCTTCATCGTCGGACCCTCGTCCACCATGATCTCGGTGATCACGAGCTCGTTCTCATCGAACCGCTCGCCGGCCTGGTCGGCCTTGACTCGAGCGTTCGCGATCGCGGACTCGATCAGCTTGCGCACGTCGACGGCGACCGCCTGCGGCTGGAACTTCAGCGAGGCTGCTGCCTCGACGGCGTTCTGACCACGGACGAGGTTCACGACGCGGCGAGCCTTCTGGGCGGTCACGCGGAGGTACCGCGTCTGCGCCTTGGCTTCCATCTCTAACTCCTCTTACCTTGCTCAGGCGCCTTAGCGGCGGCCCTTGCGGTCGTCCTTGACGTGGCCCTTGAACGTGCGCGTCGGGGCGAACTCGCCCAGCTTGTGGCCGACCATCGACTCGGTGACGAACACCGGGACGTGCTTGCGGCCGTCGTGCACGGCAAAGGTGTGACCCAGGAAGTCCGGCGTGATGACGCTACGGCGCGACCAGGTCTTGATGACGTTCTTCGTACCCGCCTCGTTCTGGGCGTCCACCTTCTTGGCGAGGTGGTCGTCGACGAACGGGCCCTTCTTCAGGCTGCGAGGCATCTGTGCGACTCCTTCTTAGCGCTTCTTGCCCGTGCGACGACGGCGCACAATGAGCTTGTCGGATTCCTTGTTCGGCTTGCGGGTGCGGCCCTCAGGCTTACCCCAAGGCGAGACCGGGTGGCGACCACCGGAAGTCTTGCCCTCACCACCACCGTGGGGGTGGTCCACCGGGTTCATGACGACACCACGCACGGTCGGGCGCTTGCCCTTCCAGCGCATGCGGCCGGCCTTGCCCCAGTTGATGTTCGACTGCTCGGCGTTGCCGACCTCGCCGATCGTGGCGCGGCAGCGCGCGTCGACGTTGCGGATCTCACCGGACGGCATACGCAGCTGGGCGTAGGGACCGTCCTTGGCGACGAGCTGCACCGACGCACCGGCCGAGCGGGCGATCTTCGCGCCGCCACCGGGCTTGAGCTCGATGGCGTGGATGACCGTACCGGTCGGGATGTTGCGCAGCGGCAGGTTGTTGCCGGGCTTGATGTCGGCACCGGCGCCGGCCTCGATCGGGTCGCCCTGCTGCAGCTTGTTCGGCGCGATGATGTAGCGCTTCTCGCCGTCCGCGTAGTGCAGGAGCGCGATGCGCGCCGTGCGGTTGGGGTCGTACTCGATGTGCGCGACGGTCGCGGGCACGCCGTCCTTGTCGTGACGACGGAAGTCGATCACGCGGTAGGCGCGCTTGTGACCGCCACCCTGGTGACGGGTGGTGATGCGACCGGTGTTGTTGCGGCCGCCCTTCTTGTGAAGGGGGCGAACGAGCGACTTCTCGGGCTCCGAACGGGTCACCTCGACGAAGTCGGCGACGGACGAGCCACGGCGGCCCGGAGTCGTCGGCTTGTACTTGCGAATAGCCATAGGTCCTGTTCCTTGCCTTGCTTAGCCGACCCGGCCGCTGAAGATGTCGAGCGCCTCGCCGCCACCGACGGTGACGATCGCGCGCTTGACGTCCTTGCGCTTGCCGAGGCCGAAGCGCGTGCGACGCGCCTTGCCCTTGCGGTTGATGGTGTTCACCGAGGTGACCTTCACACCGAAGACCTGCTCGACGGCGATCTTGATCTCCGTCTTGTTGGCCGACGGTGCAACCTCGAACGTGTACTTGCCCTCGTCCATCAGGCCGTAGCTCTTCTCCGACACGATGGGACGGATCAGGATGTCACGGGGGTCCTTGTTGAGTGCGGTCATGCTTACTTCTCCTCCGCCTCGGACTCGGTGGCGACGGCCGTGACCGACTTGCCGGTCGGGGGACCGGCGAGGAACGCCTCGAGAGCACCCGAGGTGAACACCGTGTCGTCGTTCACGAGCACGTCGTACGTGTTGAGCTGGTCGACCGCGATGACGTGGACGTCGGCAGCGTTGCGCAGCGACTTCCAGGCGATGCTGTCGGTGCGCTCGAGGACCACGAGGGCCGAGCGACCGGCGGCCGCGGTGTTGATGGCCGCAAGCGCAGCCTTCGTCGAGGGGACGTCGCCCGAGACGATGGAGGCGAGCACGTGGACGCGGCCGGCGCGGGCGCGGTCCGAGAGCGCACCGCGGAGCGCGGCAGCCTTCATCTTCTTGGGGGTGCGCTGCGAGTAGTCGCGCGGCTGCGGGCCGTGGACGGTGCCACCACCGGCGAACTGCGGCGCACGGGTCGAACCCTGGCGGGCGCGGCCGGTGCCCTTCTGCTTGTAGGGCTTGCGGCCACCACCGCGGACCTCGCCGCGGGTCTTGGTGGCGTGCGTGCCCTGGCGGGCGGCGGCGCGCTGGGCGACGACGACCTGGTGGATCAGCGGGACGTTGGTGACGGCGTCGAAGATCTCGGCGGGAAGCTCGGCGGTGCCGGACTTCTTGCCCTTCGCGTCGACCACGTCGACAGTCAGCGTGTCAGCCATGTGGTTCACGCACCCTTCACGGCGGTGCGGATGAGCACCACGCCGCCCTTGTTGCCGGGCACGGCGCCCTTGAGGAGCACCAGGCCCTTCTCGGCGTCGACCGAGTGGATGGTCAGGTTCTGCACGGTCTTGCGCGCGTTGCCCATACGGCCGGCCATCTTGATGCCGCGGAAGACGCGGGCCGGGTAGGACGCGCCACCGATCGAGCCGGGCTTGCGGTGGTTGCGGTGAGCACCGTGCGAGGCGCCCACGCCCTTGAAGCCGTGGCGCTTCATGACACCAGCGGTGCCCTTGCCCTTCGTCGTGCCCGTGACGTCGACCTTCTGGCCGGCCTCGAACACCTCGACGGTGAGCTCCTGGCCGAGCTCGAACTCGGAGGCGTTGCCGGTGCGGACCTCGGCGACGTGGCGGCGCGGGGTCACGCCGGCCTTCTCGAAGTGGCCCTTGAGCGGGTCGGTCACGCGACGGGGGTCGACGGTGCCGAACGCGAGCTGCACGGCCTCGTAGCCGTCGGCGTCAGCGGTTCGCACCTGGGTCACGACGTTGGTGTCAGCCTGGACGACGGTGACGGGAACAACCCGGCCCTCGTCGTCCCACACCTGCGTCATGCCCAGCTTCGTACCAAGCAGCGCGGTGACATTGCGCTGGGCATTGGAAGTCGTAGTCATGATGGTGAAAGTCCTTAAGGAAGCGTTAGAGCTTGATCTCGATGTTCACGACCGCGGGGAGGTCGAGACGCATGAGCGAGTCGACTGCCTTGGGCGTGGGGTCCACGATGTCGATGAGGCGCTTGTGGGTGCGCATCTCGAAGTGCTCGCGGGAGTCCTTGTACTTGTGGGGCGAACGGATCACACAGAACACGTTCTTCTCGGTGGGCAGCGGGACGGGTCCCACCACCGACGCACCAGCGCGCGTGACCGTCTCGACGATCTTGCGAGCCGAAGAGTCGATGACCTCGTGGTCGTAGCTCTTCAGCCGGATGCGGATCTTCTGTCCCGCCATGGCGTGGTCTGCCTTTTCTCTCGTACAACTATGGTCTCTCCCCCGACCCCCGCGCTCGGGCGTGTCGCCCATTCAGGACGCACGTCCGACCGGCCGATTTCTCGGATGGTCGTGGGAAGCGTGTGGCTGCCCGCAATGGGCAACCTGAATAGTGTGCCAGATCGACGGCTCTCTCGCAACACGGAGACCGTTCTGGCAACCGACGTCAAGGGTATCGTGGACACGCACGGCGCGCACGCCGGAGGCCCGCCCTCGGGCGGCCCTCTCCGTCCGACTTCAAGGAGCCCGCATGACGACCACGACGCCCGCCGTCGCGCCCGGCCCCGCGCGGCCCTTCGACGTCCTGCGCGCGTGGAGCCGTCCCGTCGCAGCCCTCGTGGTCGTTGCCGTGCCGGCTGGCCTTCTGTGGTGGCTCCACCCCGCCGCGTCGCTCGTCGTCCTGGTCCCGGCGGCGTTCGTAGCCTGGCGCCTGCGGGGCTCAGGTCTCGAGCCGTGGCTCCCCCAGCCGGTCGACAGGTTCCCCGACTCCGTCACCGACCCGCGCAGGCGCGCCTACGCACGCGACCTGAGGTGGCGCTGGGAGCACGCCATGGTCGTGGGCGGGCTGGGCTCGTACGGCCCCGACGGCGCCTACAGCGGGCCCACGCTGACCGCGGTCTCGCAGCATGGGACCAGCGTCGTCGCACACGCCACGATGCTGCCCGGTCAGTCCGTGCGCGACGTGGACGCCTGCCACGCCGCGCTCGCGGCGGGCCTCGAGGCCGCCGAGACGAGCCTGCTGGGCGGCACCCAGGACACCTTCGCGCTGCTCATCACCGAGCGCGACGCCGGCGAGGGCTGGACCTGACGCGGAGCCGTCAGGGGCGCCCGCAGGCGTCCCACCAGCGCTGCAGCGCAGCCCTGTCGACCGTGCCGTCCCCGGGGAAGGCCTCGGCCAGCCCCACGGCCTCGAGCACGCGTGCCGCCGACGCGTGCTGCTCCGCCGAGATCCGCTTCATCCAGGCGCGCGGGTCCTTGCCCGCATGCGCGTTCGAGCTCTTCGCGTGCGTCATCTTCGAGGGCTTCTCAAGATCGGTGAGCGCGGCGGGAGCGATGCCGAACCGCTCGGCACCGGCGGCGAGCTCGGAGCGGTCCTCGAGCGCGACGTCGTAGGACACGAGCGCGGTCCTCTCGCCGCCGTAGGTGCGCGCCGCCGTGACGTTCTCGATCGCCCACCGCGTCACAAGGGCGGTGTCGTCGTCCGCCACGGCGAGCTCCCGCAGCGGCAGGTCGCCCAGGAGCCCGTCGACGAGCTCGGGCTGGGCCATCATGTAATCCATCCGCTCGGGCGACCAGCCGAGCACGCTCTGGCTGCTGAGCGTCGCAAGCGGATGCCTGATCACATGGACGATGCGCACGTCGGGATGGTGCGCGGCTACCCAGCCGGCCCACATGGGGAAGCGGATCTCCTTGATGAGGCGGCCGCGATACCGATGCAGGGGGTTGAGCGACGCCTCCTGGTCCGCCCACGGGTGCCGGTAGCGGCCCGTGAGCACGTCCTCGACGGCCTCCTGCGAGGGCAGCGTGAGCGCGTCGACGGGAACGTAGCGTCCGGGCCTGAGGTCGCTGAAGCGCGCATCCAGGTCGGGCCGGAAAGGCTCGAAGATCGGACGCAGCCGCCCGGCGCGCGCGTAGGCCTCCATGAGCCAGGTGGTGCCCGAGCGGCCGCTGCCGCTCAGGAGGAAGGCATGGGCGGTGTCGCGATGGGGATCCCACACGGAGACGGAGCGCGCAAGCCTCTCGGCGCGGGTCAGAACGGCAGCCACGCGCCCACGCTAACAGTCGCGCCGTCCCGAGGGTGCCCGGGCACGACGAAGGCCCCCGGCGGATGCCGGGGGCCTTCGTACGATGCGTAGGAACTACGCGAGCGTCAGTTACTTGACGATCTTGGTGACGGTGCCCGAACCCACGGTGCGGCCACCCTCGCGGATCGCGAAGCCCTGGCCCTCCTCGAGGGCGATGGGCTGGATCAGCTCGACCGACATGTCGGTGGTGTCACCGGGCATGACCATCTCGGTGCCCTCAGGCAGCGTGATGACGCCGGTCACGTCCGTCGTGCGGATGTAGAACTGCGGGCGGTAGTTCGTGTAGAACGGGTTGTGGCGGCCACCCTCGTCCTTGTTGAGGATGTAGCAGCGACCCTCGAAGTTGGTGTGCGGGGTGGTGGTGCCGGGGGTGACCACGACCTGGCCACGCTCGACGTCCTCGCGCTTCGTGCCGCGGAGCAGCAGACCACAGTTCTCGCCGGCCCACGCCTCGTCCATCGACTTGTGGAACATCTCGATGCCGGTGACGGTGGTCTTCTGCGGCTCACGGATACCGAGGATCTCGACCTCGGAGTTGATCTTGAGCTTGCCGCGCTCGACCTTACCGGTGACGACGGTGCCACGACCGGTGATCGTGAAGACGTCCTCGACGGGCATCAGGAACGCCTTGTCCATGTCGCGGACGGGCTCCGGCACGTTCTCGTCGACGGCCTCCATGAGGTCCTGGACCGACTTGACCCACTTCTCGTCGCCCTCGAGCGCCTTGAGCGCCGAGACCTGGATGACGGGAGCGTTGTCGCCGTCGAAGCCCTGCGAGGACAGGAGGTCGCGGACCTCGACCTCGACGAGCTCGAGGATCTCCTCGTCGTCGACCATGTCGGACTTGTTCAGCGCGACGAGCAGGTAGGGAACGCCGACCTGCTTGGCGAGCAGCACGTGCTCACGCGTCTGGGCCATCGGACCGTCGGTCGCGGCGACCACGAGGATCGCGCCGTCCATCTGGGCGGCACCGGTGATCATGTTCTTGATGTAGTCAGCGTGACCCGGGGCGTCGACGTGCGCGTAGTGGCGCTTCGCGGTCTCGTACTCGATGTGCGCGATGTTGATCGTGATACCGCGCTCGCGCTCCTCGGGAGCCTTGTCGATGTCCTCGAACGGGGTGAACGGGTTCAGGTCCGGGTACTGGTCGTGCAGGACCTTCGAGATCGCAGCGGTCAGCGTGGTCTTGCCGTGGTCGACGTGACCGATGGTACCGATGTTGACGTGCGGCTTGGTCCGCTCGAACTTGGCCTTAGCCATGAGGTGTTCCTCCTGATTGATGAGACTCGGGTAAGAATGCTAGTCCGAACGATGGCGCATCGCCATCGAGGGCGTCATCCCTACTGGTCGCTATTGTTTCTTATTCTTCCGACCGGTGGGGACTACTCGCCCCGGGTCTTGGCGATGATCTCGTCGGCCACAGCCTTCGGGACCTCTGCGTAGCTGTCGAACACCATCGAGTAGACGGCGCGTCCGGACGTCTTCGACCGAAGGTCGCCGACGTAGCCGAACATCTCCGACAGCGGCACAAGCGCGTCGACCAGCTTGACGCCGGACACGTCCGACATCTGGCGGATCTGACCGCGACGCGAGTTGATGTCGCCGATGACGTCGCCCATGTACTCCTCGGGCGTACGGACCTCGACGGCCATCATCGGCTCGAGCAGCACGGGCTTCGCCTGACGCGCGGCCTCCTTGAAGGCCATCGAGCCGGCGATCTTGAACGCCATCTCCGAGGAGTCGACGTCGTGGTAGGCACCGTCGAGCAGCGTGGCCTTGACGCCCACGACCGGGTAGCCGGCCTGGATGCCGAGCTCCATCGCGCTCTGCATACCCGCGTCGACCGACGGGATGTACTCGCGAGGCACGCGACCACCGGTCACGGCGTTCTCGAACTCGTACAGCACCTCGGAGTCCGCGGGGAGCGGCTCGAGGCGGATCTGCACCTTCGCGAACTGGCCGGAGCCACCGGTCTGCTTCTTGTGCGTGTAGTCGTACTTCTCGACCGTCTTGCGGATGGTCTCGCGGTACGCGACCTGCGGCTTGCCGACGTTCGCGTCGACCTTGAACTCGCGACGCATGCGGTCCACGAGGATGTCGAGGTGGAGCTCGCCCATGCCGCCGATGACGGTCTGGCCGGTCTCCTCGTCCAGGCGCACGCGGAAGGTCGGGTCCTCCTCGGCGAGCTTCTGGATCGCGATCGACAGCTTCTCCTGGTCGCCCTTGGTCTTGGGCTCGATCGCCACGTCGATGACGGGCTCGGGGAAGGTCATGGACTCGAGGACGACCTGGCTGTTCGGGTCGCACAGCGTGTCACCCGTGGTGGTGTCCTTGAGGCCGATCACCGCGTAGATGTGGCCGGCAGTGATCGACTCGACCGGGTTCTCCTTGTTGGCGTGCATCTGGAAGAGCTTCCCGATGCGCTCCTTCTTGCCCTTGGTCGAGTTGACGACCTGGGCGCCGGTCTCGAGGTGCCCCGAGTAGACGCGCACGTAGGTGAGGCGGCCGAAGAAGGGGTGCGAGACGACCTTGAACGCGAGGGCCGAGAACGGCTCGTCCGCGTCCGCGTGACGCTCGATCTCGATCTCCTCGTCCTTGGCGTCGTGACCCTTGATGGCGGGGACGTCGGCCGGACCCGGCAGGTAGTCGATGACCGCGTCGAGCATCGGCTGCACGCCGCGGTTCTTGAACGCGGATCCGCAGAGCACGGGGTACATCTCGGAGGCGACCGTGAGCTTGCGGATGCCCGCCTTGATCTCCGCGGTCGTCAGCTCCTCGCCGCCGAGGTACTTCTCGAGCAGGTCGTCGTCGGCCTCGGCGACGGACTCCACGAGGGCCGCGCGGTACTCCTCGGCCTTGTCCTTGAGGTCGGCGGGGATCTCGGTCGTCTCGTACTCGGCGCCCATGGTCACGTCACCCTTGGCGTCGCCGGGCCACACCTTGGCGTTCATCTCGACCAGGTCGACGATGCCGACGAAGTCGTTCTCGGCGCCGATCGGCAGCTGGATGACCAGCGGCTTGGCACCGAGGCGGTTCACGATGGTGTCGACCGTGAAGTAGAAGTCCGCGCCCAGCTTGTCCATCTTGTTGACGAAGCAGATGCGGGGGACGTCGTACTTGTCGGCCTGGCGCCACACGTTCTCCGACTGGGGCTCGACGCCCTCCTTGCCGTCGAACACGGCGACCGCGCCGTCGAGCACTCGCAGCGAACGCTCCACCTCGACCGTGAAGTCCACGTGACCGGGGGTGTCGATGATGTTGATCTGGTTGTTGTCCCAGAAGCAGGTCACCGCGGCGGAGGTGATGGTGATGCCGCGCTCCTGCTCCTGCTCCATCCAGTCCGTCGTCGACGCGCCGTCGTGGGTCTCACCGATCTTGTAGTTCACACCCGTGTAGAACAGGATGCGCTCGGTGGTGGTGGTCTTGCCGGCATCGATGTGGGCCATGATGCCGATGTTGCGGACCTTCGTGAGGTCCGTGAGCACGTCCTGTGCCACGAGTGGTTCTCCTTGGGGATTCCGTAGAGGGGTGAGCGACTACTACCAGCGGTAGTGCGCGAAGGCCTTGTTGGACTCGGCCATCTTGTGCATGTCCTCGCGGCGCTTCACCGCGGCGCCGAGGCCGTTCGAAGCGTCGAGGATCTCGTTCATGAGGCGCTCGGTCATGGTGTGCTCACGGCGCTGACGCGCGAAGTCCACCAGCCAGCGGAGCGCGAGGGTGGTCGCACGCACCGGACGGACGTCGACCGGCACCTGGTAGGTCGCACCACCGACGCGGCGCGAGCGGACCTCGAGCGCGGGGCGGATGTTGTCGAGCGCACGCTTGAGCACGACGACGGGGTCCTGGCCGGACTTCTCACGGACACCCTCGAGGGCGTCGTAGACGATGGCCTCGGCGACGGACTTCTTGCCGTCCAGCAGGATCTTGTTGATCAGCTGGGTGACGACGGTCGCGCCGTAGACGGGGTCGTTGATGATGGGGCGCTTCGGCGCCGGTCCCTTGCGAGGCACTACTTCTTCTCCTTCTTCGCGCCGTAACGGCTGCGGGCCTGCTGACGGCCCTTGACACCCTGGGTGTCGAGCGAGCCACGGACGATGCGGTAGCGGACACCGGGGAGGTCCTTCACACGACCACCGCGGACGAGGACGATCGAGTGCTCCTGCAGGTTGTGACCCTCGCCGGGGATGTACGCGGTGACCTCGATACCGGAGGACAGACGAACACGCGCGACCTTGCGCAGCGCCGAGTTCGGCTTCTTGGGGGTCGTGGTGTACACGCGGGTGCACACGCCACGACGCTGGGGGCTCGCCTTGAGAGCCGGGGTCTTGGTCTTGGAGGCCTTGGGGTGGCGACCCTTCCTGACCAGCTGCTGAATCGTAGGCACTACATCTCCGAACTTCGGTGAATCGAATGTGAAACTCTGCGGGCGGCGTCCGACCCCCGCGCCCGGGCGTGTCGAACCTGGTTGGTTGCGCCCGGAAGGGCGCGCGTGAGGGCCCGATGACGCGGGCACGAACGTCAACTGTACCTGCAGGCGCGGCCGTCGTCAAAAGTGAGGCGGCGAGGCGCGCGGGCACAGCAACCGCACGTAGAACCCTGACAATGCTACCCTGTCGCGCTCGCTCGTGGGAGGCGGCGCCTGAGGCCCACCCGGGCGCAACGCTCCGACGGGGTCGCAGGCCGGGACCGCGGCCCGTCGAGGGCCCGCTGCCAGCCTCACCGCGCAAGCACGGGATAGTCGGTGTAACCCGCCTCGCCACCGCCGTAGAACGTCGCGCGGTCCGGAGCGTTGAACGGTCCTCCCGCACGCAGCCGATCCGGCAGATCCGGGTTCGCGAGGAACAGCGAGGCGAAGGACACGAGATCCGCTCCCCCCGTCTCGACGAGCGCGAGGCCCGCGCGCGCGGCATCGTCGCCGGCGCCGAGCGCACGGTTCACGAGGAGCGTGCGCGGCCATGCCTCGCGGAGGGCGCGGGTGAGCTCGGGCCCCCCGGACTCGACCAGATGGAGCGCGGCGATGCCCGTGCGGGCGAGCTCCTCCGCGAGCGGCACGTAGGTCTCGGCGAGCGCGTCAGGGTCCTCGCGGCTCCCGCTCGAGCGCCCGCCTCCCGGCGAGAGACGCATGCTCACGCGCTCCGGCCCGATCTCCGCGGCGACCGCCTCGGCCACCCCCACCGCGAAGCGGAGGCGTCCCTCGACGCCGCTCCCCCAGCCGTCCGTACGACGGTTGGCGGTCGGATCCAGGAATTGATGGATGAGGTAGCCGTTCGCGCCATGGAGCTCTACTGCGTCGAAGCCCGCGTCGACCGCGCGCCTGGCGGCGGCCGCGAAATCGTCGAACGTCGCGGCGATCCCGGCCTCGTCGAGCGCGCGGGGCTCGATCATGTCCTTCATGCCGGTCGGGGTGAAGACCTTCCCCTCGGCCCTGACCGCCGAGGGCGCGACGGGCACGGCGCCGTCGGCATGGAGGCTCGGGTGGGAGACGCGGCCCGCATGCATGAGCTGGGCAGCGATGAGACCGCCCCGCGCGTGCACCGCGTCCGTGACCTGGCGCCACGACTCCCGCTGGGCGTCGGAGTGCAGCCCTGGCGTCCACGGATAGCCCTGGCCGATCGCGGACGGCTGCACGCCCTCCGTGATGATGAGCCCCGCATCCGCACGCTGCGCGTAGTACTCGGCCATGAGCGCCGTGGCCGTGCCGCCGTCGCCCGCGCGACAGCGGGTCATCGGCGCCATGACGATGCGGTTGGAGAGCGGCAGTCCCGCGAGGTCGTAGGGCGCGAAGGGATCGGTCATTCTCGAGGATCCTTCCCCGCGGCGGGGCCGCCCGGCCCCGCCGCCGAGGGGCTAGAGCAGGGTGCCCTGGAGCTCGAGCGCCTTGCGTGACTCCTCGTGGAGCGTCTCGATGAGCTGCTCCTCGATCGCCGCGAACTCGGGCGACGTGATGACGGAGAGCTCCCGAGGACGGGGCAGGTCGATCTCGACGTTGAGGCGCACGCTCGTGGGCCTCGCGCTGAGGACGATGACCCGGTCGGCCAGGTAGATCGCCTCGCGGATGTCGTGGGTGATCATCACCGCGGTCCACTCGTGCTTCGCCCACACGCCCTGGAGCCAGTTCTGCATCTCGATGCGCGTGAGCGAGTCGAGGGCGCCGAACGGCTCGTCGAGCAGCAGGATGTCGCGTCCCTGGACGACGGTGCGCAGCAGCGCGGCGCGCTGCCGCATGCCGCCCGACAGCTCGAACGGGTGCGAGTCCTCGAAGCCGGAGAGCCCGAACGTCGGGAACAGCTCGCGGGCCCTCTTGCGGGCCTCGAGCTTCCACATGCCCTGGACCTCGAGCCCGAGCGCACAGTTCTCGGCGATGGTGCGCCACGGGAACAGCAGGTCCTTCTGGGGCATGTAGGCGACGTTCTCGCGAACGCCGATCGCGTCCTTGCCATCGACCTTGAGCTCTCCGGAGGTCGGCTCCTCAAGCCCGGCCATGATGTTGAACATCGTGGACTTGCCGCAGCCCGAGGGGCCGATCACGGCGACGAACTCGCCCTTGTTGACCTCGAACGAGACGCCGTCGACCACCTTGCGCTCGCCGCCGGGGACGGAGAACTGCTTGTGGAGGTCGATCAGCTCGATCTTGGGGGACTTGGACTCAGTGGCCACGGCGGGCCCTCCTCTCCTTGGAGGCCCACGGGATGACGAGCCGCTCGACCAGGAAGGTGGACAGGTACAGGGTGATGCTGACGACCGCGGTCACGGCGACCGCCGCGAGCACCAGGTCGGTGCGGAAGGCGTTCTTCTGCATGGACATGTAGATGCCGAGGCCGCTCTGCGCGCCCACGTACTCCGAGAAGATCGCTCCGGTCACGGCGTAGACGATCGAGATGCGCAACGCTGTGAAGAAGGACGGCAGGGCGGAGGGGAGTCGCGCGTAGCGGAACAGCTTCCACCTTCCCGCGCCCATCGAGCTGAGCAGCGCGCCGGCCTCGCGGTCCGTCTTCGCGAAGCCCTCGATGAGGCCCACTGTCACCGGGAAGAAGGTCACGAGCGCGACGACGATGACCTTGGGCAGCAGACCGAAGCCGAACCAGATGATCATGAGCGGCGCGATCGCGATGATCGGGATGGTCTGCGACGCGACGAGCAGCGGCATGATGCCTCGTCGCAGCCACGGCGAGAAGTCCACCGCGACCGCGATCGCCCACGCGACGACAAGGGCTGCGGAGAAGCCGACGAACGTGACCTGAAGAGTCGCCCAGGCGTGGCCGGAGATGACGTCGGCCTGATCGAGGCCGGAGGACACGATTCGCGACGGCGACGGGAGGATCTGCGGTCGGATGTCGAGCACCGCGGTCAGGGCCTCCCAGAGCGCGATCACACCGACGGCGATCAGCACCGGAGGGACGATGGTGCCGACCCAGGCCGGCGGCCGTCGCCTCGGACGACCTTCCTGCGTCAGGGTCTGGTGCGACGGCGAGGTGCTGTCCTCGGCAGTGGCAGCGGTCATCATGCAGCCTCCAAGCTGGCGGGCCTCTGGTTCCAGAACTCGATCTCGTGTGCGAGACCGCGTGCGAGCACGGCCTCGGCCCGCTCGGCGTCGATGTCGGATCGATCGATCATGGTGCAGTGGCGCGTGATCATGTCCATGTAGTCGCCGCTCGAGTAGACGCCGACCCACTCGGCGTACGCGCTGTCGGGATCGTTCACCTCCACGAGAGAGAGGGCGACGGTGTAGCCGTAGAGGCAGGGCAGCATCGCCACGAGGGTGGCGGCCCGGTCCTCGGCGAGAGAGTCGTAGAAGTCGAGATAGGCCTGCGTCTCGGGAGACGGCTCGGCGGTCGCGAACTCGCATCCGAAGGGACCCGAGTTCTCGATGTGGCGGTCGAGCTCGACCGCGAAGATCCCGTGGGCGAGACGCACCGAGTGCTCCAGGTCGGCATCGGGTCCCGACGCCGCGAGACGGGCGAACAGGCGCGCGTAGTAGCGCAGGTACAGATAGTCCTGCTCGAGGTAGTGGCGGAACACCGCGGGGTCGAGCGTCCCGTCGGCCACCCCGGTCAGGAGCGGCAGCGAGGGCCAACGAGAGGCCTCCTCGGTGACTCGCTCCATGAGCTGTGCGGAGAGAGTGTCCGTGGGCGTCATGCGGATTCTCCTGCGTGATCGTGGGTGCGGGGCCCGCTGCGTGAGCAGCGGGCCCCGCACCGTCGCGGTGATGGTCAGTCGATCAGGTCGGTCGTGTAGAACGACGTCCAGTCGGGCTCCTCGGTGAGGACGTTGCCGTCCGCGTCGGCGAGCAGTCCGGCGTCGTAGTAGAAGGAGCCGAGGTCGGCCCACATCTCCTCGGTCTGGGTTCCGACCGCGCCGCTGTCGTCGAGCAGGTAGTCGGCCGACAGCATCTCCTGGCTAAGCGTCACGAGCTCCTCCTCGGTGAGGACGTCGGGGTTCTCGTCCATGAGGATCTGCGCAGCCTCGTCGGGGTTGGCCGCCGCGTACTCGTAGCCCTCCTGGAGTGCCTGGACGAAGGCCGCGGCCGCGTCGGGGTTCTCCTCGATCCAGGACTCGTTGCCGATCACGATGACGTTGTACTGGTCCGGGAAGCCGTAGTCGGTCGCGTAGAAGTACTTCATCGGCTCGCCGCGCAGCTCCGCCTCGATGCCCTCCCAGGCGACGAACGGGACGGTGAAGTCGACGTCGCCCGAGTAGAGGGCCTCGTACGCGCTCGTACCGAGCACCACGGACTCGAACTCACCGGTGCCACCCGCGCCCTGGATGATGGCCTGCATCGTCGGCTCCTCGTCCACGGCGCCGAAGCCGCCGTAGGTGAGGCCGTCGAGGTCGGCGGGGCTCTGGATGTCGTCGTTGTCGGCGCGGACGCCGATCGCGGTGGACGTGTGCTGGAGCACGGACATGACGGAGACGATGCCGGCGCCTGCGGACTTCGAGAAGAGCATCGACGACTCGAACGAGATGCCGAAGTCCGCCGTGCCCGCGTCGACCAGGGTGTCTGGCGAGCTGGAGTTGTACGGGAGGACCTCGACATCGAGTCCTGCGTCCTCGAAGTAGCCCTCGGCGAGAGCGACATACAGGCCGGTGTGGTTGGTGTTGGGCGTCCAGTCGAGCGCGAAGCTGACGGCGGTCGGCTCCGTCGTCTCGGTGCTTGCGGAGGAGTCGGTCGAGGCGTCGGTCTCGGAGGCGTCGGTGGACGAGCAGCCGGCGAGGACGAGCAGCGAGCTCGCGGCGAGACCGACCGTCGCGTAGGTGCGGCGGGGATGCATCATGAGGGACATACCTTTCTAGGGGAGTGGAGCGCTGGCGGGCTGGGCTAGTGCTCGCGCCGGACCACCGTCATGCGGTCGATGGTGCGGCGGAAGGCTGCGTTGGCCTCGTGGACCACGCGGCCCTCGTCGACGGTGAGGAGCTGACGCCCACGCATCAGCACCTTCCCGTCCACGATGGTGGTGTCGACGGCGGACCCGTTGGCGGCGAAGACCAGGTGGCTCATCGGGTGGGTCGCACTGTCGCGGAGCATCGGGGTGAACTCGACGCTGTTGGTGTCAAGAAGGATGATGTCGGCCTTGGCGCCGACCTCGAGGCTGCCGGCGTTGACGCCGAGCGCCTTCGCGCCGTTGTTGGTGGCCATGCGGAGCACCTGCTCGGCCTGCATGAGCGAGGAGTCGATGCGGTTGGCACGGTGCATGAGGGAGGCGTACTTGAGCACCTCGAACATGTCGCCGCTGTTGTTGCACTCCACTGCGTCGTGGCCCAGGCCGACGTTGATGCCGGCGGCGAGGTACTCGGGCACGCGGGCGATGCCGTTGCCGAGCTTCGCGTTCGAGCTGGGGTTGTGCGAGATGTGGGTGCCCGTCTCGGCCATCATGCGGATCTCGTCGTCGCTCAGGTGCACGCAGTGCGCGGCCACCAGATCCGGCCCCAGGAGCCCGGCCTCATAGGCCATCTCCGTGGGACGCTTGCCGAAGCGCTGGATGCTGTTCTCGACCTCCGAGAGCGACTCGTTGAGGTGCGCGTGGATGCCGATGCCGAGCTCGTCCGCGAGGCCGCGCATGTCGCGCAGCAGCTCGGGCGAGGCGAGCGGCAGCCACTCGAGACCGAAGCGGACCTGGATGCGGTCGTTCGCACGGCCGTGGTCGCGGTGGAAGGCGTCGACGTTGTCCTGGAGCGTGTCGAGGTCGAACTCGTCGTCGGCGACGTCGTTGGACAGGATCGCGCGGATGCCGATCTCGTCGGCAGCGTCCGCGAGCGCGTCGAGCCTGCGGTACATGTCGTTGACGGTCGTGACGCCGTTCTTGATCGCCTCGGTGTAGGAGGCCTGCGCGGCCCAGTAGGCGGCTTCATGGTCGAGCGCGCGGATCATGGGGTACCAGCACTCGTCCAGGTACTCCCAGAGCGGCATGTGGTCGTTGTAGCCCTTGCCGAGCGCGGTGTGGAAGTGCAGGTCGATGAGCCCCGGCATCACGATCATGTCGGTCGCGTCGATGCTGGTCTCCCCGATCGCCGGGGCGACGTCGCCCGCGACGATCTCCACGATCCTGTCGTCCTCGAGCACCACGGTGCCCTGCTCGTGATAGGTGCCGGCCGCGTCGAGCGTCAGCACCATGCCGTTGCGGATGAGTGTCCTGGCCATGAGGGGATGTCCTCTCTTCTACCGGCGACGATGAACCGTATAGAAAATTTGAGATCTTATATTTCAGAAACCCTAGAGGTGTCGACAGGTGCCGACAAGGGCTGTCGCGAGATGTTTACAAGCCGTAACGTGGGCGAAACGCGGCCCTCAGATACCGAGGTCCTCGCGCACGATCCCGCCGCCGATCCAGCCGATCGCCATGGTGACGAGGTTGGGCCCGCCGTCCGGGATGCGAGGCATCACCGAGGCGTCGATGATCTTCAGCCCCTCGACGCCGATCACATTGAGGCGGCGGTCGACGGTGCGCCCGATGCCGCACGACGCGACCGGGTGGTTGTACGTCTCGACGCGCTCGCGCAGGGCGGCCTTGAGGTCGCCCTGCTTCCACCAGGCGTCCGCGGGAACGGTCACGATCCCCGTCTCGGCCATCGCGTCGATGATGCCGGCGGTGCGCTCGACGGCGATCGCCATCCGATCAAGGTCGGACTCGTCCTTGAGGTGAGCGAGGCTGATCCGGGTCGCCCCCGCATCGTCCCTGTACACGCGCCCCCTGCTCTCGGGCTGCATGAGCGCGACCGAGACGGAGTAGCTGTTCTTGGGCGCGGTGCGGTCGTAGAGCCACGTCGAGAACGGGAAGACCTGGAACTCGTCCGACGGCTCGTCGGCGACGCCCGCGCGCAGCAGCGAGCCGCTCACGGGTCGCGCCATGACGTCGTCCTCGTCGCGCGCGATCACGTTCATCATCACCCAGGGGTGGTCCTGGAGGCCCTCGCCGATCTCGGGAGCCTCGATGCCCGAGCGCCACAGCACCTCGGGGCTGCCATAGGCTCCGGCAGAGAGGATCACGAGGTCGGCGGGGATGATCTCCTCTCCCCCGTTCACCTCGACGCCCACGGCGCGACCGCCCTCCACGACGATGCGGTCGACCATGGTCGACGGACGCAGGGTCACGCGGTCGCGGACGAGCGGCGCGACCGCCGCGAGCGCGCCCCAGCGACCTCCGTCCACGCGGTTGGTCGGCCACGGGCCGTAGCCCTGCGTGCCGGGAGCGTTGTGATCCGGGCACTCGGGGTGACCCGCCGCCTTGGAGGCCTCGTAGAAGGCGAGATCGAGGGGCCCCGGCTCGAGGCGGGTGATCCTGATCGGCCCAGCATCACCGTGGTACGGCTCGGCCCCGAACTGCTCGTCGGTCTCGAGCGCGCGCATCGCCGGCTGGAGGTCGCCCCACTGCCAGCCCTCACCCCAGGCCTCGTAGCCCGCGGGCTGACCGCGCGAGCCCGCGGCCGCGTTGACGCTCGACCCGCCGCCGAGGACGCGGCCGCGCACCAGGTGATGGCCCGAGTCCTCGTTCGTGTAGTCCCAGTCATGCTCGGGGAACGCGTGCTCGTGAAGGAACTCGTGCGGGACGGGGTCGCCGGGGTCCACGCCCGCCTCGAGGATCGTGACGTCCGCGACGTCGGCGAGCCGATGCGCCGACAGCAGGCCGCCGTTGCCTCCTCCGATGATGACGATGCGGGGCGTGGTCATGCGTCCTCCTTCAGGCCCACGAGGCGCGCGAAGTTGTCGCCCATGACGCCGTCGATCTTGTGCTGGGGAATCTCGGGAAGGCCGAGCGGAGCAGCCTCCTCGTTGACCGTGAGCAGCTTCTCGCGAAGCACCACGGGGTCGTACAGGAAGCCGGGGAAGTCCGTGCCGAACATGATCTTCTCGAGCGGCACGAAGAACGGCTCGGCGCGGTGCAGGAACTGGAACAGGTCCCTTCGCGTCACCGTGGCGATGTGATAGCTGATCTCGGTGTAGAAGTTCGGGTGCTTCGTGAGCATGAACATCGCCTCGTCGATCCACGGGATGCCGCAGTGCGCGAGGATCACCTTGAGATCGCGGAACTCGCGGCCGACGTCGTCGAGCATCGCGGGACGCGCGTACTCGAGCTTCGCGTCGATACGCGTCGACCCCGCCTGGTGGACCATGACCGGGATCCCGAGGTCGCGCGCGGCCTCGAACACCGGGAACGCGATCTCACGGTCCGCGGGAGACCAGTGCTGATACATCGGGTAGAGCTTGACCCCCTTGAGCCCGAGGGTCTCGACCGCGTAGCCGAGCTCCTCGACGGCGGCCTTGGGCCCGCGCAGCTTGGGGTTGACCGACGCGAAGCCGATCAGCTTGCCGGGCTGCATCGCGACGCAGCCGGCGATGTACTCGTTGCATCGCTCGGGCGACGGGTCGCCCCCGAGGCCGGTGACGTCGAACACGTCGACCGTGCCCATCAGGCGGCCGTCCAGGTACTGAGGGCTCACCGCGAGGATCACGGACTTGTCGAAGCCCGGATGAGCGGCGACGATCTCGTCGGGCCCGACGACGCCGAAGCCGTCCTTGCCGTCGGCCGCCTCGATCTCCTCCCACTCCCCCGTCGTCGGCATGCGGTGCGTCGGGAGCTTGTCCTGCGCCCGGTAGATGCACAGCGACCCCTCGCGGCCGTACCCGAGCGTGAACTCGGCGTCGGTGCCCATCGAGAGGATGTGGTTGTGCGCGTCGATCTGCATGGGTCTCGTCGTGCCCTTCCCCGCCGGCTCAGCCGGCGACGTCGTCCCAGTGCTGCATGGCGAGCCCCTGGCCCCAGAAGCTCTTCTCGAGCCGGCACCCCATGAGGAAGATGTCGGCGAGGCGGGCGCGGCCCGCATCGTCCTGCTCCGCGAGCTCCGCGTCGAACGCGGCGCGCTGCCTGTCCACCACGGCCCGATAGTCGGCGGAGGCGAAGAAGCCGAGCCACTCGGTGTACACCGGGTGGTCGGCGGCGTCGCGCACGAGCCCCTCGGCGATGTCGCCGTAGCTCCACGCGCACGGCAGGATGGCCGCCGCGATGTCGAGGGTCGACCCCGTGGCGGCGATCGACAGGAGCCACGAGGTGTACGCGACGGTGGCCGGGGCCTTGACGTCCTCGCCCGGGGTCGGCTCGGGCGCGATCGCGGAGATCGCCTCGAGCAGACGGCGGTTCTGAGGGATCTCGGTCGACACGATGTTGACGAGCGACTCGGTGTGCTCGCCGAGCCCGGCGCCGTCAGCGCTCCGTGCCGCCGCGAAGGCGATCACGCGCGCGTACTCCGGGAGGTAGAGGAGGTTCTGCGCCACGTAGAAGCGGAAGCTCTCCTCGGGCAGCGTCGCCGCCGCGAGGCGGACGGGGAACTCATGCGTGAGCAGCGCATCCCAGGCCGGGCCGGCGTGCTCGCGCAGGGCCGCGGAAGACTCGAGCGCCACGCTCATGCGCCCCTCTGTGCCAGGTGGCCGCGCAGCGTCGTCCCGTCGTAGTCGGTGCGGAACAGGCCGCGCGCCTGGAGCTCGGGAACCACGCGATCGACGAAGTCCTCGATGCCCTCGGGCATGGTCGAGGCGTTGACGTTGAAGCCGTCGGCCGCCTCGTTCGTGAACCACTCCTCAAGCTGGTCCGCGACCCGCGCGGCCGTGCCCACCGCGGTGAAGTGGCCTCCGCCCGCGGAGATCTTGGAGAGCATCTCCCCGACAGTGACGAGCTCGCCGTCCGCGCCTCGCGAGAGCGTCTGCATCATGACGTAGCGGCCCTTCGGCCCCTCGAACTCCTCGATCGGAGGCAGCGCGGGCATGGCGTCGTCGCGAGAGAGGCCCGAGACGTCCATGCCGATGTAGGAGCCGAGCGTGTCGAGCTGCTTCGAGAGCTCCTTGAGCGAGTCGAGGTAGGCCTTCTTGTCCTGCGCCTCTGCCTCCGTGTCGCCGACGACCGTGACGACGCCGGGCAGCACCGCGATCGCGTCAGCGTCACGGCCGTGGCCCACGGTCCGACGCTTGATGTCGCGGTAGTACTCCTGCGCGTCGTCGAGCGTCGACCCGATTCCGTAGATGACCTCGGCGTACCGGGCGGCGAGATCGCGGCCCGCGGGAGAGGCGCCGGCCTGCACGAGTACCGGGCGGCCCTGCGCGGACTCGGGCACGGACAGCGTACCCCTGACCTTGTAGAAGTCGCCCTCGTGGTCGACGGGACGGAACTCCGACTCGTCGAAGAACATGCCCGCCTCCTTGTCCATCACGACGGCGTCGCGCGGATAGGAGTCCCACAGGCCGAACAGCACCTCGGCGAACTCCTTGGCTCGCGCGTAGCGCTTCTCCGGGTCAGGCAGCGCATCCATGCCGTGGAGCAGCGCCTCGGGATCGCTCTGCGAGGTCACGAGGTTCATCCCCACGCGGCCGCCGGAGATGAGGTTCGCGCTCGCGACGAGGCGCGCGGCGTTGGCGGGGTCGTTGAGCGTGCTCGAGACAGTGCCGATGAAGCCGATCCGGTCGGTCTTCGCGGCCATGTACGAGATGAGCGACATGGGCTCGAACACGGACCCCATGGAGATGTCGGCCCTGCCCCACATCGGCATCTGGGTGTCGGCGAGGAAGACCGCGTCGAACAGGCCGCGCTCGCACACCTTCGCGAGGTTCACGAAGTACTCGGGGTCGAAGGCGTCCTTCCTGTCGGTGGACGGGCGGCGCCAGGCCGACGGGTGGTGGCCGTACATCCTCATGAAGAGGTTGAGGTGCATCAGGCGGGGGTGTGAGTCGGTCACGGGGATGTCCTTCTCGTGGGGGATCTCGAGTATGAGCGGCACCTGTTGCACAGGTGTGTAGATGAGGTTGCGCAGGCGTTTCCACCTGCTCTGGTTTCGCTGAGAGGCGCTCGTCAGCCCGCCAGGCGGCGGAACTGCTTCGCGTGGTAGATGAGCGGGTCCTCGTCGGGCAGCACGCTGAGCGCATCCACCTGGAGCACGACGAGCGTGTGGTCCCCGGCAGGCGTCTGCGTCACGATCGAGCACTCGAGCCATACGGGCGCGCCCGCGATGAACAAGGAGCCGTGCTCCGTCGGGATCGCAGTGAGGTTCGCGAACTTGTCCTCGCCCTTGCGCGCGAGCTCCATGCAGACGCTCTCGTGCCCGGCACCGAGGACCGAGACCCCGATGCGCGCAGCCTCGCGCAGGTGGGGCCACGTGGTCGACGTGTTCTGGACGGAGCAGAGCACGAGCGGAGGCTCGAAGGACACCCCGACGGTGAACGAGGTCGCGGCGAGACCGCGCTTCACCCCGTCGACCTCGGCGCACAGCGCGGCGACCCCCGAGGGGAACGCACCGAAGGCGGACTTCAGCGTGTCGGGCGTGGGGCCCCCGAGCCAGGACGATGCGTCGACTCCGGGAAGCGGCAGCCCGTCCTCCCCGAGGAGCGCGTCGATCGACATCTCGAGGGGCGCCTGCTGGCTGTCGTCGCTCACGATCCTCACCGTCACCCGAGGTCGACCCATACGGTCTTGGTCTGGAGATAGGGCTCGAGCGCCTCGCGTCCCAGCTCCTTGCCATAGCCGGACGCCTTGAAGCCGCCGTAGGGGATGGCCACGTCGAACATGCCGTAGGTGTTGATCCACACCACACCGGCGTGGATCTGCGCGGCGACGCGGTGCGCGCGCTTGACGTCGCTCGTCCACACGCCGGACGCGAGGCCGAACTGCGTGTCGTTCGCGAGCGCAAGGGCCTCCTCCTCTGTGTCGAAGACGCCGACCATGCCGACGGGGCCGAAGATCTCCTTGCGCATGATCTCCATGTCCGTCGTGATGTCGGTGAAGAGCGTCGGCTGGACGAAGTAGCCGTCGGCGAGCTCGGCCGACTGCACCGTGCCGCCACCGACGACGGGCTTCGCTCCCTGCGCGACGCCCGAGGCGATGAGCGAGTTGACGCGGTCGCGCTGCTCGGCGCTGACGACGGGCCCCATGGTGGTGCCGTCCGCGAGGCCGTTGCCCAGCTGGATCGCCGAGACCTTCGCCGCGAGCCCCTCGACGAAGCGCTCGTACACCGATCGCTGCACGAACACGCGCGCGCCGGCGATGCAGCACTGCCCCTGGTTGAAGTACACGGCGCCGAAGGTGCCCTCGATCGCGGCGTCAAGGTCGGCGTCCTCGAAGACGAGGCTCGGAGACTTGCCGCCGAGCTCGAGGGAGAGGCGCTTCATGTTGCCCTTGGAGGCCTCGAGGATCTTCTGGCCCGTCGCGTTCTCGCCCGTGAACGTGATCTTGTCCACGTCCATGTGCGCGGAAAGCGGGGCGCCGGCACCCGGACCGTCACCCGTGACGACGTTGACGACCCCCGCAGGGAAGCCGATCTCGTCCATGAGCTCGACGAGGCGGAGCGCCGACAGCGGCGTCTGCTCGGCGGGCTTGAGGACGATCGTGCAGCCGGCGGCGAGGGACGGGCCGAGCTTGTAGCCGCACATCAGGAGCGGGAAGTTCCACGGGATGATCGCGCCGACGACCCCGACGGGCTCGCGACGCGTGTACACATGCATGTCCATGCCGCTCGAGGGCACCATGGACTCGCCCTCGATCTTGGTGATCCAGCCGGCGTAGTACTTGAAGAGCTGCGCGCACAGCGGGACGTCCAGCCCGCCCGCCTCGCCCGTCGGCTTGCCGTTGTCGAGCGTCTCGAGCTGACCGAACTCGTCCGCGCGCCGCTCGAGCTCGTCGCCGAGCCTCCACATGAGGTCCGCGCGCGCCGAGGGGGCCATCGCGTTCCACACCGGAAGCGCGGCCCTGGCGGCGGCGACCGCATCGTCCACGTCCGAGGCCGTGCCGGCCGCGACGTTCGTGAGCAGCGCGCCGGTGGCCGGGTTGTGCACCGGGAAGGTGGCCCCGTCCGAGGACGCGACGCTGCGGCCGTTGATGAACAGTCCGTGCTCCTTGGCGAGGAAGGCCTCGACCTCGGGGAGCAGAGGGGGGGTTGCGATGACGGTCACGATGCCTCCCGGCTCAAGATGAGATCTCATATGCAATACACCGCACCCTAAGCCGACGACTTGCCGGGTCATAGCAATATCGCGAACTCGTTACATGGATTTAACGAAGCCCTGAGGGCCGTCGAAACCGGTCGCAGGAAAAGTGGTATCCCATATTCCATCAATCAGGAGTAGCGTGCCCCCAGGGGGAGACCCCTCGACCCGACCCCTCACCAACCAGGGAGGAAACTCACGTGAGCACGATCATCGACGCGGTGGAGCCACTGCAGGTCAAGGAGATCGTCTACCGGAAGCTGCGCGACGCACTCGTCGAGCACGAGTTCCCTCCCGGCTCCTCGCTGCGCGAGGTCACGCTGTCGGCACGCTACGGCGTGAGCAAGACGCCCATCCGCGAGGCGCTCGTGCGACTCGAGCACGACGGACTCGTCGAGGTCGCCCCCTACAAGGGGGCGCGCGCACGCGTGTACTCGATCGACGACGCCCGCGAGCTGTTCGCGGCTCGCGCGATCCTTGAGCGCGAATGCGTCCGCCTGGTCGCCTCGTCGGGCAACGGCCACCTGGATCGGCTCCGGGCCAACATCGACGCGACGCGAGACGCCCTCGAGGCCGGAGACCTCTCCGCGGCCGCGACCGGGCTCGACGAGTTCGACGACATCATGTTCGCGGTGCTCGACAACCGCATGCTCGGCGAGCTCGTCGAGCGACTGTCGCTCCACCTGCGCCGCCTCGGCAAGATGGGTGCGGGACAGCGGCGATTCGAGGACTCGCTCGCCCAGCACGTCGCGATCGTCGAGGCGATCGAGTCCGGCAGGGCGGACACCGCGATCGAGGTGCTCGACGCCCACCTCGACAGCGTCCTCGAGGCGCAGATCGCGGAGCTGTCCGCGGCGAACGCCGAGGGCTGACGCCCCTCACCCCGGCGGCCGCGCATCGCCAGTCGCGCGTTACACAGAGTTAACAGCGCGGACCCCTGAATCGTCTTGACGCCACCCGTTCGGTATATAAGATCTTATGTACTAGATCGAAGTCCGAGAGGATGGAACATGACCACCGAGATCCCCGCAGGCCTCGCCGCCCGCGTCGCCGAGCACATCGACGAGGAGCGCCTTGTGCGCCTCGTGCAGGAGGTGTGCCGGATCCCCAGCATCCTCGGCGAGGAGGGCCCGCTCGCGAACTACCTCGCGAACGTGATGCGCGAGTCCGGCTTCGCGGGCGTCAACCTGCAGCCCGTGCTCGGCGACCGCCCCAACGCGATCGGCCATCTCGACTTCGGCACCGGCGAGGGACCCAACGTCGTCCTCACCGGGCACATGGACACCAAGCCCGTCTCCCACGGCTGGGAGGTCAGCGAGCCCTTCTCCGGCGACCTGATCGACGGCAGCATCTACGGCCACGGCATCATGGACATGAAGGCCGCGCTCGTGTGCCAGATCATCGCCATGGAGGCGCTGCGCGCCTCGGGGATCGAGCTCAACGGCCGCGTCTCCTTCGCCGCCGTCTCCGACCACATGGGCGACCAGACCGGCGCGATCGAGTACTTCAAGGAGCACCCCGGCGACCTCTGCGTGCTCGGCGAGCTGTCCGACAACGAGATCTTCCTCGGACACCGCGGGCGCTACTACTACGACATCATCGTCCGCGGAATCTCCGCGCACACCTGCCACAAGCCGCTCGCGGTCAACGCCAACATGCTCGCGGCGCATGCGATCATCGAGCTGGACCAGTCGAAGCTCGAGCCGCAGCTGGAGGAGTGGGTGACCGACCTGTTCGGACCGGAGACCTACATGGCTCCCGGACGCGTCTACGGCGGCCTGCCCCCGGGCGGCCCGTCGATGATCCCCGACGAGTGCGTCATCCGCGTCGACTGCCGCCCGCAGCCCGGCGTCTCGCTCGAGGAGGTCCGCGAGGAGATCGACCGCTGCCTCGCGAGGGCCAAGGAGCGCGAGCCGCGCTTCGAGGCCGAGGTCGTGCTGGCGGACGTCAAGTCCGGCTACCTTGCCGAGCCCGAGGCGAGGGTCACCTCGCTCATGATCGAGGCCGTCCGCGACGTGCGCGGCGAGGAGCCCGAGCTCCAGGTCGCCGGCTGGCTCGGCGACACCGCGAGCTTCGGCGGCGACATCCCGACCATCATCTTCGGCCCCGGCGGCGAGCCCGTGTACTGCCCCGACGAGCACCTCTCGATCGAGGACATCGTCGAGGCCACCAAGGTCTACGCCGCATTCGCCGCGCTCGCACTGAGCCCGGAGGACTGATGCGGTCAGGAGTCGCCCTCCAGCCGGTCTACCCGTCCGCACAGTTCGGGGACCTCGTCGAGCGCATCGAGACGCTCGGCTTCGACGAGTTCTGGCTCACCGACTCGTCGCTGCACTCGCGGTACAGCTACATGTACCTCACGATCGCGGCGATGAGGACGAGCCGGATGACGCTGGGAACGGCCGTGACCAACCCGGTCACGCGCCACCCGGCGCTCGCCGCGGTCGCCGCGACGACGCTCGACGAGATCTCCGGTGGGCGAGCCATCATGGGCATCGGGGCGGGCGACCGCCCCCTGCTCGCGCTCGGGCACAAGCCCGCGCGCCTGCGCCAGCTCGAGGACTCGATCCACGCGATGCGCGCCCTGTGGACGGGCGACCACGTCACGTATCAGGGCCTGGGATTCGAGCTCGTCGACGCGCACATGCGCTTCGACGTGCCCGCCGACATCCCCGTCTACGTCTCCGCCTCGGGGCCCAAGACGCTCGAGATGGCGGGTCGCGTGGCCGACGGCGTGGTCCTGCTCGCGGGCCTCGACACCGTGGGCCTCACCTACGCGCTCGAGCACATCGACCGCGGGGTCGAGAAGGCGGGCCGCAGCGAGCGCCCCAAGATCTCGGTGTTCGCCTACGGGGAGATCAACGAGGACGAGGACGCCGCACTGGAGTCCGCACGCACCATCGCCGCGTGGTTCCCCCAGACCGCACCGATGTACTGCGAGCTCGCGGGCCTCGACAAGGAGCTCATCTCCCGGGTCCAGCAGGAGTACAGCGGCGGCGAGTTCCAGGAGGCCGCCAAGGTCGCGCGGCTGCTGCCGGATGACTTCGTCCGCCGCATGGCGCTCGCCGGCAATCGCGCCTCGGTGCTCGAGAAGATGGCCACGCTCGACGCGCTCGGCGTCGACTCGATGACCCTCTTCCCGATCGGCGGAGACATCCACACCCGCACCGCCACGATCGAGGCGTTCGCGGAGTGCGTCGACGCCTACAGGGCGGGGTGAGCGGAGTGAGCACGCTTCTCGACGCCCCGCTTCCCGAGCGCACGGTGTCCCGCGTGCTCGACACGTGCCTCGGCATCTGCAAGGACGAGCGCGTCGTGCTCCTGTCGGACCCGGGCAGCGACCTCGCCGTGGTCGCGGGCCTGGCCGAGGGCCTCAGAGAGCGCGGCGCGATCCCTCTCATCCGCACGCTGACAGAGATCCCCATGCCCGGAGCGGAGCCGCCCGCGAGGATCGCGGAGGAGCTCGCGAACGCCGCGGCCGGGATCGAGCTCACCTCCGCGTTCATCGGCTCGAGCAAGGCCAGGCAGGAGGCGTGCCGCCAGGGCACGCGCTACCTGAGCATGCCCGCGGTGATCGCCGACACCTTCCGCCTCGGCGGCCCCTACGACGTCGACTTCGACGAGATCGCGACCACCGTGATGGCACTCGCGCGCGCGTGGGAGGAGGCGGACACCTACCGCATCACCACGCCGGCGGGCACCGACCTGTTCGGCTCGGTGCGCGGGCGCAAGGGCCGCGCCCTCACCGGCGTCGCTCGCGAGCCCGGTGCGTACATGGCTCCGCCCGACATCGAGTCGGGCACTGCGCCGGTCGAGCTCTCGAGCGAGGGGACCGTCGTGATCGACGGAGACTTCCTCTTCATGGGCCCCGGGCCCGTCGCCTCCCCCGTCACTCTCGACATCCGCGAGGGCGCTCTCCGCGCGACCGAGGGCGACGAGGCGGCCCGCCTGCTCGAGATGATCGCGCGCTGCGACGATCCGCGCATGGGCAATCTCGCGGAGGTTTCCGTGGGCCTCAACCCGCAGGGTTCCGTCTGCGCGGTCCCCATGGAGACGGAGTCCACCAAGGGCAGCGCCCACATCGCCTTCGGCAACTCGATCGCCTACGGCGGCACCGTGAACGCGGTCGCGCATCTCGACTGCGTCATGCAGGACGCGACCGTGCACCTCGATGGCGTGCCCCGCATCGTCGGCGGCGAGCTCGTCGAGCCCTGAGCCACAGCGCTCCCCCCTCACCCTCTCGCTTCGCTCCCGCTCAAGAATCGGAGTCCCCTATGTCCTCACCCTCGTTCGAAGACCTCCTGAACCGCCCGACGCTGGCGTGGATGGGGCAGAACACCACCCACCTCGAGCCGCCCGCGGCAGTCGTCGACGCGATGACCGCGAGCGTCGCCTCGCGCGAGTTCCAGCTGTACGCACCCCCGCTCGGCTTCACGCGGCTGCGCGAGCTGATCCTCGAGGACCTGGGCCTGCCCGACGCCGATGCCTGGGTCACCGACGGCGCCGTCGGCGGCCTCTACCACCTGTGCACCGTGCTCGCCCCGGAGATCTCGCGGCTGATCACGTCGGACCCGGGCTGGCCGTGGCCCGCGCGCTTCGTCGGCCTCGGCGACAAGCCCGTCACGGTGCTCGACGTGTACGAGCAGCCGGGCGCGAAGCTGTCGGCCGCGCAGATCGCAGAGGTCATCGAGCCGCGCAGCCTCATCTACCTGATCGACCCGCTCAACCCGCTCGGGAGCCTGTACTCGCGCGGGGAGCTCGAGGCGATCGTCGCCCTCGCACGCGAGACCGAGTCGTACATCGTCCACGACTGCACGTACCGACACTTCGCTGAGGGCCACAGCCTGGTCGCCGAGCTGTACCCCGAGCGGACGTTCACCACCTACAGCTTCTCCAAGTGGCTCGGGCTCGCAGGCCTGCGGCTCGGCGCGGTGATCGCCGCACCCGAGCTGCTCGCACGCCTCACCGCGGTGCCGTCGAACCCGCTGGGCGCGCCGATCCAGGCGCAGCGCGCCGCCATCGCGGGACTCGAGGGCCGTGGGGAGTGGCTCGAGATGCTGCGCGGTGTCAATCGCCGCAACATCCAAGCCGTCGAGGACGTCGTGGCACGCACGGGCTTCGGGTCCGTCGTGGTCTCTCCGTCCCAGGCGAACTTCCTCGCCGTCGATGTCTCGACCACCGGCCTGCACTCGGAGGACGTGTGCGCGCGCATGCTCGAGCATGACGTGTTCATCCGTCCCGGCACGTATCAGTCGCCGCACTTCGGCGAGCGCTTCGTGAAGATCTCCACGTCCGTTCCCGAGGAGTGGGTGGACCGGTTCTGCGAGGCGTGGACCGCGATCGCGGGCGGGGTCGAGCGATGAGCGCGTACCGCGAGCTCGGCCTGGCCGAGTATCAGTCCCTCACCGGCGTCGAGATGGGCCGCCTCGTGGCGAGCGGCGAGGTCTCCCCCGTGCACCTCGCCGAGTGCGCGCTCGAGCTCGCCGCGCGGGACGACGGCGACCTCAACGCCTACGTGGACCTGCGCAGGGAGAACGCGCTCGCGGAGGCCGCGACCCTCGAGGCCGAGGCGCGTGACGGGAAGTCGCGCAGTGCACTCCACGGCGTGCCGATCGCCTCGAAGGACAACATGCCGATCGTCGGCGAGCAGTGCTTCAAGGGTTCGCGGACCTCGTCGGCCGCGCTCGCGACGTATGCGTCGCCGATGGTCGAGCGGCTCCAGGACGCGGGCACCGTCATCATCGGCCGCACCACGACGCCCGAGTTCGGATGGAAGGGCACGGGCATCTCGCCCCTCACCGGCGTCACGCGCAACCCGTGGGATCCGTCGCGCAACT